>JBGPGG010000001.1:0-86476 GCA_041483715.1 Thermoanaerobaculia bacterium
CCCGCCATGAGCACGCGGATGCGCCGCGAGACGGAACCGACGAAGGCCACGATCGCGGCGAGAATGAGGAGGCCGAACACCACCCGACCGGGTAGGCCGAGGATCACCCGTTGCGTCGGCAGCAGGGGCATGCGGGCGGGAGTTTACCCCGGTCGGCGGCTACAATGGAGCCGTGGAGCTTTCCGAGATTGAGAACGCAATCCGTCAGGTCCTGGCCTCCCGACCCGAGCGCGTCGTCGCAGCCTACCTCTTCGGGAGCACGGCCCGCGGAACGGCCGGGCCCCGGAGCGACGTGGACGTGGGGGTCCTGTTCGAGAAGGACCCGCCGCACACAATCGATGGCGCGGGTTTTGACATCGAAGCCGAGCTCGAGCGCCGCCTGAAACGGCCGGTACAGATCATCGTTCTGAACTGGGCCCCTCCGGACCTCGTCCACCGCGTGCTGCGAGACGGACGGCGCGTCGTCGACGCGTCCCCCTCGCGGCGCATCGCGTTCGAGGTCAGGAGCCGGAGCGAGTACTTCGATCTCGAAAGGCACCTCCGACGCTACAGAAGGCGGGTGGCGTCTTGACCGATCCCGAGCTCGTCGCAAAGAAGCTCACCCGGCTGGAGACTTACCTGCGCGAGTTGCGCACCCTCGCTCGGCTCGAGGCGATCGAGGAGGATGTGAAAGAGCGCCGCTTCATCGAACACACTCTGCTGCAGGCGATCCAGACCGCCATCGACGTCGCCTCGCACATCGTTTCGGACGAATATCTGGGAGAACCGTCCACGCAGCGGGAGATCTTCGAGGCGCTGGGCCGTGAGAAGGTGATCGACGCGGAGCTGGCGGGACGGCTCGCCCAGATGGTCGGATTCCGAAACGTTCTCGTGCACAACTACGTCGAGTTCGATCTCCACATGCTCCGCCAGGTCATACGAGAACGCCTCGCTGATCTGGACCGGTTCGTCGAGGCGATCCGCCGGCGCCTCCCCGAACCCGAGTGACGGTCACTCCGCTTTGGCCGCCCGAACCGCTTTCGCGAACTCCGGAACGATCTTAAAGAGATCGCCGACGACGCCGTAGGTCGCGACCTTGAAGATCGGGGCCTCGGAGTCCTTGTTGATCGCGACGATGACCTTGGACGAGCCCATGCCGGCCAGGTGCTGGATCGCTCCGGAAA
The DNA here is from genome assembly GCA_041483715.1 of Thermoanaerobaculia bacterium. Classification (GTDB taxonomy): domain Bacteria; phylum Acidobacteriota; class Thermoanaerobaculia; order UBA5066; family Gp7-AA6; genus DAHUXD01. The sequence goes on from JBGPGG010000001.1 coordinate 1,164, forward strand.
TGCCGACGGCGACGTACAGCGTGGGCGAAACGACCTTGCCCGTTTGCCCCACCTGGTGCTGGTGGTCGATCCACCCGGCGTCCACAACGGCGCGCGACGCGCCGAGCGCGGCGCCGAGCGCCTGCTGAAGATCGCGGACGACGGGCCAGCCCTCGGGCCCCTTGATGCCACGGCCGCCGGACACGATGATGTCCGCCTCGGACACGTCGAGCTCCTTCGACTCGGAGGCCTCGACCCGCAGCACCTTCGCGCGCGGCGCGATGTCGCCGAGCTCGAGCGCCTCGACGGAGGGCTCCCCCGCGCTGTCCTCGACCTCCGCGGCAAACACGTTCGGCCGGGTCGTCGCGATCTGGAGCTTCGCCGCGCCGCAGTCCACCTCGACGCGCGCCTTGCCGGAGTAGACCGGGCGCCAGGCTACGAGACGGTCCCCCTCGACGCGCAGGTCTAAGACGTCCGCCAGCGCCGAGACGTCGTGCCGCGCGGCGAACCGCGGGGCCACGTCCTTGCCCATGGAGGTGGCCGCGATCAGGACGGCGTCCGGCGAGGCCTTCTTCGCCGCCGCGTCGAGCGCGCCGACGTATCCCTTGTTGCTGTAGAGCGCGAGGTCGTCCCGGTCGGCGACGTACACCGTGCCGGCGCCGTACTTTCCGAGCTCCTTCGCGAGGGCGGTCACACCCTTGCCCGGCAGCACGGCCGCGACCGGCCCGCCGGAGAGCTTGCGCGCCAGCGACAACGCCTCGAGGGAGGCCTTCCGGATCTTGCCGTCGCGCTGTTCGATGAAGACGAGGAATTTCATATCTTGGGCAACCTCACGGCAAACTTCCGAGGTCGACTGTCGACTATCAGATCACCTTGGATTCTTCGCGCAACAGCCGCACCAGCTCCCTGCCCGCCGCGACCGGATCGTCCGCGGGCACGAGGTGGACGGCCTGGCGCGCGGCCGGCAACTCGAGCTTTCTCCAGCGGGTCTTCGCCTGGGCGGGATCCGCCTCCGCGACGCCGAGCTCCGCGAGCTTCTTTTCGGCGATGGGCTTCTTCTTCGCCGCCATGATGCCCTTGAGCGACGCGTAGCGCGGCTCGTTCAGGCCCTTCTGGGCGGTGAACACGGCCGGCAGCGCGCACTCGACGACCTCGTGCGCGCCCTCGATCTCGCGGTGCGCCGTGACCTTGCCCTCGCCGAGCTCGAGCTGGATGACGCTGCCGACATGCGGCACGCCAAAAAGCTCCGCGAACATCGGCCCGACGAGCGACTCGTCGTAACCGACTCCCTTCTGTCCGAACCAGATGAAGTCCCACGCGCCGCCCTTCGCGGCCGAGGCGAGCGCCTTGGCCGTCCCGAGCGCGTCGAGGTACGACACGCCGGTCGCGTCCACCCAGATCGCTTCGTCCGCGCCCCGCGCCAGGCACTCGCGCAGGCCCGTCTTCGCCCGCTCGGGCCCGATCGCGAGCACCGTCACGATGCCGGCGCCCTTCGCCTCCCGGATCCTGAGCGCCTCCTCGAGGCCGTACTCGTCGTAGGGAGAGACGATCCACTTCACGTCGGCCTCGTCGATCGACTTGCCGTCGGCGCCGATGCGGATCCGGGTTTCGGTGTCGGGAACGTAGGCGATGCAGACGAGGGAGTTCATGCGTGGATCAGTGCATCCTCTTCAAGATGAGGCAGCCGTTGGTGCCGCCGAAGCCGAAAGAGTTCGAGAGCACGTACTCGACGCGCTTCTGGCGCGCCGTGTTCGGCACGTAGTCGAGATCGCATTCGGGGTCGGGGTTCTCGTAGTTGATCGTCGGCGGAAGCACGCCGTTGTAAACCGCCATGGCGCAGATCCCGGTCTCGAGCCCGCCGGCCGCGCCGAGCAGGTGGCCGGTCATCGACTTCGTCGAGGAAATCGCGACCTTCTTCGCGTGCTCTCCGAACACCCGCTTGATGGCGATCGTCTCGGCCTTGTCGCCGAGCGGCGTCGACGTGCCGTGGGCGTTGATGTAGTCGATCTGCTCGGGGTTCAGCCCGGCGTCGGCGAGGCAGTTCTTCATGACCCGCGCCGGGCCGTCGCCGTCCTCGGAGGGGGCCGCGATGTGGTACGCGTCCCCCGACATGCCGTAACCGGAGAGCTCCGCGTAGATCCGCGCCCCGCGCTTTTTCGCCAGGTTCATCTCCTCGAGCACGACCAGTCCCGCCCCCTCGGCGATGACAAAGCCGTCCCGGTCCCGGTCCCAGGGACGCGAGGCGTGGAGCGGGTCGTCGTTGCGGGAGGACAACGCCTTCATCACGCCGAATCCCCCGACGGCGAGTGGCGTCATGACGGATTCCGTGCCGCCCGCGATCGCCTGGTCGGCCTCGCCGTACTGGATCATCCGGAACGCCTCGCCGATCGCATGGGCGCCCGTCGTGCACGCGGTGACGGTGGCGAGGTTCGGACCCTTCATCCCGTACTTGATCGAGATGTTGCCGCCCGCCTCGTTCACGATGAGGCCCGTGATGAAGAACGGCGAGATGATGCGCGGGTTGTTCCCGCTCTCGACGAACTTGCGCTGCGTCTCCTCGATGAGCGGCAGCCCGCCGATCCCCGAGCCGACGACGACGGCGAACCGTTCCCGGTTCCCGTCGGTCACGGGCACACCGGAGTCCTCCATCGCGAGATGGGCCGCCCCCATCGCGTAATGGATGAACGTGTCCATCTTCTTGATCTCTTTCTTGTCGATGTAGAGGGCCGGATCGAAACCCTTCACCTCGCCGGCGATGCGCGAGCTCAGCCGAGATGCGTCGAAGCGGGTGATGGGACCGAGGCCGCACCGCCCTGCCGTCAACGCATCCCAGTTGTCCCGGATGCCGATGCCGAGTGGAGAGACGAGGCCCAGCCCCGTCACGGCCACCTGGCGCGGAGAGGAAAAACGGGGCATGGGATGTCAGGTTTTCGGGGAGTTCTTCTCGATGTACTCGACGGCGTCCTTGACCTTCTGGATCTTCTCGGCAGCCTCGTCCGGGATCTCGATGTTGAAGGCTTCCTCGAAGGCCATGACGAGCTCCACGGTGTCGAGCGAGTCCGCGCCGAGGTCGTCGACGAAGGACGCTTCCGCAGTGACCTCGTTGGCGTCCACGCCGAGCTGCTCGACGATGATGCTCTTCACTTTTTCTTCGACGGCCATTCCACTCCCCCTTCTTCGATGGTCCTGAAAGACGCCGTATTGTTTCCTAGAAGTTATCCCGGGGCAAGCCCGGAGAAAACGCCTACATGTACAGGCCCCCGGAGACGTTGACGACCGTCCCGGTGATGTAGGAGGCCTCGTCCGAGGCCAGGAACGCCGCGGCCGCGGCGACGTCGTCGGTCGCGCCGAGGCGCTCGAGCGGGATCTGCGTCGAGAGCGCCGCCCGCGCGGTGTCGGTCATCTTCTCGGTCATCGCGGTGGCGATGAACCCCGGGGCGACCGCATTGCAGGTGATGTTGCGCGAGGCGAGCTCGCGCGCTACGGACTTCGTCAGGCCGATCAGTCCGGCCTTCGACGCGGCGTAGTTCGCCTGGCCCGCGTTGCCCATGAGGCCGACGACGGAGGTCACGTTGACGATGCGCCCGTAGCGCTTGCGGACCATCCCCTTGATGACGGCCTGGGTCAGAAGGAACGCCCCGGTGAGGTTCGTCGCGAGGACGCGGTCCCAGGCTTCCCTGCCCATCCTCAGGATGAGGTTGTCCTGCGTGACGCCCGCGTTGTTGACGAGCACGTGGATCTCGCCATGCGCGGCGAGCGCCGTCTTGACCGCGGCGTCAATCGACGCGGCGTTGGAAAGATCGAGCGAGAGCGGGGAGGCCTTTCCGCCCGCCGCCTCGATCTCCGAGACCACGCGCGCAAGGGCGTCGACCGAGCGCGCCGCCGCGAGCACGGTCGCTCCCTCGGAGGCGAGACGTTTGGCGATCGCCTCGCCGATGCCGCGGGAGGCGCCGGTGACGAGGGCGACTTTGCCGGTGAAGCGATTCATGGGCTGGAGTCTATCGGGTTCGTGGACCGCGAAATCATTCCGGCTTCTCCACGATGTCCGGCAACTCCCTCGACCACCCGTCCACGATCGCCTTCGCGAGGTCGGCGATCGCGATGACGGCGGGGTGGTCGGGGCCGAACCCTTCGGCCTTGCTGCCATCGGTGAAGATGACGAGGACGAAGCGGCCCTTCTTCGTGCGCAGGATGCCGGAGTCGTTGCGCACGCCCGACATCGAGCCGGTCTTGCCCGCCCAGAGGTCGCCGGGCGGAAAGCGCCGCGCGATGCGCAGCCGGCTCGGGTCCTTGTCGAGGTACTCGAAGATCCGCTTCGACGACTCGGCGTCGAGAAGTTGGCCCTTCGCCACGCTCGTCATCCATTCGGAAACGTCGTGCGGCGTCAGGGAGCCGAGGCGGAATCCCTTCCAGGGCGAGGGCTCCTCGTCCTTCTGCGAAAGCATCGGGATCGTGCCGAAAAGGCGGATGTGCAAATAGCCGAGCGACGCCATCCGCGCGTTGATGGGCTCGACGCCGAGGCGCCGGATCCAGGCGTTCGTGGCGGTGCTGTCCGACGGCCCGATCATCAGGGTCGCGAGGTCGTTCCAGGTGGGATTCAACCCCGGGTCGAGCATGAGCAGCATTCCGGAGCCATCGGCCTTGTTCTCTGCCGTCAGGTCCCAGCGCTCGGCCAGATCGACGCGGCCCTCGCGCACGCCGGCCATCGCCTCGGTGAGGACGGCGATCTTTATGACGGAGGCCGACTCGAACTCGGCCCCGCCGTTGTGCTCGTAGGAGCGCCCGCTCTCGATGTGTCGCACCGCCACGCCCATGCGGCACTTGCACCGCGCCTCGGCCGTCGAGACCGCATCGTCCAACGACGACGCCGGGGTCGGCCCCGCCGACGCGCACGCCGCAAGGGCCACGACCGCCGCGAGCATCAGGGCCCGCAAATCCGAATTCCGAAATCCGAAATCCGAAATGTTCACCCCTCGTAACCCTCCACCTTGATGCCCCTCTCGATGCGCCGCACGAGGCCCGCGAGCACGTTGCCCGGCCCGATCTCGAGGGCGCGGTCCACGCCTTCGCGCGCGAGGAGCTGTACCGCTTCCACCCACCGCACGGGAGAATCGATCTGGCGCACGAGCGCGTCGCGCAGCGCGTCGCCGCGGGACGCCGCCGCAGCATCGACGTTCGTGACGACCGGGATGCTCGCGTCCGCGAACGCGGCCGCGTCGAGGAGCGGCCGCATCTTCTCGCGCGCGGGGGACATCAGCGCGCAATGAAATGGCGCGGACACCGGAAGCGGAATCGCGCGCTTGGCCCCCCGGGCCAAACACCCCGCGGAGGCGCGCGCCACCGCTGCGGCGTGCCCGGCAATCACGGTCTGCTCGGGCGAGTTGTAGTTCGCCGGAGAAACGGCCTCGCCCTGCGCCGCCTCCCGGCAGGCCGCCTCCACCTCGGCGGGAGCCAGGCCGACGATCGCCGCCATCGCGCCCACGCCCGCCGGCACGGCCTCCTGCATGAGCCGCCCGCGCTCGCGCACGAGCCGCACGGCCTCGCCGAACAGGAGCGCCCGCGCCGCGACGTTGGCCGAGTACTCGCCGAGCGAGTGGCCGGCCGCGAAGGCCGCTCCCTCGAGCCTCTCGGGAAAACGCGCGCGCAGGTCCTCGAAGGCCGCGACCGAGTGCGTCAGGATGGCGGGCTGCGTGTTCGCCGTGAGCTTGAGCTCTTCCTCGGGCCCCTCGAAGCACAGCCGCGACAGCGCGAAGCCGAGGGCCGCGTCCGCCTCGTCGAAGATCACTCGCGCCGCGGCCGACGCCTCGTACAGCGCCTTGCCCATGCCGACGGACTGCGAGCCCTGGCCGGGGAACAGGAGCGCGACCTTGCTCATGCGCCGGGTTTACAGTCGACAGTTCAAAGTCGACAGAGGCTCGGCCGTTGCGCGCTGTCGACTGTCGACTGTCGACGGTCGACTTTCTTCACCATCGCAACAGCACCGATCCCCACACCAGCCCCGCCCCGAACGCGGTCAAGAGCACCATGTCGCCGGGGTTGCACTTGCCCTCGCGGACGCATTCGTCGAGGGCGATCGGGATCGAAGCCGCGGAGGTATTTCCGAAGCGGTCCACGTTCTTGTAGACCCTGGCCGGGTCGATCTTCAGCCGTTCGCCGACGGCATTGATGATGCGGAGGTTCGCCTGGTGCGGGATGAAGAGACTCACCTGCTCTTTCGTGAAGCCCTGCTCCGCCAGGAGCTCCGTCGACACGTCGGCCATTGCCTTGACGGCGACCTTGAACGTCTCGTTGCCCTTCATCTTGATGTAAGGAAGGCGCTCCTCGATCGACTTCGGGTCGTTGGCGGGACGGTCCGAGCCGCCGCCCGGCATGCAGATGAAGTCGTGGTACGCGCCGTTGGACTTCATGATGCTCCCGAGGATGCCGTGGTCCCCCCGCGTCGCCTGGAGCAGGACGGCCCCGGCGCCGTCGCCGAAGAGGACGCAGGTGTTGCGGTCGGTCCAATCCACGTAGCGCGAGAGGATCTCGCCGCCGATGACCAGCACGTTGTGCGCCTTGCCCGACTGGATGAGGCCGTCGGCGAGGTGGAGCGAATAAAGAAAGCCGACGCAGGCGGCGGACACGTCCGACGCCGCGGCGCGGACCGCGCCGAGATTGCGCTGCACGAGGCACGAGGTCGCCGGAAAGGGCATGTCGCCCGAGATCGTCCCGACGAGGATCATGTCCACGTCTTCGGGCTTGACCTGCGCGCGCTTCAAGGCGAGCTCGCCCGCGCGCGTGCAGAGGTCCGAGAAGTGCTCGCCCTCCGAGACGATGTGGCGCTCGCGGATTCCCGTGCGCGAGATGATCCACTCGTCGGAGGTCTCGACGAGCTTCTCGAGGTCCGCGTTCGAGAGGATCTTCTTCGGGACGGCCGCCCCGGTGCCGAGGACCTTCGCGCGGATCATCTCCGGCCCCTTTCCACGTTGCCCGTCAGGCCTTCGCCAGCCACTCTTCGCGCGAGTGGAGCTCGGCGATCTGGGCCTGGATCTTCTCGGCGAGATTCTGGCGCGAGAACTCGGCCGCGAAACGGATCGCGTTCTTGACGGCCTTGGCCGACGAACGGCCGTGGCAGATGATCACGCAGCCCTTGATCCCGAGCAGCGGCGCGCCGCCGTACTCCGAGTAATCGAGGCGCTGCTTGAAGCGGCGGAAGGCCGACTTCGAGAGGAGAAAGCCGACGGAGGCCTGCAGCGTCCGCTTGATCTCCTCGCGCAGGAGGTTCTCGACCATCTCGGCCAGGGCCTCGGAGACCTTGAGGATCACGTTCCCGGTGAAGCCGTCCGTGACGATCACGTCCACCGTGCCGTTGAAGACGTCGCGGCCCTCGACGTTGCCGATGAAGTTGAGGCCGGTCTCCTTCAGCGCCTTGAAGGCTTCCTTGGTCTTGTCGGTGCCCTTGGATTCCTCCTCGCCGATCGACATGAGGCCGATCGAGGGGGCCTTCTTGCCGAAGGCGAGCTCGGCGTAGATCGAGCCCATGACCGCGAACTCGCGGAAGTGCGGGGTCTTGGTGTCCGGGTTCGCGCCGACGTCGAGCAGCAAACAGTGCCCCTTGAGGTTGGGCAGGACCGTGGCCAGCGCCGGCCGGTCGACGCCCTCGATCATGCCGACGACCAACTTTGCGCAGACCATCGCGGCCCCGGTGTGTCCGGCCGAGACCAGTCCCTCGGCGCGCCCGTCGCGCACGCAGTTGGCTGCGATGCGGATCGAGGAGTTGCGCTTCTTGCGGATCGCCGCTGTCGCCGGATCGTCCATCGTGACGACCTCGGGCGCATCCACGATCTCGATGTCAGGCCCAGTGTGCCCGGACTCGCGGAGGAGCTTCTCCAGTTCCGCGGCCCTGCCGACGAGGAGGCAGGAAATTCCGAACTCGCGGGCGGCCGCGATCGCGCCGTCGACGTTGACCTGGGGGGCGTGGTCTCCCCCCATCGCATCCACCGCGATCCGCACCCTCAGCCTCTTTTCTCCTGAAGCCAACACGAGTGCGCGAAGTATACCGGGGCCGGTAGACGGTAGACGGTAGACGGAAAACGGGAGACGAAAGACGAGTGACAGCCGTCGTCTACAGTTTCTCGTTTCCCGTCTCCCGACTAGGTGTTGATCGCCTGCTTGCCCTTGTAGTACCCGCAGCGCGGGCAGACGCGGTGCGGCTGCTTTGCCTCATGGCAGTTCGGGCAGTCGGAAAGGGCCGGGGGCGTCAGCGCGTCGTGCGCGCGGCGCTTGTCGCGGCGGGCCTTGCTGTGGCGTCGCTTTGGATTGGGCATCGTTCTCCTACACTTTCTCCTCGAGGGCCCGGAGGGTCTCCCAACGGGGGTCGACGGCGTCGTGCGCGCCGGCACACGGACCGAGGTTCAAGTCGTTGCCGCAGGCGGGACACAGACCCTTGCAGTCCGGTCGGCACAGCGGCTTCATGGGCATCGCCATCTGGACCCGCTCCTCCGCGATCGGCGCGAGCGGGACCACGGGGTCGTCGTAGAACACGGCGTCGAGGTCTTCCTTGGCCAGCTCCGTTTCCTCTTCCGTCAGGACCCGCTTCGGGTAGAGGACGAGCGAGAAGGCCTCTTCCTGCTGGAAGGGGTACGCGGCGAGGCAACGGCTGCACTCGAGCTCGCCCTCGTAGACGAGTCGGGCCGAGAGCGCGTATCCCCCTTCGATGCGGATGACCTCGCCCGACATTTCCAGGGGGGAAATCGCGACGAGGGGCTCCCGGTCGATCGCTGCAACGGCGACCGGCAGGGCGCTCTCGAACCGCAGGGGCTCGTCGAGCACCGAGTCGAGGGAAACGGCGTCCAGCTTCATGATCGAACCGCGCATTCTACCCGCGCAGTGGCAGTAGTCAACTCGGATGGGAGAAGTCGACAGTCGACAGTTCACAGTCGACAGTGAGCAAAGGCCACGGGCTCAAACTGTTGACTGTCAACTGTCAACTACTGTCGACTGTAGACTCCCTCGCGTGCGGATCGCCATCGACAGCCGGGCCCTTCTGGCCGAGCGGACCGGCATCGGAACCTACACCTATGCCGTGGCACAGGGTCTAGCGGCCATGGGAGATGCGGAGGTGGGGCTCTTTGCCCCCCGCCCGTTCCCAAAGACGCTCGATGGCACGGGCGCATTCTCCCTCCACACCGACCACCACCCCTTCGGGATCGTGTGGCTGCAGACGACGCTTCCCCGGCGGATCGCCCGCTGGGGAGCCGACGTCCTCCTCTCGGCCCTGACGATCGGCCCGGCCCGCGGGCGCGTCCCGTTCGTCTCCGTCGTGCACGACCTGACGCCCATCACGCACCCGGAATGGCACGCCGGCCGCACGCTCATCGGGTTCATTCCCATGTGGGAGCGGACGGTCGAGCGGGCCGCGCGCTTCCTCTGCGTTTCGAAGACCACGGCCGACGACCTCGTCGCGCGCTACCCCGAGACCGCGCCGCGCGTGCGCATCGCGCGCAATGGAGTCGACCGGGCGTTCTTCTGCCCCGTCGACGACCCTCCCGCCCGGCAGCGGACCCGGCAGCGGTACGCCAACGCCAGGCCGTACATCCTGTACCTGGGAACGCTCGAGCCGCGCAAGAACGTCGAGGCGCTCGTGGCCGCCTGCGAGCGGATGTGGGGACGGCGCCGCTCGCGCCCGGACCTCGTGCTCGCCGGCGGCGCGGGCTGGAAGACCGCGGGCCTCCATCGGAGGATCGTGCGGTCGCCGTACCGCGACAAGATCCACGTGGCCGGATACACTGCGCGCGAGGCGGCGCGCGAGCTCTACCGGGCGGCCGAGGCCTTTGTCTACCCGTCCCTCGCGGAGGGGTTCGGCCTCCCGCTGCTCGAGGCGATGGCGTGCGGCACGCCCGTCGTCTCCTCGACCGCCGACGCGCTCGTCGAGGTCGGCGGCGACGCGGCGTTGTATGCCCCGGCGCGCGACATCGAGGCGCTCTCGCGGCAGATCGAGCGCGCGCTCGAAGACGAGGACGCGCGCCTCGCCCTGCGCGCGGCGGGGCAGAAGCGCGCCGCCCAGTTTCGGTGGGAGGACGCGGCGCGGGACACCGCGGCGGCCCTCGCCGAGGCCGCCCGGGGAGAGCCATGACCCGCTCGGCAAGGCCCAAGATCGGCATCGACGCGCGCAAGGTCGCGGACTTCGGCATCGGCTCCTACATCCGCAACCTGATCGAAGGAATCGCTCGGCGCCCCGAGGCCGAGCAATACCTCTTTCGCGTGTACGTCCCGGGCGCGGACCGCGACGCGCTGCCGCCGCTGCCCTCCCATTTCGAGATCGTCCAGGACGACTCCCCCGGCTACTCGATCTCCGAGCTCACGGGCTTCGCCTGGCGACTCCTGCGCGACCGGCTCGACCTCTTCCACGCAACCCACTACGTGATCCCGCCGCTCGCCCGCGCGCGCGCGGTCGTTACGATCCACGACATCATCCACATCCTCTATCCGCAGTTCCTTCCCAACCGCGCGGCCCTTCTCTACGCGCGCGTGATGATCCGCCGGGCGCTCTCCCGCGCGGACCGGATCGTGACGGTGTCCCACAACAGCAAGCGCGACCTCGTGGACTACTTCGGCATCGCGCCGGCGCGGATCGAGGTCATCTACAACGGCGTCGCGGCCCGCTTCCGGCCCGACCTGCCGCGCGCCGAACGGGACCGCGTGGCGGCGAAGTACGGACTTCCGCGCCCCTACCTTCTCTTCCTCGGCGGCGAAAAGCCGCACAAGAACGTGCGCAACGTCCTGCGGGCCTTCGCCGAGGCGCGGCGGGAGCGCGCCCTGCCGCACACGCTCGTCCTCGCCGGCCTGATGCCGCCCAATCGCAGTCGGGTCGAAGCGCTGATTTCCGCGCTCGACCTCGAGTCCCGCGTCCTGCGGACGGGCGTCGTCCCGGAAGAGGACCTCCCCGGCCTCTTCGCGGGCGCGGACGCCTTCCTCTATCCGACGCTCTACGAAGGCTTCGGGCTGCCGGTCGCCGAAGCGATGGCCTGCGGCACGCCGGTTCTGACGTCCTCGACCTCGGCGCTGCAGGAGATCGCGGGCGGTTACGCCTACCTGGTCGACCCGATGGACGTGGACGCGATCGCCCGCGGGATCGCGGATCTGGCGACCGACCCCTCCCGCCGCGCCGAGTTTGCCGACCTCGGCAAGCGCCGCGCCGCCGGGTTCTCCTGGGACCGCGCCGCCGAGCAGACGCTGCGCGTCTACGCGGATGCGCTCGGGTCCGGAAAACGGGAAGCGGGAAACGGGAAACGTCAATGATCGACGCTGGCCGCTTTGCGTTTTCCGTTTTCCGTTTTCCGTTTCCCGCCCGATGAGAACCGCCGTCGTCCACGACTGGCTCAACGGAATGCGCGGCGGGGAAAAGGTGCTGGAGGCGATCCTGCCGCTCGTGCCGGAGCCGACCATCTTCACGCTCTTCCACGTGCCCGGGTCAGTCTCGCCGGCAATCGAGCGGTACCCGATCCGCGCGTCGTACCTGAATCGACTGCCGTTTTCCCGGCGCCACTATCGGAATTTCCTTCCCCTCTTTCCCTCGGCCGTCGAGTCCTTCGACCTATCGGGCTACGACCTCGTTGTGTCGTCCTCGCACTGCGTCGCCAAGGGCGCGATCGCTCCGCCCGGCGTCCCGCACCTCTGCTACTGCCACACACCCGTGCGGTACGCGTACGAGCAGTTCGACCTCTACTTTCCGCCCGGGCGGACCCGCCTGCGGGCGCTCAAGGCCGCCGCGGTCGCGCGCCTGCGGGCCTGGGACGTCGCCACGGCGCCGCGGCCGACCCGCTACCTCGCGAACTCCTCTGCCGTCGCCGCGCGGATCCAGCGGCACTACGGCCGGGAGGCACGGGTCCTCCATCCGCCGGTCGACGTCGACTTCTTTCGTCCGGCGGACACGCCGGCGCCGCGCGGCGACTTCTTGCTCGCCGTGGGCGCACTCGTTGCCTACAAGCGCTTCGACGATGCGCTCGCGGCCGCCGGACTCCTCGGCCGCCGGCTCGTGCTCGTCGGCCGCGGGCCCGAAGGCGCGAGGCTGCGCGCGCTCGCCTCCGTCGCAGTGGAGATCCGCGAGGGCCTCGGCCCCGAGGAGCTGCGCGAGCTGTATCGCTCCTGCGCGCTGTACCTGCAGCCCGGAGAGGAGGACTTCGGCATCTCGACCGTGGAGGCTCTCTCGTGCGGCGCCCCGGTCGTCGCGCTCGGCCGCGGCGGCGCGCTTGACATCGTGCGGGACGGCGTCAACGGAATCCTCTGCGCGGCCGAGGGCCCCGAGGCACTGGCCTCCGCCATCGGGCGGGCGCAGACGGCCCGGTTCGACTACACTCGACTGCGAGCCTCGGCGCTGCCGTTTGGAGGGGAACGCTTTGCCGCGGAGTTTCGCGGCGCCATCGGAGAGCTGGTAGGGTGATTCGGAAATCGACGCGGCGCATCGCGATCCTGATGCTCGTCTCCGACGTCGGCGCGACGCTCTTCGCGCTCGCGGCGGCTTACCTGCTCCGCTTTCGTGCGGAGATCATCGCGGTCCCCCTCGGGATCCCCGACGTCTCGCTCTACTACCGGCTCTGCCCGCTCATCGCCGTGCTCTGGCCGGCCGTCTACTACTTCTACGGCCTATACCAGGTGCGCCGCAACCGCTCCCGCGTGGAGGAGGCGATCTCGGTGTTCGTCGCGACGGGCCTCGCCACGGTGCTGCTGGCGGGCCTGGCGACCTTCTACCGCGGCTTCTCGTACTCGCGGCTCGTGCTCCTCTTCTTCTTCGCGCTCGACGTCCTCTTCGTGTTCGCGGGCCGCACGGCCATCCGCCGCTACCTCGAGGAGGCGTGGCGCCACGGTGTGGGCGTCCGGCTCGTGCTCGTGGTCGGCGCCGGGCGCCTCGGGCGCGCGGTCGTCGAGAAGCTCGTCGAGCACCCCGAGGCGGGGATGCGCGCGGTCGGCTTCGTGGACGACGCCGCCGAAAAACGCGGGTCCGAATACCTCGGCGTCCCCGTCCTCGGCGCGACCGCGGAGGCCGCGCGGATCGTGGACGAGCGCGGCGTGGACACGGTCTTCCTCGCGCTGCCGCTCCAAGCGCACCACACCATGCTCTCCGTCCTGCAGGAGGTCGGCCGCACGATCGCCGACGTGCGCGTCGTGCCGGACCTGCTGCAGCACATCACGTTCCGCGCCGGCGTGGAGGACATGGACGGCCTGCCCGTCGTCCACCTCACGCAGGTCCCGCTCACGGGTTGGATGAGCCTCGTCAAGCGCACGCTCGACATCGGCATTTCCGCTTCCGCGCTGGTGGCTCTGTCGCCGTTCTTCGCCGCGATCGCCGCGGCGATCCGGCTCTCCGACGGCGGGCCGGTCTTCTACCGGCAGCGCCGGATGGGCCTCGACGGCCGCCCCTTCGACATCCTGAAGTTCCGCTCGATGATCGTCGACGCCGAGGAGCGCTCCGGTCCGACCTGGGCGAGCGTGGACGACGCCCGCCGCACCGGCGTCGGAGCGTTCCTGCGCCAGTGGAGCCTGGACGAGCTGCCACAGCTCTCCAACGTCTTCCGGGGCGAGATGTCGCTCGTCGGCCCGCGCCCGGAGCGGCCCGAGTTCGTGCGCGAGTTCAAGGAGAAGTTCCCGCAGTACATGCTGCGCCACCGCGTGCGCTCTGGGATCACGGGCTGGGCGCAGGTCCACGGCTGGCGGGGGAACACGAGCCTCTCCAAGCGGATCGAGTACGACCTGTACTACATCGGAAACTGGTCGCTCTCGCTCGACATCAAGATCCTCTGGATGACCTTGCGCCACGGCTTCCGGCACCGGAACGCCTACTGAGAGAGGGTCAGGTCTGAAAACTTCTGACTTTGAGCCTCCGTTGGGTTTGAGCCCCATAGGTTCCCAAAGTCAGAAGTTTTCAGACCTGACCCTTTTCTTCAAGCGGCGCACGCGCTCGGAGAGCTGGCGCACGGTGTCGGGGCCGGGCTCGACGCCCCCGAAGGCGCTCGCGCAATAGACCGCGACGACGGCCCGCGCGTCCTCGCGCGATCCGGAGACCGTCTCGGCGAAGAGCCGCGCCACTTCCGCGGGCGGCGTCGACGGCAGGACGGCTCCCCTTTTCCGGGCGAGCAGATGCCGCAGCGCGAGGTAGGCCTGCGTCGCCGGCCCGTGCCGCCTGCGGGCCCGCGACAGGCCGCGCCAGATCATCCAGCCGAGAAGCCCCGCCCCGAGAACGGACGCCAGCGAGGCCGGCGAGACGTCCCGCGCCGACTCCCTCAGCGCGGCGAGGCTGCCCGCGGCCGCGGCCAGCGACTCGCGCGCGGTCTCGATGGCGCCGACCTGGTCGGCCGCGTCGAAACCGAGCACGCGCCGGTCGTAGAAGAACTCGATCTCGCGCCCGAGGGCCGCCAGGCGCGACAGCAGCGAGTAGGCCTGGAGGGCCGGCGGCAGCCCTCCCGGAGGCGTCGGATCGAACACCTGGAAACCCGTCGCGTCCAGCTCCACCTCGACCCACGCATGGAGGTTCTGCGCCCGCACGACGATCGTCCGGGAGAACAGCCCCTCTTCCCCCCCGTACGAACCGGTCACCAGACGGGCCGGGATGCCGCGGGCGGTCAGCATCATGGCCGCGGCGGACGCGAAGTACTCGCAGTGGCCCGCCTTCGAGCGCAGCAGGAAGTGCACGAGCGGATCGCCCGCGCCGCGCGGGGGATCGAGCGTGTAGACGAAGTCCTTCGCGAAGTGCTCCGCGATGCCCCGCGCGATCGCGCGGGGCTCCGAGAGGCCGGCCGTCAGCTCGATGGCGTACTTCTGGATCTCGGCGGGCACGTCCGCCGGCGAGATGGCCCCGCGCCCCGCGCCCCGCGGCGCGACCCGGCGCAACTCGGTCTGGTAGCGCACCGGGCCGCGGGACGACGAGACCTGCATCACGCCGTCCGGCAGCTCGACCGCGCGCCCCCGCTCCACCTGCACTGTCGAGGACCCGTACGGCAGGAAGAGGAATCCCTGGCCGAAGACGTTCAGGTCCACGGAGATGACGGCCGCGCCCCCCGGGCGGCCCTCCGGGGCCTGCAAGGTGTGGGCGGCCCTTTCGCCGCGCCGCGGGCCGAGGCGCGGATCGCGCGTCCACACTCCGTCGAGGTAGTCCGTGAACACGGCCTCGCGCAGCCGCAGGGAGTCCTCGGGCGCGAGCTCCGATTCCGACGAGAGGCGGAGGATGACGCGGTCGCTTCTCTTGGCGGCGCCGAAGGACTCGAGGTCCACCCGGTCCGACACGAGCGCCTTGCCGAGGGCATCTTCCACGCGGAACGGCGTGAGCGCGAAGGGACCGTGCAGCCGTGGGAGCGCGAAGAAGAGCGGCGCCGTGCACAGCGCGCCGCCGAGGACGGCGACTGCCGTCAGCCCGCGCGTGGGTACGGCCGTGAGCACGCGGTCGGGCGGCGCGTCGTCGAAGTCCGCGAGCACGGCGAGAAGCCCCAGGGTCCGGAACCCGATCCAGGCCGCCGCCGCAAAGTACAGCGCCGAGGACACGTGCGTCGAGGAGGAGGCTGAAGCGAGCGTTACGAGAAAGATCACGAGGAGCGCCAGCCGCGCCTCGCTCGGCCGCTTCAGGGACGCCAGCTTGGCCAGGCCGGTGAAGAGAAGCAGGTGCGCGACCGTCAGCAGGAGCCCCGGCCGCAGCGTCGAGGCTGAGAAGCCGAGCCACGCGAGGTAGACGAGGCCGGCCACGTTCATCGCCGCGTCCGAGATGCGCACGGGGCGGCCTCTTCGCGCGCGCCACCAGAGAAACGCGAGCGCCAGCTCGTAGAGCAGGATCGCTTTGCGGCTCGCGCCCCCGGTCCACGCGAGCGGCAGCGGCGCGAGGAATGCCGCCGGCGCGAGCACCAGGAGGTAGGCGCGCGAAAGGCCCTCGGGCATCGGGCGGGCGCGCGTCACGATACGAACCGCCGCAGGTCGCCTCGCCGCATGACCGGAAAGTCCGGCGCCGACTCGGGCGGCACGGGCTCGAGCCGTGCCAGCGCCTCGAGGATGCGCGCCCGCTGCGCCTTTCCCGACCGGGCAGCGACCTTGACGCCGCGCGCGTGAAAGCCGATCTCGGCGCCGCGCGAGAGCATCAGGAGCGCCGCCCCCGCGCAGCGCGCAATCGCCTTCTCGAACCGCGCGAGCGCGGCGGGGTCCGACGCGGGCAGGGCGTTGTCGACCGCGAGGAAGAGCACCCGGTCGCGCTCGGCCTCCCGCTCGCGAACGATCCAGCGGCGCATCCGCGCCGACTGCTTCCAGTGCAGGTCGCGCGGGTCGTCTCCCGGCGAAAAGTCGCGCAGGGTCCGGATGTCCGAGCCGCCGCCGCGCGAGCGGGGGTGCGGGCGGCCGCCGCGCGCGTCCTCGGGCACAGGCTCCGGGACGGGGCTCGACTCCGGTAGCGGGTACACGACGATCTCGCGCGAGAGGCGCGCCTTCCGGTACTTGCGGAAGAGGCCCATCGGAAAACGCGACAACAGCCCCGCGTCGGCGTCGCGGTAGACCCCGCGCCGGGGAAACATACCCTCAACGACGAGCTCGCGCTTCTCTCCCGGCGCGAGCGGGTCCACCCAGAGGGGCCCCGGAAGCGATTCGTGCAGGAAGAAGAGGGCCTGCGCCGTGGCCGTCTTCAAACGATTCTCGAGTCTAATCTTCAGCCACGCCGGCCGCGTCGCGATGACCTCGCCCGCCGTCTCGATCTCGCAGTCCACGCCCCGGACGTTGCGGCGCGACAGGACACCAGAAACGATCATCGCCGCCAGCATCCCCGCGAGCACGAGGTAGAGCCCGTTGTTGCCCGTGTTCATCGCCGCGATCGCAACGACGAGGCACATCAGGATGTAGCCGAGCCCGAAGTTGGTGACGCGGATCTCCCAGTCGGGAATGAGCCTTGTCATGGGATTTTCACAGCGGCACCGCCACCTGTCCAAGGATCTTCCTGACTATCTCTCTCTCCCGGCCGCCGGCGCCAAAGCCGTCCGAGGAGACGGAGAGGATCCGGTGCGCGAGGACGGCTTCCGCCACGGCCTGCGCGTCGTCCGGGGTCGCGTACGCGCGGCCCTGCAGGAGCGCGTAGGCCTGCACGGCGCGGAAGAGCGCCTGGGCGCCGCGCGTCGAGACCGGCAACCGCAGCTCCGCGGTATGGCGCGTCGCGCGCACGAGCGCGTGGAGGTAGTCGAGGAGCGCCTCCGAGACGGCAACCTTCTCCGTCTCCTCCTGGAGGGCGAGGAGCTGCTCGGGCCCGAGCACGGCGGGGATCGCGGCGAGCACGCGCTCGGTGCCGCCGCGGCGCAGCAGCATCTTCTCTTCCTCCACCTCCGGGTACCCGAGGGTCAGGCGCAGAAGAAAGCGGTCCATCTGCGACTCCGGCAGCGGGTACGTGCCGAGGTACTCGACCGGATTCTGCGTCGCAATCACCATGAAGGGCTGCGGCAGCGCCCGCCGCTCCGATTCGACGGTGACCGCGCCCTCGTTCATCGCCTCGAGCAGCGCCGACTGCGTCTTCGGCGTGGCGCGGTTGATCTCGTCGGCGAGGACGATGTTCGCGAAGATGGGCCCGGGATGGAACTCGAAGCGGTCCGACGACGCGTGAAAGACCGAGATCCCGAGGACGTCGGCCGGAAGCGTGTCGCTCGTGAACTGGATGCGCCGGAAGTCGAGCGAGAGGCTGCGGCCGAGCGCGCGGGCGAGCGTCGTCTTCCCGACGCCGGGCACGTCCTCGATCAGGACGTGGCCCCGGGAGAGCAGCGCCGTCAGGAGCAGGTCCACGCCGCGCGGTGCGCCGCGGTAGGCGAGCGCCACGTTTTCGCGCAGCTTCGAGAGCGAAACGGCGGAGTTGGTCATCGGGGTCTTTGCGCTCCTTCAGTCCTTACGGGGGCCGGTGGGCTCCTGTCGCCGCAGCGCTTCGACGGCAGGCTTCAGCTCCGTCTCCCGCTCGAACGGGAGCACCAGCACTCCCGCCTCGCCGACGACGATTGCCGCGTCCCGCACGCCGGGCGCCAGCACGGGCACGGGCGAAATGACGAGGTTGCCGGACGCGTCGCTCGGGCCCCTGAGCTCGCGCACCGAGCGCCACGTCCCGACGTCGCTCCATCCGGCGGAAAGAGGCACCGCGCGCACGCCGGCGATCTTCTCCATCACGGCGAAATCGATCGAGATGTCGGGAAGCGCCTCGTAGTCCGCGTCCGCGCCCGTCCGAAGGAAGCGCTCGACGCCGGCGACGAGATCTCCGGCCACGCGGCGCGCTTCGGCCAGAAGCCGCGAGGGCCGGAAAACGAAGATGCCCGCGTTCCAGAGATGGCGGCCCGAGGTCGAGTACTCGCGCGCCTTGTCGGGCCCCGGCTTCTCCACGAACCGCTCCACCGCGTCGCCGCGCACCTCGGCGTAACCGTAGTCGGTCTCGGGCCGCGTCGGCGGCACGCCGAGAATGACGACGCTGGCGCGGTCCGCGAGGTCCGCGGCCGCCCGCAAAGCGCTCCGAAAGACGTCCGCGTCGCGGACCGTCTGGTCCGAAGGCACGGCCAGGGTCATCGGATCGCCGTCCCCGGCAAAGCGCAGCGCGGCGGCGAGAACCGCGGGCCCAGAGTTGCGGCGCGCGGGCTCTGGAAAGAGGCGCGCCAAGGGCAGATCCGGCAGCTCGCGCCGCACCAGTCCGGCATGGCGGGCCGACGTCGCGACAAAGACCTCTCGCGAGAGCGGCAGGAGCCGTTCGTACGTCTCGGCGAGCAGGCTCTTCTCCGAGAGGAGCGGGAGGAACTGCTTGGGCCTTTCCTCGGTCGAGAGCGGCCATAGCCGCGTTCCGCCCCCGCCGGCCAGCAGGAGGATTCTCATTGGTGAAGGGCGCCCCTCACCCCGCCCCTCTCCCGCCGGGTGAGGGGGGCAAGCCCCCTTCTCAGTCCCACTTTAGCCCCAGCAATTCCACCTCGGGCATCAGGGTAACCCCGAACTTCTCTTGGACGGCATCCCGCATCCTCCGCATCAGGCTGAGGACGTCCGCGGCGCGCGCGGCTCCGGTGTTGACGATCACATTGGCGTGGCGAGGCGAGATCAGGGCGCCGCCCTGGCGCTCGCCCTTGAGGCCGCAGGCCTCGATCAGGCGCCCCGCGAAGTCGCCCTCCGGGTTCTTGAAGACGCTGCCGGCGTTGGGCTCGGATGGCAGCGCGCCACGGCGCTTTTCCGACACCGCGCGGGTCTTCGCCTGGATGGCCTCGCGCGGCGCGGGCGCGAGCTTGAGCGTGGCCGCGCTGACGATGTCTTTCGTCTCGATCAATCCCGACCACCGGTAGCGATGCGGGATCTCCCCGGCCGCGACCGCACGGCGCTCTCCCGAGCGCGAGACCAGGCGCAAGGTCTCCAGGACCGCGAAGATCTCGCCGCCGTAGGCGCCGGCGTTGATGCGGACCGCGCCGCCGATGGACGACGGGATGCCCGAGAGCGCCTCGATGCCGGAAAGCCCCGCGCGCGCCGCTGCGGCGCAGACGCCGCCGAGGGCCGCTCCGCCGCCCGCCGTCACGCGCTCGCCCTCGACCGTCACCTCGAGAAACTCCCCATCCAGGCGCAGCACGTACCCCGGGAAGCCTTCGTCGGCGACGAGGACGTTCGAGCCCATGCCGAGGATTGCCAGCGGCAGCGCGTCCGCCGAGGCCGCCGAGAGCACGCCCGCGAGCCCGACCTCGGTTTTCACGCGGCAGAAGTACCGCGCCGGGCCGCCGATCCGCCAGGTCGTGAAGGCCGAGAGCGGCAGTCCGGGCTCGACCGCGCAGTCCTCGGGCGGGAGGTTCAGATCCATCGCGACCGCGCCGCGAGCCAACCGATCCCGGCCAGGACCACTGCTGCCGCCAGACCTCCCAGCACGTCGTCGGCCACCACGCCCCATCCGCCCGGAAGCCGTTGGACGCGGCGGATCGGGCCGGGCTTCACGATGTCGAAGAAACGGAAGAGGAAAAACGACCCGATCCAGGCGCAGGCCTCCACGATGCGGGACGAGTACGGCCAGAAGAGCGGCACGGCGGCGCAGGCCAGCAACTGGCCGGCGATCTCGTCGATCACGATGCACCCCGGGTCCTCCGCGCCGAGCGCCCGACAGACCGGCCCGGATACGGCGACGCCGACGAATCCCGCGACCAGGCCGGACATCAATAGTCCGACCACCGGCCCGACACTGGCGGCGTGGATGGACGCGAACCAGAGAGAAAGCGGCCACGCGAGGGCGAGGCCGACGAGCGAGCCAGCGGTCCCCGGCATGACGGGCGAGAGACCGGAACCGAAGCCCGTTGCGAGAAACGCGGCAAGAGGATTTGCGGCAAACGCGCGGCGGGCGTCCGACATTGACACGGGATCGTGTCGGAGAGATGATCCCTTGGTCCTCATCGCGTCCTGCAGCGCCTCCTCCGAAGTCTATAATCGCGCAGAACGCGCGGAATTTTTCTCCAGATCGAGAAAGGTGAGGACATGTCCAGCGTGAAACCCAACGAAAAGTGGCGCGCCGTCGAGACGGCGCTGACGCAGATCGAGCGCCAGTTCGGCAAGGGCTCGATCATGCGGCTCGGCGAGCGGCCCTCGGTGGCCATCGCCGTCATCCCGACCGGCTCGCTCGCGGTCGACGCCGCCCTCGGCGTCGGCGGCATCCCCCGCGGCCGCGTCGTCGAGATCTTCGGCCCGGAATCCTCGGGCAAGACGACGCTCTCCCTCCAGGTCATCGCCCAGGCGCAGAAAACCGGCGGCCTCGCGGCCTTCATCGACGCCGAGCACGCGCTCGACTCGGAGTACGCGAAGAAGCTCGGCGTCGACACGGACAACCTGCTCGTTTCCCAGCCCGACAACGGCGAGCAGGCCCTCGAGATCGCGGAGATGCTGATCCGCTCCGGGGCGATCGACGTCATCGTGATCGACTCGGTCGCGGCCCTCGTGCCGAAGGCCGAAATCGAGGGCGAGATGGGCGAGGCGCAGATGGGCCTCCAGGCGCGGTTGATGTCGCAGGCGCTGCGCAAGCTCACGGCAATCGTCTCCAAGTCCGGCACGAGCCTGATCTTCATCAACCAGATCCGCGAAAAGATCGGCGTGATGTTCGGCAATCCCGAGACGACGACGGGCGGCCGCGCCCTGAAGTTCTATGCGTCGATCCGCATCGACATCCGCCGCATCGCCTCGATCAAGGACGGCGACGTGGTCGTCGGATCGCGCACGAAGGTCAAGGTCGTGAAGAACAAGATGGCCGCCCCGTTCCGGCAGGCCGAGTTCGACATCAACTACGGCGAGGGCATCTCCCGGGTCGGCGAATTGATCGACATGGGCCTCGAAGCCAAGCTGGTCGAGAAATCGGGCGCGTGGCTCTCGTACGGGGACCTGCGCATCGGCCAGGGCCGCGAGAACGCGAAACAGTTCCTGAGGGACAACCCCGAGCTCGCCGCCGAGATCGAGCGCAAGCTGCGCCAGAGCCTCGGCCTCGGTGTCGTCGAGGCCGGACCGGCGGTCGCGGTGCCCGCGGCCGTGGCGGAAGCGGAGAAAGAAAAGGAGAAGGCGCGGCGCTAGCGTTTCGGCAAGACCCGGTTATCCGGAACAACCTCTGCCACAATCGGGTTCCCGATGGTGATGACAGCATCCAGACGCGCCCGCAGCCTTGCGGGCGTTTTCCTTTTGGCTGCCTTCGCGGCTGCCGCCGCGAAGGGCGAGCGGCTGCGCCTGGCCGCCGAGCGGCCGGACGGCTCCTGCCCCGCCGACGCGAAGCTCCTCGGCATCGCGCGCCTCGGGGCCGAGCTTCCGGCGGGATCGAATCCGGCCGGTTGCCTTTTTCTCGTCGAGCTGAAGGGCCTCTCGGACGCCGAGATCGACGCCGCGGTCGAATCTCTCGCCCGACTGCAGTCGGCGGCGGGACTGGTCCTCACGCTTCCCGTCTCGGCCGACACCGAACGCTTCGCCTACGCCGCCAAGCGGCTGTCGTCCATCTTTCGCTCCGGATCGCCCGACGGGCAGATCGCCCTCGACACGGCCCAGCCGCTCGATGCGGCCATTGAGGAGGAGCTCGCGCCCTATGTCGACGCGCTCATCGTCCGGTCGGGCTCGACCGCGCCGACCGAGGCCACGCAGCGCATCTGGGTCCTGGCCGCGCCCACCGACACGCGGACGCCGGCCGCGACCGCGCTCGCCGCCTTCGGCGAATTTCCGCAGGCCGTCCTGGTCGGCGTGCTCGCCGGCGAGAAGCCCCTCGTGGCAGCACACGAGACCCTGTCCCGCCTGCAGCAGTACCTGACGGCGGACGCCTCGCGCGACCCGACCCCGACGCGCGTCGCGCGCAAGGACGGCACGACGGTGCAGGCGCTGCGCCTCTTCGACGCGAAGACCTTCACGCCGGTGCTGCTGTTGCCCGATTCCCCCGGCGGGCCGGTCGCCATCGATCTCGAGGGCGGCCCCTTCGCGAAAGCGGCCGTCGAGAACCTCGCGAGCGGCGCCCGGCGGGACTTCGAGCTGAAAGGGGCGAAGACCCTCACGCTCGATCTCTCGAAGGCGCCGCTGGCGGTCACCCTCACGCCCGTCGAGCGCGCCGGCGGGGACACGAAGGCGGCCGTCGAGGTCGGGGCGACCCGGGGGCTGACGGCCGATGAGATCATCGCCCGCGAGCGCGCCTGGGACGCGGGCCAGCGCGACCGGACCCGCACGTACGCGGCGGCGATGGACACCTCGCTGCGCTTCCGCGTGGCACAGCTCACGGGCAGCCTCGACCTGACGATCCGGGGCCCCTACTTCTTCCAGCAGGGAAAGCCCTCGGACTGGGCCTGGCAGGAGTTCTTTCTCAACGGCGTGAAGTGGAAGGGCCGCACGATCCCGAAGCTTCCGATCCTGCAGCCGGACAAGGTCACGACCCTGCCGCTCGACATCCGCTTGACCGAGGAGTATGCGTACGAGCTCGCCGGCGAGACCTCGATCGACGATCGGCCCGCCTACCGCGTGGACTTCCGACCGCGGTCGACCACGGGCGACAAGCCGATCTACCGCGGCACGGCCTGGATCGACCGCGAGACCTTCGCGCTCCTGCGCCGCGAGTCGATCCAGCTGAACCTGAAGAGCGACACGCTCTCGAACGTCCAGACCGAGTACTACCGTGCGGTGCCCGGAGCCCCCGGCGTCGTGCTGCCGCTCGAGATCCGCGGCCAGCAGGTGTTCTCGACGGCCGGCCGGACGACCGCCATCGAGCGCAAGGTCGTGATGAGCGACGTCGTCATCAACCCGTCGGACTTCGAAGCGCGGCGCAAGGAAGCCTATGCGTCCAAGTCCCAGATGGTCCGGGATACGGACGAAGGGCTGCGGTACCTCGTGCCCGACCCGGGCAAGCCCGAGGAGCGCCTGGTCGAGAGCAAGCTCACTCGCAAGAGCCTCTTCGGCATCGCCGGCGCCTTCTACCAGCGGGGCCAGGACTACCCCTTCCCGCTGCTCGGCGTCCAGTACTTCAACTTCGACATGTGGGGAAAGAACAAGCAGCTATCCGTCTTCTTCGCGGGAGCGCTGGTGTTCGCCAACTACACCGACCCCGCGTTTCTGGGCAGCCGCTTCGACCTCGGGGCGGACGCCTTCGGCTTCGCGATTCCGCTCGTCGAGACGAACTACCGCAACGGCGTCGATGTCCGCAGCGAGCGGATCAAGCACCTGCCGGAGTTCTTCCAGATCAACCTCGGCCACCCCTTCGGCCCGTACCTCAAGGCGTCCCTCCTGCTCTCCGCGCAGTGGGACAACTATCAGCGCGACCAGGACACCGGGCCCGAGTTCGTCACTCCCGTCGACACGTTCACCTACGGCGCCGGCCTGCGGCTGAACTGGAACCAGGACGGCTACAACATCGCGGCCAACGGCGGCTACTTCTCGCGCGCCGAGTGGCGGCCGTGGGGCGATCCGGACACCTCCGGCTACGACCCGCGGCAGAAGGACTACTGGAAATACTCGGTCGACGTCTCGAAGGGTTTCTATTTCGCCGAGTTCCGCAAGCTCCTCCTGAAAGTCGCCTACCTCGGAGGACAGGACCTCGACCGTTTCTCCCGGTGGGACTTCGGCCCGTTCGGGACGAACAGCATGATCGGCTTTCCGAGCGGCGCCGTGCTCGCCGACCGCGCCTATCAGGCCAACATCGCCTACGGTCTCAACATCGAGAGCATCGTGCGCTTCGAGCTCGAGTACAACCAGGCGGTGGTCACGAACCGACAGGCCGGATGGAAAAACACCTACTTTTCCGGCTTCGGAATCACGACCGCGTTCAACGGCCCGTGGGATGGCACGCGCATCCGGGCCGAGGTCGGCTACCCCGTCGTCGCCCAGGGCGTGAAGGGATTCACGATCAATGCGCAGATCCTGAAGCTGTTTTAGAGGCTGACTCGGCTATATTCCCCTCCCTATGCCCGACCCCATCCCCATGCCCGCCGCGGTGACTCCCGTTCGCCGCGCGCTCATCTCCGTCCACGACAAGACGGGCATCGCCGAGCTCGGCCGCGCGCTGGTGGAGGCCGGAGTGCGCCTGGTGTCGACCGGCGGCACGGCCGCGCACCTCGAGGAAGCCGGGGTGGGGGTCTCCCTCGTCGAGGAGATGACGGGGTTTCCGGAGATCCTCGGCGGGCGGCTGAAGACGCTCCACCCGAAGGTCTTCGGCGGCATCCTCGGCGACGACTCCCGCGAGGAGCACGCCCGGGACATGCGGCAGGAGTCCATCGAGCCGTTCGACCTCGTCGTCGTCAACCTCTACCCTTTCGAGAAGACCGTCGCGGCGGGAAAGGGCCGGTCCGAGGTCATCGAGATGATCGACGTGGGCGGGCCCGCGATGATCCGGGCGGCCGCGAAGAACCACAAGCGGGTGGCGGTCATGGTGGATCCCGCCGACTACGCGGCCGTCCTCGAGGAGATCCGGACGACGGGCGGCACCGCCTTGGCCACCCGCGAGCGCCTCGCCGCGCGGGCGTTCTCGCGCACGGCCGCCTACGACGCCGCGATCGCGGGTTACTTCGCCGCCTCGGTCCGCGAGCCCTATGCCTTCCCGGAGAACCTCGTCTTCTCTTTCGACCGCGTCGGGGCCCTGCGCTACGGGGAGAACCCTCACCAGCGCGCCGCGCTCTATGCCTTCCGCTCGGCGCCTCCCGACGCGTTCGTCCGCTTCGAGATGCTGCAGGGCAAGGAGCTGTCGTTCAACAACCTGCTCGATCTCGACTCGGCCGTGGCCCTGGCGCGCGACTTCGACGGCCCGGCGACAGTCATCGTCAAGCACAACAACCCCTGCGGCGTGGGTATCGGCGAGACGATCTCCGAGGCTTTCGGACGCGCGTTCGCCTGCGACCCGCTCGCGGCCTTCGGCGGAATCATCGCGATCCGCGGCAAGGTGGACGGGGCGCTCGCGTCCCTTGTGCTCCAGCACTTCGTCGAGGTCGTCGCGGCCGACGACTACACCGACGAGGCCCTTGCCTTCTTCGCGAAGAAGCCGAACATCCGGCTGCTGAAGCTCCCCGTTTCGCACCGCGCGGCCCCGGGCCTCGACTGGAAGCGCATCGAGGGCGGACTCCTGCTGCAGGACGCGGACGCGGAGCCCGGCCCCTCTTCGGCATGGAAGATCGCTTCGCAGAGAAAGCCCACCGCCGTCGAACGGGCCGCGTGCGAGCTGGCGTGGACGGTCGTGCGCCGCGTCAAATCGAACGCGATCGTGCTCGCCAACGCCCGCCAGACGATCGGTATCGGCGCGGGCCAGATGAGCCGCGTGGACGCCTGCCGCCTCGCCGTGACGAAGCCCGTGCTGCCGATCGTCAACTGCGGCGCCGCTTCCGACGCCTTCTTTCCCTTCCGCGACGGCCTCGACGTGCTCGGGGACGCCGGCGTGACGGCCGTCGTGGCGCCCGGCGGCTCGATCCGGGACCCGGAGATCGTCGCCGCGGCCGACGAGCGCGCCATGGCCTTTCTCATCGCGCCCCGCCGGCACTTCCGGCATTAGCGCGAGGCCGAGGAACGGGGAACGTGAATCGTGAATCGTGAATGGAGGCTGGCCGTAGCCGCCCTCCTTCTGAGCGTCGCCCATGCGTCCGCCCAGACGGACGCGATGGCCCTGCTGGCGAAAGCGGCGGCGGGGTACAGCCTCGGCGCGGCGGATGCGTCCCCGTTCACGCAGATCTACACGCCCGCGGGCTTCGCCACCTCGAAGCGCGAATCCGGAACGGTCTGGGTCCAGGCCCCGCAGCGGCTGCGCTTCGACTACACCGCGCCGGACAAGAAGGTCTTCACGTACGACGACGGCGAGGGGCGGTTCTTTTCTCCCGACGACAAGCAGCTCACGATCCACAAGCTCTCGCCCGACGAGCAGGCCCGCCTGCCGATCGTCTTCCTCGAGAAGCCCGAGGAGCTTGCGCGCCGCTACGAGATCTCTCTCGAAGGGGGCAAGACCGTCGTCCTGAAACCCCGAGCCGCCGATTCCGAGCTCGCGTGGTTGAAGCTTGCGATCGGCGGCTCCGGGACGGTCGAGACCCTGAGCTACGAGGACACGTCCGGAAACCGCACCGAGTTCCGGTTCGACGGCTGGAAGACCGAAAAGGCCCGGCCCGCCGGCGACTACCGGGTCGCCGGACCGAAGGGGACCCGGGTGGTGCAGAATTAGTCGGGAGTTGACAGTCAACAGTTAACAGTTAACAGTAAGCGGCTCGAGCATGAAGCTGAGAGCCGCTGCCATCCTGCTCTGTCGACTGTCGACTGTGAACTGTCGACCGGCGCCGGAGGCGCGCTGATGGCCCAAGAGTTCTCCTTCGACGTGGTGAGCAAGGTGGACCTGCAGGAGGTGTTGAACGCCGTCCAGCAGGCCTCCAAGGAGATCGCCACGCGTTTCGACTTCCGCGGCTCGAAGTCGAAGGTCGAGTGGAACGAGAAAGAGCTCGAGCTCACGCTGACCTCGGACGACGAGTACAAATTGAAGTCGGTCGTGGACATTCTCGAGACGCGCCTCGTCAAGCGCGGAATCGCAGTCAAGTCGCTCGATTTCCAGAAGATCGAGCCCGCCGCCAACACCACGGTCCGCCAGCTCGTGAAGATCCAGCAGGGGATCTCGTCCGAGAAGGCGAAGGAAATCGTCAAGGCGATCAAGGACCGCAAGTTCAAGGTCCAGGCGTCGATCCAGGCCGACCAGGTGCGCGTGTCGGGGCGGGCCAAGGACGATCTGCAGGAGGTCATGACGCTCCTGCGCGGGCGCGACTTCGGCGTACCGCTGCAGTTCACGAACTACCGATGACGCCTCAGCTGCTCGACAACCTGCGCCTGAAGCGGGCCTACGACCTGATCTCCGACAAGCTCGCGAAGGTCGAGGAGGAGTTGCTCCTCCACTTCCGCTCGCCGATCCCGACGATCGACCGCATCGGGACGTACCTCGCCCAGGGCGGCGGCAAGCGGATCCGGCCGGCGCTGCTGCTACTCTCCGCGAAGCTGCTCGACTACGACGCGCGTGACGGCGACAAGGATGTCCGCTACGCCACGGTCATCGAGTTCCTCCACACGGCGACCCTCGTCCACGACGACATCATCGACGACGCGCGGCTGCGCCGCGGCCGGACGTCGGCCAACGCGCGGTGGGGCAACAACCTCACGGTCCTCTTCGGCGACTACCTCTACACGATGTCCATGGGCATCGCGCTCGACGAGGGCGACCTCACGATCCTGAAGGTGCTCTCCGACACCACCCTCTCGATGATCGAGGGCGAGATCATCGGCATCGAGAAGGAGGGCGCGATCCAGGTCACGAAGGAGGAGGCGCTCGAGATCAATCGGCGCAAGACCGCAGACCTCTTCGCCGCGGCCTGCCGGCTGCCGGCCCACTTCGCGCCGCGGGGCGACCTCGTCGCCGCCGAACGCCTGGCCGAGTACGGCCGCTGCCTCGGCATGGCCTTCCAGCTCATCGACGATCTACTCGACTACACTGGGAGCGTCGCGGAAGTCGGCAAGCCGGTCCTGAACGACCTGCGCGAGGGCAAGCTCACGATGCCGCTGCTGCTCGCGTTGCCGAGGGCCAGCGCGGCAGAGCGCGAGAAGGTTGCCGCGGTCCTGCGCGAGCGGGACTTCAAGAGCGTCCAGACGTCTGACATCCTCTCGATCGTGGACCGCTACGACGGCATTCCCGAGACGCGGGCCCTCGCGCGCGACTATGCCGGCGCGGCGCGCGTGGCGCTCGGAGCTTTCCCGGACTCCGAGGCGAAGGAAGGCCTTCTGCTCGCCACCGAATCGGTCATCGACCGCATTCGCTGACCTTTCCCCGCGCGCCATAACTTATTCGGTTTTAGCTGTATTTTTCCTTATTACATAAGGGGCACCGAATAGCCCTTTGGAGCCGTACAAAAGAAGGAAACCTGACGAATCCTTCTAAAGTTTTATTGCGATCTACTGAAGAAGTCGTACACTATGCTTGGATGTCAGCAATTCCAAACGGTTGGACCGCCCTCGCCGCCACCCTGAAGAATCTCTCTCAACTCCTTCCAGGACAATCAGATCCGTCCAGCGAGGCGGATCTCTACTACCGCCGGGCGCGACTGGCCGCGGCCGAGGAGCGCTTCGACGTCGCGCTGGTGTTCTGCGCGAAAGCCGTGCATGTGGCGCCCCGACATCTCGCCGCTCGTCTGCTGATCGCGAAGATCTACGACAAGGGCCTCGACAACCTCGAAGCGGCCGTCGCGGGCTACAAGAAAGTCATCGCGCTCGCCGGCTACGAAGGCACCGACCCCCACTGCATCGCCGCCCGCGAAGCGCTGGACGCACTGGTTCAGAAGGTCGGAGTAGTCGGAAGTCTGTAGTCTTGGTCTGTAGTCCGAGCCCACACCGACCACCGACCACAGACTACCGACTTCCTGGCGGATACCCCCACGGATACTGCGGCGGCCTGCCCCAGACCATAGGCCGGTAACGCGCGCCGCCCGTCAGCGCGGCCGCATCCCGGTCCACGCGCCAGCGGCCGTCCGACACCAACAGTTCGCCGGCTGGGCCTGCGCCATCCATCCAGAACAGGATCCCGCCAATGCCGGTCGAGCTCGCCGCCTCGATGGCAATCCGGTTTGCGCCCGAATGCAGAAAGCGCGCGACCTCGTAGACCGCGAGCGGGTCGCCCGGCCGCTGGGTCCCGGCGCCCGCCCGCTGCCCGTTGACGTAGAGGATGTGCTCCCGGTCGACGAAGACCCTGGCCGTGGCGCGCGCGGGCGACCCGGCCAGAGTGAACTCCCGCACAGCGTAGAAGCGCAGCGACACCGGTTTCGGAACGCGGCTCGAGTACCAGATCCATTCGGCCCGGCCGGTCGAGAGCAGGGGGCGGCCGGCATGAGCGCGGTATAGAGCGCGCACTGTTGCGGATCCGATCAGGGCCGCCGCGATCGCGAACAGCGCGGCGGGAGCGGGGCGCGACCAGAACGAGCGCGAGCGCGAAGGCGTTTCTTGACGCAAGTCGGAAGCGAGGATACTATCGCCGCTGATGATTGCATGACGGTCATCGCCGTAATACCCGCGCGCTACGCCTCCGTCAGATTCCCTGGAAAACCCCTCGCTCCCCTGGCTGGCCGGCCCATGGTGATTCACGTCCTGGAAGCCGTGCGGGCCGCGAAGCGTGTGGACCGGGTGCTGGTGGCGACGGATGACGCCCGCATCGCTGGCTGCGTGCGGGCGGCAGGCGGCGAGGCCGTCCTCACATCCGAGACCGCGGCGAGCGGCACGGACCGCGTTGCCGAAGTCGCCCGTCGGATTCCCGCCGACATCTACTTGAACGTGCAGGGGGACGAGCCGCTGATGCCGGCCGAGAACATCGATCGCGCGATCGCCGCCCTGGCAGACGGCCCGGGGCGCTCGCTGGCGACTCTGACCTGGCCCATCGCTCCGGACGCGGCCGGGGATCCCAACACGGTCAAGGTTGCCGTCGCGCAGGACGGGCGCGCGCTCTACTTCTCGCGCTCGCCGATCCCCTACTACCGGCAGGGAACTCCGGCGTATCGCAAGCACCTCGGCATCTATGCCTATCGGGCAGAGACGCTGGCGGAGGTCGCGGCGCTGCCGCCCTCGCCGCTCGAACGGGCGGAATCCCTGGAGCAGCTGCGGTGGCTCGAGGCGGGATATACGATTTGGGTGGGAGAAGCGGCGGGGGACTCGATCGGCGTGGACACGCCCGGGGACCTCATCGAGGCGGAGAGGCGCTTGGCGAAGGAGGTCGTTCCATGAGCACGAAGTACGTTTTCATCACCGGCGGCGTCGTCTCGTCGCTCGGCAAGGGCATCGCGGCCTCCTCGATCGGGGCGTTGCTGGAAGCGCGGGGCTTCACGGTGGCCATGGCCAAGTTCGACCCCTACATCAACGTGGACCCCGGCACGATGTCGCCCTTCCAGCACGGCGAGGTCTACGTCACCGACGACGGCGCGGAGACGGACCTCGACCTCGGGCACTACGAGCGCTTCACCTCGATGACGGCCTCGAAGATCAACAACACGACGGCGGGCCGGATCTACGCGACCGTGATCGAGCGGGAACGCCGCGGCGACTACCTCGGCAAGACCGTGCAGGTCATCCCGCACATCACCGACGAGATCAAGGAGTCCATCCGCCACGTGGGGACCGACGCCGACGTCGTCCTGGTGGAGATCGGCGGCACGGTCGGCGACATCGAGTCGCTGCCCTTCCTCGAGGCCATCCGGCAGTTCCGCCAGGAGGCCGGCCGCGGGAACGCGATCAACGTGCACCTGACACTCGTGCCCTACATCAAGGCCTCCGACGAGCTGAAGACAAAGCCAACGCAGCACTCCGTCAAGGAACTGCTCTCGATCGGAATCCAGCCCGACCTGCTGCTCTGCCGCACCGACCGGACGCTTCCGAACGACGTCAAGCGCAAGATCTCGCTTTTCTGCAACGTGCCCGTCGAAGCCGTGATCAACGCCAAGGACGTGCCCTCGATCTACGAGGTGCCGCTCCACTTCGCGGCCGAGGGGCTCGACGAGATCCTGCTCGACCTCCTGTCGCTGCCCCACTACGACCGGGACCTCTCCAAGTGGGAGAACCTCGTCAACCGCATCAAGAATCCGACGGCCGAGGTGGACGTCGCGATCGTCGGGAAGTACGTGGACTACGGCGACTCGTACAAGTCGCTCAACGAGGCGCTCGCGCACGGTGGGATCGCCAACAACGTGCGCGTCAAGCTCCACTACGTGGACGCCGAGACCCTCGAGGGCGACCAGTACCCGGAGGTGCTCTTCCGCGCCGACGCGATCCTCGTGCCGGGCGGCTTCGGCCGGCGCGGCGTCGAGGGGATGATGAAGGCGATCCGCTATGCCCGCGAGAAGAAGGTCCCGTTCTTCGGGATCTGCCTCGGCCTCCAGACGGCGGTCATCGAGTTCGCGCGCAACGTCGCCGGCCTCGAAGGAGCGAACTCGACGGAGTTCGACGAGGAGCCCGAGCACAAGGTGATCTACAAGCTGCGCGACCTGATCGGGGTCGAGGCTCTCGGCGGCACCATGCGGCTCGGCAAGTACCCGTGCGAGCTGTCGCAGGGCTCCTTCGCGGCCCGGGCATACGGCGAGAACCTGATCTGGGAGCGCCACCGCCACCGCTACGAGGTCAACCAGGAGTTCCTGCCGCGCTTGAAGGAGGCGGGGCTCTCGTTCACCGGGATGTCGCCGGACAAGAAGTTCGTCGAGATCATCGAGCTGCACGAGGACCACCCCTGGTTCCTCGGTTGCCAGTTCCACCCGGAATTGAAGTCGAAGCCCTTCGCCTGCCACCCGTTGTTCAAGGACTTCATCCGCGCGGCGCGCGCGCACCGCGCCGCGACCGCGGACGAGGCCGCCGTGCCCGTCGCCCAGCCCGTCTCCGGGGAGCTCGACTGAGCCCGACGCGGTCCGTCTCCATCGCGCCGGGATACACGGCCGGCGCCGGCGCTCCTCCCATCTTCTTCGCCGGGCCGTGCGTGATCGAGTCGCGGGAGCACTCGCTCGCCATGGCGGTGCGGCTCAGGGCGATCGCCGACGAGACCGGCGCCCGGATCGTCTTCAAGTCGAGCTACGACAAGGCGAACCGCTCCTCCGGGGACTCCTTCCGCGGGCCGGGAATCGAGGAAGGCCTCGACATCCTCGCCGAGGTGAAGGCGACGACGGGCCTGCCCGTCATCTCGGACATCCACGAGCCGGCGCAGGCCGCGGTGGCGGCGCGGGTGCTCGACGTGCTCCAGATCCCGGCGTTTCTTGCCCGTCAGACGGACCTGGTCGCCGCGGTCGCGCGCACCGGAAAGCCGATCAACGTGAAGAAGGGCCAGTTCATGGCGCCCGACGACATGGGCCAAGTCATCGAGAAGTGCCGCGCCGAGGGA
Source organism: Thermoanaerobaculia bacterium (assembly GCA_041483715.1). Lineage (GTDB taxonomy): Bacteria > Acidobacteriota > Thermoanaerobaculia > UBA5066 > Gp7-AA6 > DAHUXD01. The sequence goes on from JBGPGG010000001.1 coordinate 33,466, forward strand.
AACGAGAAGATCCTGCTCTGCGAGCGCGGCTCCTCCTTCGGGTACCACAACCTCGTCGTGGACATGCGCGCGTTCCCGATGATGCAGGCCCTCGGCTACCCCGTCGTCTACGACGTGACGCACTCGCTTCAGCTTCCGGGAAGCGGCAAGGAGACGGGGGGCCTGAAGCAGTACGCGCCGATCCTGGCGCGCGCGGCCGCGGCCACCGGCTGCGTGGACGGCTTTTTCATGGAGGTCCACGACGACCCCGATCGCGCGCTCTCGGACCGGTCGACGCAGCTTGACGTCAAGACGGTACCGGCTCTCCTCCGCTCGCTCCTCGAGCTGACCGCCGCCGCCCGGCGGACGGGCTGACAAGAAAAGGGCCGCGGCAAGCGCGGCCCCGGAACGCGACCTGGGTCGGAGACCTCTTCAGGGCATCGGCCTGAGGTTGACCTCGCGCACGATGTCTGTCCCGACGAACTTCCTCATCGCGAGCCTGCTGGAGGCCATATCGCGCTGCTTGTCTTCATCCGTCGTCTTCCAGTGCTTCGCCTGGATCGCCTTGATCTTGTCCGCGTCGCCCTGGTTGAAGTCCATCGCCTTTCCGAAGCTGGGCTGCAGCGTAGCGATCGCGACGTCCCAGTCTCCCGGATTTGAGGGAACTTTGACAAAGAACTTGAAGTCGAGGATGAGCCCCTGCTTCTTCTCGTCAGCGAGGACTAGTACGGCATTGGCGCGGACGTATTTCATGTATTCGTCGAATTTACCCGGCTCCGTACGGTAGGAGCTCACTGTCCAAACCGGCCCCTCGGTCCAATGGTCCTGGGCAAGCGCGGCTCCGACGGTGAACAAGAGACCCATGGCAGCCATGACGAGAACGCGTTTCATCGCGAGGCCCTCCTCATATTCCGGTGTGTTTGTTGGCCGCCGAAGTTTCCGGTGGCCCTTCCACAACGACTCCTACTTCTTCTTCGCCGCCTCCGCCTTCACCTCGACCGCCGTCGCGGTCATCCGGTACTCGATCGTGACCTTCGAGCCGACCTTGAGGTCGCCAGTGATCTTGGTCGAGGCGTCCCGCGCGATTTCCCAGCGGTCCTTCCCCTTCTGGACCGCGATCATGGTGTCGCTGACCTCGAGAACCGGACCGGTGACCTGGTACGTCTTCGTCGCCGCCCCCGCCTCCGAGCAGACGAGGAGCCCGGCCAGAAGCAATCCCGCGATGCCCAACCGTCCTTGACGCATGCTGTGTCCTCCCTTTTCCAAGCGAGGATATTACCTCCGTGACTGGTCGATGGAGGCCCGGTCGTACGCTCCCGTCTCGCGGATCGCGATCAGCGGCTCGCCGTCGATCGCGTAGCCGGCCTTGACCCAGGCCTCGAGCCCTCCGGCGAGCGGTCTCACCAGCTTGAATCCCCTGTCCATCAGCATGCGGGCCACACGGGCCGCTGAGGCCTCGTTGGGTCAAGTGCAGTAGAGGATGATCTCCCGGCCGCGCGGCAGCTCCTTGAGCTCCGCGTCGAGGTTGTAGACATCGAGGACCGCAGCCCCCCGGATGCGCCGGGGGTCGACGGAGCGCCCCTTGACGGTCCGCACGTCCAGGACGAGCGGGCTCTGCCCTTCGTCCATCATCCGGCGCAGATCCTCGACCGAGATCCGCGCCATCCGGAGCAACTTGTAGAAACGGCGGCGCTGCCACCACTTGAAGGCGATGAAGAGGATGAGGCCCGCGCCGAGCAGGGCGAAGGCCGTGCTTCCGATCGACGCGAGGAAGGCCAGGGCCCGGTCGATCGCCCGATGAAAGACCATTCCCCCGGCAATGCCCGCCCCCGCCCACAGCAGGGCTCCTCCGCCGTCGTACAGCAGGAACTGCCCGAGGCCCGCCCGCGTGGCGCCGGCCATGGGCGGAGCCACGGTCGAGAAACCGGGGATGAATTTCGCGACGAGCAGCGAGGGCATTCCCCAGCGTTCGAAGACCGACTCGGTCTGGCGCACGCAGGAGTCGGGCGAGAGCGAGATCTTGCAGAGGGTCTTCAGGATCCGGTGGCCCTGCGAGCGGCCGAGGGCAAACCAGAGCGAGTCGGCCAGCAGCGAGGCCGCCACCGCGACGAGGAGAACCTGCCAGGCCGAAAGATCGCCGCCCATCGACAGCGCTCCGGCGACGATGAGCACGGGAATCGCGGGAATCGGCAGGCCGAGCTGCTCGAGCAGCACGATCCCGAAGATGAGCGGCAGGCCGTAGGCGATGACGTACTGGGTGAGCTGGTCCATGGGAGAACGGATCATAGAGGATCCGGACCCGGCTTAAGATAGGCGGATGACCCTCGAAGCCGCGCGGCGGGTGCTCGAGATCGAGGCGGACTCCGTGCGCCGCCAGATCGACAACCTCGGTCCGGAATTCCTGGCGGCGATCGAGGCCATCGAAGAGTCCCAGGGCCGGCTCTGCCTGACCGGGATCGGCAAGTCGGGCCTGATCGCGCAGAAGATCGCCGCCACCCTCGCCTCGACCGGGACGCCCGCCTACTTCCTCCACGCCGGCGAGGCGAGCCACGGCGACCTCGGAATGCTCATGCCAGGCGACGTCGTCCTGGCGCTGTCCTACTCGGGCGAGACCCCCGAGGTCGTGCGCCTGCTCGAGTTCTCCCGGCAGCGCCGCATCCGGACGATCGCCATGACCGGCGTGTCGGGCTCCTCGGTGGCGCGGGCGGCCGAGATCGCGATCTCGGTCGCGATCCCCCGCGAGGCCTGTCCCCTGAACCTCGCGCCCACGGCTTCGACGACGGCGATGCTCGCGATGGGCGACGCTCTGGCGCTCTCGATCTCGGAGCGGCGCGGATTCAAGGCCGAGGACTTCGCCGAGCTCCATCCGGCCGGAAGCCTCGGCCGGCGGTTTCTGAAGGTCCGGGACCTCATGCGCACCGGGGACCGGTTGCCGAGAGTGGCCTCGGCCGCGCCGATGACCGAGGCCCTCCACGAGATGTCCCGAAAGATGATGGGCGTGACCGCCGTCGTCGATTCCGGCGGCCGCCTCGTCGGCGTGATCTCGGACGGCGACCTGCGCCGGCTCCTCGAGAAGGACCCGGCCGATCTCCAGAAGACGGCGGGCGACTGCGCCCGGCCGAACCCCCGCACGATCAGCGCCGACGAGTTCGCGTCCGCGGCGCTCGAGATGATGCGCTCGAACCGCATCACCTCCGTGTTCATCCCCGGCGAGGATGGGCGCCTCGAGGGAGCCCTGCACATGCACGATCTGCTCGCTGCGGGCCTGGCGTAGGTGGCGGCCGGCAAGCCCGCGAGGGCAAAGATCCGCGCCCTCTTCCTCGACGTCGACGGCGTCCTGACCGACGGGCAGATCTACCTCGACGGACGCGGCCACGAGCTCAAGGTCTTCAACACCAAGGACGGCCATGGCATGCGCAAAGCGGCCGCCGCCGGGATCACGCTCTGCTGGATCTCCGGCCGCTCTTCGCCGGCCACGGCGCGGCGGGCCCGCGAACTCGGCGTGCGCCTCTGCTACCAGGGCGTCCGGGACAAGCGCGCCCGCCTCGAGTCGGTGCGCCGCAAGCTCGGGCTCTCCCGCGGGCAGACCGCCTCGATCGGGGACGACGAGCCCGACATCCCGATGTTCGAGGCGACGGGCCTTTCCGCCTGCCCCGCCGACGCCGTTCCCGCCGCCCGCCGCGCCGCCGCGGTCGTGCTCAAGAGCCCGGGGGGGCACGGGGCGGTCCGGGAGTTCGTCGAGCTGATCCTGAGGACAAACGGGGCCGTGAAACGTAAGACGTAGGACCGGCGTTTACCGTTTTCCGTTTCCCGTTTCCCGCTTGCGGAACACCCACGCCACCCCCACTCCAAGCAGGTACAGCCCGATCATCGGGAACGCGAACACGCACTGCGTGGCAATGTCCGGGGTGGGCGTGATCACGGCGGCGATGATGAAGATGATGAGGACGGCGTACTTGAACTTCGCGAGCAGCCACCGCTCGGACACGATGCCGAGGCGCGCGAGGAAAAAGATGAGGATCGGCATCTCGAAGCAGAGCCCGAGACCGAGGATGAGCTTGGTCGCCAGGGACACGTACTCGTTGATGGTGATGACGGGCTGGAAGTCTTTGCCCATGCCCACGAGAAAGCCCACGACGAGCGGGAAGGCCTCGTAGTACGCGAACGCGCAGCCCGAGAGGAAGAAGAGCGCCCCGAAGCCGACAAAGGGCAGGATCCACTTCTTCTCCCGCCGGTAAAGCGCGGGCGAGATGAAGAGCCAGACCTGCCAGAGAAGGATCGGGGACGCGATGAGGGTTCCCGCGAGCAACGCCACGCGGAAGTACATCAGGAAGGGCTCGGTCAGCGTCGTGTAGGCCAGGTTCTGGCCGGGCGGGAGCGCGCGCCGGATCGGCCGCGCCAGGAACTCGAAGAGTTCGGGGGCCCAGGACCAGGCCGCGAGGAAGCTCGCGAAGACCGCGATGATCGACACGACGAGCCGCTTGCGCAGCTCCTCGAGGTGGTCGAAGAACCCCATCCGGGGAAGCTCGTCCTCCTCGGCCCCGGGCGGGTGGCCGGGCTTGCCGTCGAGGAGGTCGCGGGGATTGAAGCCGCTCAAGCGGGGCGGATCGGGGGCGCGGGGTCGGCCCTCGGCACGGAGGCCTCGGCGGAGCTTCCAGCCGCCGGCAAGCCCGCGATGGTGTTCTTGACCTCGGACACCTGCTCCTTGATCGACGCGGCCTCTTTCTTTCCCTGTTCGATCTCGTCCTCGATCGTCTTCTTCAGGTCCTCCGAGGCCCTCTTGAACTCTGCGAGGCCCTTGCCGAGCGACTTGCCGATCTCGGGGAGCTTCTTGGGACCGAAGACCAGAAGCGCCACGACGAAAATCAGGATCAATTCGGGCATTCCGATGGAGCCAAACATGTTCTTTCCCCCGCGGAGGCGATTTTACGCCGCCTTTGCCGAAGTCCGGAGAGACATTCAACGACCGGCATGCCAGAATGTTGAGCCTGGGAGGGAGCCCTTGAGCCTACCGAAGTCCCGTTTTCTACTAGCGCTTGCGCTGATCGCCGGGGCGACCCTCGCCGGCGGCGTCTTCGCGGGCAAGCTCCACGCCACCCCGGAGCGCGAGGCCCCCTCGCTCGACGAGTACGCGGACATCCTCACGACCCTCTCCGACTGGGCGCCCGAACCGGTGGCCCCGGACAAAATCGTCTACGCCTCGATCCACGGGATGCTCGCCCGGCTCGATCCGCACACGGCATTCCTCGAGCCCGACGAGTTCTCGGCGATGAAGGAAAAGCAGCACGGGTCCTTCTACGGCCTCGGCATCCAGATCCAGAAACGAATGGGCAAGATCACGGTCATCGCGCCGATGGAGGGCACCCCGGCCTACCGCATGGGCATCCGCTCCGGCGACGTCATCACGCACATCGGCGGCGAGGAGCTCAAGGAGGACATCACCACCGAGGAGGTCGTCCGCAAGCTCCGGGGCCCCAAGGGCACCACGGTCGCGATCACCATCCGGCGGGTGGGCTTCCCCGAGCCCATTCCCATGACGATCACGCGGGCCGAGATCCCGACGAAGTCGGTGCGCTACGCCTTCATGCTCGAGCCGGGCGTGGGCTACATCATGCTCTCCGACTTCACGCACACATCGAGCAAGGAGCTCTACGAGGCCATCGAGAAGCTCGAAAAGCAGGGCATGAAGAAGCTCCTGTTCGACCTGCGGGGCGATCCGGGCGGTGTCCTCGAACAGGCTGTGGACGTCACCGACGTCTTCGTCCCGAAGGGCTCGATGGTCGTCTACACCAAGGGCCGGACCGCTTCCTCGGCGCAGGAGTACTTCGCCCCGGGCGACGGCCCCCACTTCGACCAGCCCCTCGTCGTTTTGGTCAATCGCGGCTCGGCGTCGGCTTCCGAAATCGTGGCCGGGGCGATCCAGGACCACGACCGCGGGCTGATCGTGGGCCAGCGCACGTGGGGCAAGGGCCTCGTCCAGAGCGTCTACACGCTCTCCTACGGCGCGGGCCTCGCGCTGACGACCGCACGCTACTACACCCCGTCCGGCCGCTGGATCCAGAGGGATTACAGCGATCTGCTCGCGTACGTGAACCCGGGCGATCCCGACTCCGCCGCCGGGGCCGAAACCGGCGATGAAGCGCCCCATACGACGGCCGATGGCGCCGTTTTCTACACGGACGCCGGCCGCGTCGTGTATGCCCAGGGCGGCATCACTCCCGACGTCATCGTGAAGAACGACCGGGACTCCAAGCTCCTCCAGCAGCTGCTCGCCCGCTACGCGTTCTTCAACTTCGCCGTGGACTGGCTCGCGCGCCACCCGAATGTCTCGGCCGACTTCGAGATCACGCCGGAGATCCGCGAAGACTTCTTCCAGTTCGTCGAAAAGTCTGCCAAGTACTCGACGGCCGAGGAGTTGAAGAAGGCCTACGCCGACGACCCGAACCGCAGCCTCGTCGATCTGGCGATGCGCATCGAGGTCGTCAGCGCGAAGCTCGGGCCGGAAGCGGGACGCCGGGTCTTCGTCTCGGGCGATCCGCAGATCCAGAAGGCGATGACGCAGTTCGGCGAGGCCTCGCGGATCGCTTCGCTCCCGAAGAAGAAGCGGGAAATGGCCGTCAAGGCCAGCAAGTAGACGACGCGGTCGAGCAACCGCTGACGGGAGGAGGGGTCCGTCACCTCGAAACCGGCCGCGCCGCGTCCTTCCAGTTCCACCACTTGAGCAGTTCGGGGTCGTGCCGCGTTCGGCCGGCGTAGTAGACCGCGCAGCGAAACACGTAAAGGAGGCAGCGGTCCTGTGGGCCCCGTTTTGCGCAGAGGGAGTCGTAGAGGGCTTCCGGGCTCCTCCCCCGAAGTTGCGAGACCCGCCGCACCCCGAGGACTGCGAGGTCGCGCGCGATGCTCGGGCCCACGCCAGGAATCGACTGCAGGTCCCCTTCGCTCGGGCCGGCCGCCTTCTTCACGCCACCTCCCTTGCCCCTCTCTCCCAAGAACAAAATGCCCCGCCTCGCGGCGGGGCAATGGTTTCTCGGGGCGCTCCCCGCGTATCGCCTAGTTGTTGTCCACGACGCACTTGCGGCGCCCGATCTCCGTGCGGTTGCCCGCGCTATCCCTCACGTAGATGACGAGGTCGTGCGCCGAGTTGGACAGCCGGGTCGTGTCGAGCACGTAGGAGAATCCGACGTACGGGAACGGGACCCGCGGATCGTTGACCGGGACGTCGGGGCGGTAGAGGCCGTAGTTCGCGTTGCCCACGACCTGCCCGTCCACGTCCATCTGGACGGAACTCACGCCCTGGAGGTCGTACGCCCATCCGAAGACCTCGAAGACGCCGTTGATGAACTGGTAGTTCGAAGGCGTGTCGATGTAGCCGAACGCCGGCTGGTCGCCGCCGGTCTGGTCGCAGAGGATGTCCACCGACATCGCACCGAACTGCGAGACCGTCTCCTCTTCGTCGCCGGCGCGGATGGCGAGGGTGTGCTTGCCGGGGTTGGTGAAGCCGACGAGCACCGAGTCCGAGGCGTTGCCGGTCGGGATGTAGATCGCGATGACGCCCGACGGGTCCGCGGACAGGCGAAGCAGGGCGAAGGAGAACCCGAATCCGGCGTTGTCCGCGTTGACGTAGCCCGAATAGCTCCGCGCCACGTCCGGCCGGTTGATCCCGTAGCAGTTGGTCAGGGCCTGGCCGAGCTGGACGCAGTCGCTCCTCGTGTTCGCGATGATCTGGCCGTCCAGCAGCAGCTCGACGTACGAAACCTGGCCGGCGTCCAGGCGCGAGCCGACATCGAGCGCCCAGCCAGCCACCACGTTGTAGAGGAGCTGTGGGACGCAGGTTTCCGGCGTGCAGGGGGACGGGAACCCGCCCGTGTTGTTGAGCGTCGCGCAGAAGAGCGAGGCCTTGTCGAGCGGGAAGTCCACGACGCCGAACGGCGCCAGGTTCTGGCCGTTGTTGATCACCTGGACCGTCCGGGTCCCGAGCTCCCGGGATGCCCCCTGGTTGTCCCAGGCGCGGACGGAGAGCTGGTGGATCCCGTTGACGAGGGCCGTCGTGTCGATGTTGGCCGAAAAGCCCGTGTAGAGGGAATCCGGAACGTCGGGAAACGCCGCCTGCACGTCCGGGCGCGTCGAGCCGTAGGAGGCGGTGGACGGCTCGCCGCGGCCGACGGCCCCGGCGACGATCTGCCCGTCCACGAGGAAGTCGATGCGCGCGACCGCGACGTCGTCGATCGCCCAGCCCACGACCGGGAAGGACCCGTTGGCGCCCTCCGTGCCGGCCGGGCCCGGGATGTCGATGTAACCAAAGGGCGCCTGGTTGATGTGGTTGTCGACGACGACGTTGACCGTGCCGATGATGGTCTGGGCCTGGCTGTCGGACTCCGTCACGCGGATCGACACGCTGTGGGGCCCGCCGCTGAAGTTTCCGGCCAGGAACGACGTGAGGTAGCCGGGCTGGGCCGTCGGGCTCCCGTAGTAGGTGGGGAAGATCTCGAGAACGTCCACCCGAGGCAGGTTCATCTGCGCGTGGTTGACGACGGCGCCGTCGACGAGCAGGTCGATGTTGCTCACCGAGTGCAGGTCGAGCACGAACCCGGAGACCCGAACGACGCCGGACACCGTCTGGCCATCGGTCGGGGAATCGATCGCTCCAAACGGCTGGGCGCTGGCGCCACGAGCCAAGAAACAAGCCGCTGCTGCCACGAGCGCCACAATCCGGAGCGCTTTCCTGTCCATGCGCGTTCCTCCCCCGAAAATTTAAGAAAAGAATGTGAAAATTGGGCCAAAAAGTCAAGCGATATCAAGGCTTCGCCTCATTTTTTTAGGCAAACAGCGCATGAAATGCTAAAACCGAGCCGTGATCCTCGCGACCAAATGCGGCCATCTCGGGCCGGCTCTGCCCGCCGCCGGGCCGCCCGACCGGGCCGCGTGACGCTGGTCACGCCATGAGGGCGCTCCTTTCGTCGCGGCGCTTCCAGGCAGTCGCTTCGATCGTCCTTGCCCTCGGTCTCTTCGCCTTCTTCCTCTCCCGCGTCCCGCTCGGCGACATCGCCCGGCAGATCACCGCGGCTTCCCCCGCGTGGCTCGCGGCCACCGTTCTCATCTCGCTTTCGACGTTCGTCCTGCGCGCCGTGCGCTGGGTCTGGATCCTGCGGCCGCTCGCCCGTGTGCCCTTCTTCCCCGCTTTCCGCGCCACCGCCATCGGCTTCGCCGCCAACACGGTGCTACCGGCCCGGGCCGGAGAGATCCTGCGCCCGGCCATCCTGGCGCGCGAGCGCGCCCTGCCCTTCCCCGCCCTGCTCGCCTCGATCGTGTTCGAGCGCATCCTCGACGCCATGTCGCAGCTCTTCTTCCTCGGGCTGGCCCTCGCCACGGGTCCCTCCGGCGGGGCGATGGGGTCTTTTGCCTCGGGCCGCATCCGATGGGTCGTCGCCGCGATCGCCGCGGCCGCGATCGGCGTGGCCCTGTTCGCGGTCCTGTGGCGCGCGGCGACCGAGCGCTTTCTCGAACGGCTCTTCCGCCCGCTGCCCGAACGGTTCCGGGACGTCGCGCGCCGGATCGCGCACACGTTTCTGGACGGATTCGCCTCCCTGAAAACGCCGCGCCTCGCACTCGCCGTCGGAGCGAGCTCGCTCTTCATGTGGTTCGTGATCAACGTCCAGATCTATTGCACCATACGCGCCTTCGGCCTCGACCTTCCGCTCTCGGCCGCCTACGTGGTGACCACCGCGGCGGTGCTCGGGCTCGCGGTCCCGACCCCGGGAGGGGTCGGCGGCTACCACGCCGCCGTGCAGTTCGCCCTGACCAACATCTTCCTCGTGCCGCTCGCCGCGGCGACCGGCGTGGCGCTGCTCGCGCACGCCATCTCCTTCGTGCCGATCTCGCTGATCGGCTTCGTGCTCTTCGCCGCGAGCCCCTCGAGGAAGAAGGGGCTGAAGGAACTGCAAGGAGAGACGGTAAACGGGAGGCGGGAGACGGGAGACGGGTCGTGAGCGGGTTTCGTCTTCCGTCTCAAGATGGCAACCGGGTCAAAACGGCGATAGTCTGACTCCGTGAAATGCCCCTTCTGCGAGGCCGTGGACGACCGGGTCGTGGACTCGCGCGAGAGCCGCGAGGGGGAAGTCATCCGGCGGCGGCGGGAGTGCACCGGGTGCGGGCGCCGGTTCACCTCGTACGAGACGATCGAAGAGATCCCGTACATGGTGGTCAAGAACGACGGCCGCCGCGAGCGCTTCGACCGCAACAAGCTGCGGACGGGACTCGCCAAGGCCTGCGAGAAGCGCCCGGTCCCGCCCGTGGAGCTCGACCGGATCGTCGACGAGGTCGAATCCCTCCTCCACGACTCCGAGGAGCGCGAGATCGCGACGTCCCGGATCGGCACGATCGTGATGGAACGAATCCGCGAGCTCGACAAGGTCGCCTACGTGCGCTTCGCCTCGGTGTATCGGAAGTTCGAGGACGTGGACGAATTCCTGCACGAGCTGAAGAACCTCATCGGCCGCGGAGAAAAAGTGTCGTCGTGAGAGAGGAGTCGACAGTTCACAGTTCACAGCTGACAGGCCAGATGAGGGCGGCTGTCGACTGTCGACTGTCGACTGTCGACTGTTCCCGATGGTGAAGCGCACCGCTCGGTTCTACGGCCCGATCATCGAGCTCTCGCGGCTCCAGAGCGAGTTGAACCGCCTGTTCGCGGCCTTCGTCGAGACCAACGACAAGGGCGGCACGCCGGCGTCGTCCTGGGACCCCAACGTGGACGTGGTCGACGACGGGGAAATGATCCGCATCCTCGTCGAGCTGCCCGGGGTCGAGGCCGGCGACGTCAAGGTCTCGATCCGCGGCCGTGTCGTGATGATCCGCGGGACCAAGAAGGGGCGCATCCGGGCCAAGGAGGGGATGCGGTTCTTCTGCATGGAGCGCTACTTCGGGGTCTTCCTGAAGTCGATCGCGATCCCGCGCCCGGTCAACTCGCACCATGCGAAAACGCGCATGAAGAACGGCCTCCTCGAGGTGGTCCTGCCGCGCGTCCCGGACCTGCGCGAGAAGGAGATCGAGATCCCCGTGCAGCCCGAGCCCGAGGAGTAGCGAGGAATGACCATGGGCGAGCTCGAAGAAAAAGACGTCGCCGCGGATCGCGACACCGATCTGCCGATCCCGGACATCCTCCCCGTCCTGCCGCTCAAGGACGTGGTGGTCTTCCCGTACATCATCCTGCCCCTCTCGGTCTCGCGGGAAAAGTCCATCAACGCGGTGGATGCCGCGCTCGCGGAGCAGCGCATCATCATGCTCGTCGCGCAGAAGGACGGGCAGAACGACACGCCGCGCCCGGACGAGCTCTACACCGTCGGAACCGTCGCCGCGATCATGCGGATGCTCAAGCTCCCCGACGGGCGCATCCGCCTGCTGGTGCAGGGGCTCTCTCGCGCGCGGCTGGATTCCGTCCTCGCCGAAGAGCCGTATCTCAAGGCCAAGATCACGCGCCTCGAGGAGTCGCCGTCGCCCGAGGAGCTGCCGCCCGAGCACGAGGCGTTACTGCGGAGCGTGAAGCAGAACCTCGAAAAGTCCGTGTCGCTCGGCAAGAACATTTCGCCCGAGGTAATGGTCATCGCGAGCAACCTCGACGACCCCGCGCGGCTGGCCGACCTCGCTGCCTCGAACCTGGATCTGAAGCTCGACGACGCGCAGAAGATCCTGGAGTCGACCGACGCGATGGAGCGCCTGCGCCTCGTCAACGACAGCCTCGCGAAGGAAATCACCGTGCTGACGATGCAGCAGGAGATCTCCACGCAGGCGCGCGGCGAAATGGACAAGTCGCAGCGCGAGTACTACCTGCGCCAGCAGCTGCGCGCGATCCAGCAGGAGCTCGGAGAGGGCGAAGAGATCTCCGAGGAGCTCGACGCCTACCGCAAGATCATCGCGGACAAGAAGATCACGCAGGAGGCCGCGACCGAGATCGAGAAGCAGATCAAGCGGCTCGAGCGGAGCCACCCCGACTCCGCCGAGACGGCGATCATCCGGACGTACCTCGACTGGATGACGGGGCTGCCGTGGAGCCTCACCTCTGAGGACTCGAAGGACATCGAGCGCGCGCGCGCGATCCTCGACGAAGACCACTACGACATCGAGAAGGTGAAGGAACGCATCCTCGAGTTCCTGGCCGTCCACGCCCTGAAGCAGAGCCTCAAGGGCCCGATCCTCTGCTTCGTCGGGCCGCCGGGCGTCGGCAAGACCTCGCTCGGGCGCTCGATCGCCCGCGCCCTCGACCGCAAGTTCGTCCGGCTCTCGCTCGGCGGCGTCCGGGACGAGGCGGAGATCCGCGGCCACCGGCGCACGTACGTCGGGGCGATGCCCGGACGCATCATCCAGGGGATCCACCAGGCGGGGATGTCGAACCCGGTGTTCATGATGGACGAGATCGACAAGATCGGAGCGGACTACCGCGGCGACCCCTCGGCGGCGCTGCTCGAAGTGTTCGACCCCGAGCAGAACTTCTCCTTCCGCGACCACTACCTCTCGGTGCCGTACGACCTCTCGAGAGTCCTCTTCATCGCGACGGCCAACGTGCTCGACCCGATCCAGCCGGCATTCCTCGACCGCATGGAAGTCATCCGCCTCTCGGGCTACACGGCTGAGGAGAAAAGAGCGATCGCGCGCCGCCACCTCATCCCCAAGCAGATGGAGGAGAACGGGGTCACCGAGGCGAACATCGAGTTCACCGACAGCGGGATCGAGCGGGTCATCGAGGGGTACACGCGGGAGGCCGGGCTGCGCAACCTCGAGCGCGAGATCGGCGCGCTGTGCCGCAAGGTCGCCGTCTCCGTCGCCAAGGGCAAGCAGCGGCGTTACCGCGTGAGCGCCGCGTCCCTCGAGAAGATGCTCGGCCCGATCAAGCATTTCCGCGACGAGCAGCTCAAGAAAGACGAGGTCGGCGTGTCCACCGGGCTCGCCTGGACCTCGGTCGGCGGCGACATCCTCTTCATCGAGGCGCTCGCCGTGCGCGGCAAGGGCGGCCTGCGCCTGACCGGGCAGCTCGGCGACGTGATGAAGGAGTCGGCGCAGGCGGCGATGTCCTACGCGCGGGCGCACGCCGGCGAGCTCAAGATCCCCCACGACTATTTCGAGACCCACGACGTGCACGTGCACGTCCCCGAGGGCGCGATTCCGAAGGACGGGCCGTCGGCCGGAATCACGATCGCGACGGCGATGATCTCGGCCTTCACGCAGCGCAAGGCGCGCCGCGACGTGGCCATGACGGGCGAGATCACCCTGCGGGGCGAGGTGCTGCCGATCGGGGGCGTCAAGGAAAAGGTGCTGGCGGCGCGCGCGGCGAAGATCACCACGATCGTGCTGCCGAAGATGAACCGCCGCGACGTCACGCAGATCTCGCCCCGGATCCTCCACGGGCTGACGTTCCGCTACGTCGAGAGCATGGACGAAGTCCTTTCCATCGGCCTGCTGCTGCCGGAGCCCGACGCCGGCACCGTGCCGGAGGCGGCCGACGCCAGGCCTGCCGAGACGCCCGGCCGCGAGATCCCCGTCACGGCCCCCGGCCCCCGGAAAGCGCTGCCCGCGCCGCGCGCGTGAAGCCCGAAGACCGGTTCGTCGAGAAGCTCCGCGCGCTCCTGCCCGACAGCGACGCCGTTCTCGGTCTGGGAGACGACGCGGCCCTCGTCCACCGCGACGCGGGCCTGCTGGCCGCGACGACGGACCTGCTCGTCGAGGGCGTGGACTTTCTCCCCGGCGAGGACCCGGAGCGGCTCGGCCGGCGCGCGGCCGCCGTGAATCTCTCGGACCTCGCGGCGATGGGAGCGTGCCCCGAGTTCTTCCTGCTCTCCATCGGCTTCCCGCCGGACAAGGGCGAGGACTATCCGCTTTCGATCGCCCGGGGCGCCATCGCCCGCGCGGGCGAATTCGGCGCGCAACTCGTGGGCGGCGACCTCTCGGCGGCGCCGCAGACGGTGGTGTCGGTGGCGCTCTGGGGAAGGCCGGCGGGGCCGCCCCTCACCCGCGCGGGCGCTTCGCCGGGCGACGTCCTCTACGTCTCGGGCCATCCCGGCGAGGCGGCCGCGGGCTTGCGGCTCGCCCGCCAGCGCGTCGCGGGGCTGACGCCCGAGCAGGAGCGCCGGCTGCTCGACGCCTTCCACGATCCCCTGCCCCGCATCGCGCTCGGCGCGGAGTTGTCGCGGCAGCGGCTGGCCACCTCCGCGATCGACGTCTCCGACGGGCTCGGCGTGGACGCCGCGCGGCTCTCCCGCGCTTCGGGAGTGCGTCTCGTGCTCGAGAGAAGCCTACTCCCGGCATCGGAGGCGCTGCTCTGCTTCGCGTCGAGGGCAGAGCTCGACCCTCTCGAGCTCATGCTGTCCGGGGGCGACGACTACGAGCTGCTGTTCACGGTCCCCGCGGCGGAGCAGGTGCGCCTCGGGGAGCGGGCCGCCGATTTCGGCGTCCCGGTGGCGCGCATCGGCCGCGCCGAGGAGGGCTCCGGCGCGGTGCTGTCGGACGGCGGGGCCGAGCGCGACATCGCCGGCCTCGGATACGATCACCTCGAGGCGGCCCGATGAGTGAACCGCAGACGCCCGGTACCGGCGCGACGACCCGCAAGCGGCACAAGTCGCTCAAGCGCCGCAGGCTACAGTTCCTTCTCGAGCTAATGGGGCGCGCCGAGGCGCCCGAGCGCGTCGCCGCCGCGGTCGCCCTCGGAGTCGGCGTGGGGTTCTCGCCCTTCATGGGGTTCCACTTCTTCGTCGCGATCCTCCTCGCCTTCCTCTTTCGGCTGAACAAGTTCGACGCCGTGCTCGGCTCCTTCGCGGGGAACCCGTGGACGCTGCCTCCCGTCTACGCCATGGGCTACCGGCTCGGGCGCGCCGTGCTCGGCTATCCGCCGGCCGGCGTTGCGCCGCTCCAGTGGCAGCGGATCCTCCACCACGACTTCTGGCTATCGTTCCGCGGCCCCGCCCTCGGGCCGCGCCTGGCGTCGTTCCTCGTCGGGACAACGATCCTCGCCGTGGCGGCGGGGCTGGGAACGTACCTGCTCGCACGGGGGTTCCTGAAGCTCTACCACCGGCGCCATCCGCGTGTGGGCGCGCGCGCGGCCCGCCGGCGCGAGCGGGTCGCCGGGCGTCCGCCGGAGGAAGTCGAGATCCGACCCGACGAGCGGGTGCACTAGCTAGAGCAACGGCTATCGGGGCGGTCCCGAGGGTTGCAGCTCCTTCATTTTCTCGAGCGCGGGCTTGTAGCGGGGAGCAAGACGCAGGAGTTCGCGCACCTGCGCGCGGGCGTCCTCGCGCAAGCCGCTCGCGGCAAGCCAGTCCGAGTACCCGAGACGCGAAGGCAGCGAGCCCGGATCGATCGCGAGCGCCCGTCGCCAAGCGTGGAGCGCTGCCGGCCGCTTCTCGGCCGCGAGGAGCAGGGCCATGCGGTACGCCAGCGGAAGCGACTGCGGGTTGTGGTGCAGGCCCTGCCGGTACGCCTCTCCGGCGCCGGCGCGGTTGCCCAGCTCTTCGCGCGCAAGCCCGACGCCGTACCAGCCGTTCTCGTAGGTGGGCACGAGCCGCAGCGACTCGGCGTACGAGCGTTCGGAGGCCCCGAGGTTGCCGAGCGTCCTCTCCACGCGGCCCTTCCCCGCCCAGGCGTCCCAATAGCCGGGGTAAATCTCAGTGGCCCGCGTGTAGTGCTCGAGGGCAAGCCGCGCATTGCCCGCCTCCGCCGACATGTAGGCGAAATCGTAGTGGGCCTTCGCGCTCGCGGGAGATACGCGCACCATGTTCGTGAAGAGCGCCGCGTCGCTCGCCCACACGGGGTTGCGGACGAGCGTCCGCGCCGCGAGCAGAAGAGCGAGGGCCGCGAGCAAACCAGCGCGCCGCGGGCCGAGGGCCGCGAGGTCCGGGGCGCGGCCGGCGATCCAGGAGGCGACGATCAGGCAAAAGCCCGCCGACGGAAGGTAGGCCAGGCGCTCCGCGAAAATCGTCCCCGTCGGAAAGAGCAGGTTCGACGTCGACAGGGCTGCGAGGCACAGAAATAGGAAGCCCAACGCAGTCACCGAGCGGGATCGCAGCCGCGCGAGCGACGCAACGACGAGCACTGCAAGCAGGACCGGCGCCAACCAGAAGAGAACGTCGCGCAGGCAAAGCATGTGGATGGACCACGCCGATTCGTCGGAGGAAAGACGCAGCGGCAGCGCCATCCTCCCAAGGGAGCGGAAAAAGAGCGCGGAGGCATTCGCGGCGCGGGGCAGCAGCGCGAGTGGCGCCAGAGGGTTCTCGAGCTCGAAGATGCCCGTGCCGCCCGCCCTGATCGCGCCGCCGAGCACCAGGGAGCGCAGACGAAAGACGGCGAGGAGAACGGCGGCCGCGCCGGCGTAGACCGGCAAACCCCGGTCGAGCGCCGCGCGAAGCCGCGCCGCAAGGCTACCGTCGGCGCGCCACGCGAGCAGCAGGAAGAGAAGCCCGGGCGCGACGGCCGCACTCTCCTTGGTCAGGTTGGCCAGCAGGTAGAGAACAAGGGCCACGCCGACCGCAAGCACGCGCCGCCCGATTCGGTCGATGAAGCGCAGGGAAAGAAGGAGGAAGCCGAGAACCAGCGCCGCCGCCTGCGTCTCTCCTCGTCCCACGACGCTCGTGACGGCCTCGACGTGGATCGGATGCACCGCGAAGAGAAGGGCGGCCCCGATCGCCACGGGGGGCGGCAGATCGATCCGCAGCAAGAGCCGCGCGTAGAGCAGCGTGACCAGGACGTGGAAGAGCAGGTTGACGGCGTGGTACGCGACGGGGTTGCCGCCGTGAACCCACCATTGGGCGGCGTAAGAGAGCAGCAGCGCCGGCCGGTAGGCGGTGCCCGTGCCCCGCTTGCCGCCGAAGTACTGCGTCGTGAGGACCTCGTCGATGCGCTGCGGGCTCCGGATCCTCGGATTGTCGCGGACGATCGCCTTGTCGTCGTAGGCGAAGGCGCCGGTCAGGCCGTTGGCGTAGGAAAGAAGACACGCGCCCGAGAGCAGGAGCGCGGAGGCGAGCCGGAGGCGTCCCGAGCTCACCGGATCTGGTAGAGATCGTTCCGGATGCGGCAGCCTGTCGGGGTCATCGCCAGGCCGCCGTCGGCGGTCTCCTTCAGGGAGCGTGGCATCGCCTCCCCGATCTTCACCATCGCCTCGACGACTTCGTCCATCGGGATCACGCTCTCGACGCCCGCGAGCGCGGTCTGCGCCCCCGTCAGCGCGAGCATCGCCGTGAAGCCGTTACGCGCCACGCGCGACAGGCGGCATGCCCCCGCCGTGTGCGACGAAGAGGGGCCGACCATGACCGGACCGACGATGTCGAGCAGCGAAATCACGGGGGGAGTATAGGGTGGCTTTAGAGTCGAGAGGTCGAGAGTCGAGAGAGACGTACCGTCGCAAGAGTCTCCCGGTGCCCTTCGTCCCGACCCTTGACCCCTACCCCTGACCCTCGACCCTAAACCCTCGACCCTCCACCCTTGCGCCGATCCGGCACCTTCAGTTCCCGGATCAGGTACAGCAGCGCCTGTCGGGACAGGCCGAGATCGCGCGCGGCGCGGCTGCGGTTGCCGCCGGTCCGGTCCAGGGCGTCGGCAATCAGGTCGCGGCGGTGCGCGTCAACCCGGGACCGGTAGTCGCCTGCGCGCGCCTCGGCGCGGCGCGCCCCGCGCACGGGCTCGGGCAGCAGCGCGAGCGTGACGAGGCCGTCCCCCTCGCAGAGAGCGGCGGCCTGGGCCATCGCGTTCTGCAGCTCGCGAACGTTGCCGGGCCACGCATGGGCGGCGATCGCCGCGCCCGCCTCGGGCGTCAGGCGAAGCGGCTCTCGGCCATACTCGCGCGCGTAGCGATCGAGAAAGTGCCTCGCGAGCAGCAGCGCATCCCGCCCCCGTTCGCGCAGGGCCGGAAGCCGCACCAGCGCCACGTGGAGACGGTAGTAGAGGTCCTCGCGAAAGCGCCCGGCCTCGACGTCTTTCGCGAGATCCCGGGATGTGGCCGACACCACCCGGACGTCGATCGGGCGCGCCCGGTTCTCGCCCACACGCCGGATTTCCCGCTCCTGCAAGGCGCGCAGGAGCTTCGGCTGGAGCGGCGCCGAGAGATCGCCGATCTCGTCGAAGAAGATCGTTCCTCCGTTCGCCTCCTCGAAGAGCCCCCGGCGTTCGCGTTCGGCGCCCGTGAACGCTCCCCGCGCGTGCCCGAAGAGCTCGCTCTCGAGCAGCGCCGCGGGAATCGCAGGAATGTTGACCGGCACGAAGAGCCCGGACGCCCGCGGCGAGAGCCGGTGGATGGCGCGGGCAACCGCCTCCTTGCCCGACCCCGACTCGCCGAGGACGAGCACCGTGACCGGCTGCGGCGCGAAGAGGGAGAGCCGTCGGTACGGCTCCCCCATCGCCGCATCCGAGGTCACGATGCCGAGCCGCCGCCATCCCTCGGAAGAGTCGGAGGGAGCGGCGTCGGCGGCCGGGCGGTACATCAGCGTCTCGAGCAGGAGCGCGACCGCGGCGCAGGCCTCGGTCGGAGGACCCGGTGAGAGCGAGAGCGCGAACCGGGCGCCTCCCGCCTCGAGCGGGCGCCACTCTTCGTCGCCATTTGGCGGCTCCCCGAGGCGCACGAGCTCGCGCCCCTCGCCGTCGCGCACGGCCAGGCGCGAAAGACCGAGCGCCCGGAGGGCGGGCCCGGCGTCGCCGCCTTCGCCGCCGAGCCGCGCGACCACGGCCTGCCGAAGGTCGCGGAGCGCGTCCTCGGAAATCCTGGCGCCGGAGGATTCGACGACGAGGCTCGCCAGCGCCGGGGCGCCCGCCTCGCGGAAAACCGCGGCCGCGCGCTCCCGCAGCTCCCGGGGAACCCGCGTCAATCCGCCGAGGCCGCACCAGCGCGCGACCGCTTCGGCCGCCCGGAAGGGATCGCGCGCGAAAAGCGCGTCCATCTCGGCGAGGAGCCCGGCGGGCGTCTCCCCCTCGGGCGCCCGATCGAGCTCGGCCAGCCGCTCTCGCGCGACGCGGTCGCTGTCGCAGCGATCGGGCGGATCCGCCGCCGCCATCTCCCACGCGCGCCGCGCGCCGTCGCGGCCCCCCTCGTACGCGCAGCGGTCCCCCTCCTCGAGCCAGAGCTCCCCGATCTCGAGCCGGTCCCCGACGGACGCGGCGAGCCGGCGAGCTTCCGAGTTGTCGCGGGACGAGGCGGAGAGATCGCCCCGGCGCAGGGCCAGCCGCGATCGCTGGTGGAGCGCGACGAGCAGGCGCGGCAGGTCCTTCTCCTCGCGGGCACTCTTCTCGAGCGCCGCGATCTCGGGAGCGGCGCACGCGAAGGAGCACCGGTCGAGCAGAAGCTCGATCCGATTGCTCCGCGCGATCCGCGAAAGGTCTTCCCGTCCGGCCGCGGCTGCGGCGACGATGGCGTCGCCGAGCGCCGCCTCGCTCCGGTCCGCTTGCCCGGAGTGGTAGAGCGTCGCCGCAAGATCGATCGAGAGCGCCGCGCGCTCCGCCGGTTCGTCCGCGGCCGCGGCAACCGCCTCTTCGAGCCGCACGAGCGCGCGCCCGTACTCCCGGCGGTCGAGGAGCCCCCGCGCCTCCTGGGCGAGGAAGCGCGCCGCCAGCCGGTCGTCGCCGGCGCCGAGCGCTTCCGGCCGCAGCGCCGCGTAGACGTCGGCCTCCTCGTCGAACCGTCCCGAGAGCGCGTAGACCTGCGCGCGCACGAGCGCCGTCTCCAGGCGCTCGCCAACGCCCGACTCCGCGCACGCGCGGTCCGCTTCCTCGAGCAGTCCGAGCGCGCAATCGGTCCGGCCCTCCCGCGCGAGGCCGATCGCTCCGAGACGCAGCGCCCGGGTCGCCTCCCCGGCCGGGGCGTCGGGGTACTCCCTTCGCCACAGAGCGGCGCGCCGCGGAGCCTGTCCGGCCTCGCCCAGCAGAACGGCGACCTCGGCCAAACGCAGCTTCGCCCGGCGCCTCGTGTCCGCGTCCGACGCGCCGTCCCGAACGATCCGATCCAGCCGCGCCTTGGCCTCGGCGAGCCGCCCGCCCGCGATCTCCCGCTCGGCCTCCAGAGCGGCGAGCCACGGCACGAAGGCTTTGCCGACCTCGGCCGCAAGGCGCGCCGACAGTGAGAACCACGCCTCCGTGCGGGCCTGCGGAACGCTCTGGATCCAGAGCTGTGCCTCCTCGAGCGCCCTGTCCCGGCGTCCGGAGGCGAGGAGCAGCTCGATGCGGGCGCCAGGATCGTCGGCGCGGTCGGCCGAGTGCTTGCGTGTTCGGCCCGCACGCATGTGCGCCGCGCCCGCCGCCGCCTCGCCGGTCCGGGCCGGCAGCGGCGCGTCGCCCGTCGCGTCGGCGACGAAGGGGGCGAACCCGGGCGAGGAGAGGATCTCCCGCGCGCGCCCGACCGCGCCGCGCGGATCGGCCTGCGAGACTTCCGCGAACCACTCGCAGAATCGCACCGAGGCCGTGATCGTGCCGCACGGAACCCAGAGCGCACGGCGCCAGCCGTCGGGACCCGACGGGGCGGGCAGTTCCTCCGGAATCGCGACCACCTCGACGCGCTCTGCCAAGGCCAGCCGCGCCGCGTCGAAGCCGCGCCGCGAGAGCGAGTCCCACCGCTCGGGCGCAACGGCGATCCAGACCGGACGCCGGCCACCCGGAACGCGCGCAGCCTCCTCGCGCAGGCGGCGGCTCGCTTCGGCGGCCCCCCGCGGCGGCGGGCGGAGACCGAGAGCCGAGCCGGGACTCACGGGCGAACCCGCGACCTCGAAGATCCGGGGCTCCAACCCGAAAAGCAGGGCACGCGCCTTTTCGGACAATGCCCGGGCGCGAGCCGAGCGCAGGGCACGGTCGGAAAGGCCGAGGCAGCGCTGCCGCGCCCCCGCCGCTGCCGGAAGGCCGAGCTCCGGAAAGGCCCGGAAGGCGCCGGCCACCCAGAACTCGGCGCGGCGCGCAGCCGCATCGGCGGCGTGGAGATGCTGCAGAAGCGTCCGGACCGCGGGCGACGTGATACGCCCGCCGCGCTCGAAGAGCCGATGGAGCAACGCTGCCAGCGCCTCCGCCGGATTGCCCGGCGTCGAGGGACAGCCGACGGCCTCGGGCGTCCGCGCGAGCCACAACCGGGCCGTGCCCGAGCAGAGCTCCCACCGCGCCTGCCCGAAGTCACCCGGGGCGAGGATGAATCCGCGAGCCGCAAAGAATGCCGCGGCCGCGGCCCCCTGCAGGAAGAGTTGCGCCGCCAGAGAGCGCGGAACGCGCCCGTCCGCGATGCGTCTTCCCGCGGCCGGCCCCCTCCATACGACGAGGTCGTCGCCATCGCGCCCGAAGTCGCGCACCGGGTCAAGCGTCTCGTGCTCGAGCTCGAGAAACTCGAGCCAACGTTCGCGGCTGGCGGCGATCGGGAATCGCTCGGGCACACCCGTGGCGCTGTGCGTATCGATGGGGCCCTCCGTGTCTCTGCCTCTGTATTGTCGCGAGACCAGACGGCCGGCAGGAGGTCAACGGATCGCGAGCGCCTCGAGGTCCCGGAAGAAGCCGGGATAGGACTTCGCCACGCAGCCGGGGTCCTCGATGAGAAGATTCGGCAGGCGCAGCGACAGCAGGCCGGCCGCCATGGCGATGCGGTGGTCGCGAAAGGTCGAGAGGCGTGTCACCGCGCCCGCACCGCCGGTCGCCGGTCCCGTGATCACGAGCGCGTCCTCGTCCGCTTCGGCCTTCGCGCCGACCGCGCGAACGAGCGCCGCCAGGGCCGCCAGCCGGTCGCTCTCCTTCAGGCGCAGGTGCCCGACCCCCGAAAAGACGCTCTGCCCCTGCGCCAGAGCGGCAAGGGCGGCGAGCGAGGGCACGGCGTCGGGAAAGTCGGTGGCCTCGACGGACACCGCCCGCAGGTCATCGCGTCGGGCCGAGGCCGTCAGGCGGCCGGGCCCGGAGGCGATACGGATCCCCATTTTCTCGAGCACCGGGACAGCGCCCGCATCCGCGTCGGCCGAGGGCCAGCGCAGGTCCTCGAGAGTCACCTCTCCGCCCGCGGCTCCCACGGCCGCCACGAGCGGCACGGCGGAGGAGTAGTCACCGGGCGTTTCGTATCTCCCGGCCAGCCGCGCGCCCCGCCTCACGGCAAAATCCCGGCCCGCCTCCACGTCATGCCCGAACTCGCGGAGGACCTCGAGCGTCGTCGCGACGTACGGGCCGGATGCGATCCTCCCGGCGGGCCGCACGCGGAGACCGCCGTCCACGGCGACCGCGGCGAGAAGGAGGGCGGAAAGAAACTGGCTCGAGCGCGCGGCGTCCACCACGACTTCTCCGGATCGCAGCGTGCCGCCCTCGATCGCAAGCGGAAGGCATCCTTCCATTCCCCGATACTCGATTCGCGCTCCCGCCGAGCGCAGCGCGGCGACCAGCTCCGCGATCGGCCGCTCGCAGAGCCGCGGTGAGCCGCCCAGCACGAAGCGCCCCGGCACCACCGCAGCCGCCGCCGTTAGGAACCGCGCGGCCGTTCCCGAGTCCGCGGCATCGAGCGCGATCTCCCGGTCCGGCGCGCCCCGAAGCGGCCCGGATACGCGCAGCCCCTCCCGCGTCGGAACGATCGCCGCCCCCAAGGACTCGAGGCAGCGCCACAGGGCGGCCGTGTCGTCGCTCTCGAGCGGTCGCGCGATCTCGACGGGGACCTCCGTGAGCGCCGCGAGCAGCAGCGCGCGGTTGGTCGCGCTCTTGGAGGGAGGAACATGGAGGGTGCCTCGAAGAGAACGTGCGGGCGGGAACGCGAGGAAGTCGCTCACGATGTCCGAAATCTCACAGCCCAACGAGCTTCGTCGTCCCGTCCTCCCCGATCTCCATCCACCTGCGCTCCTCCACGAAGGCGGGCAGGATTTCCACGCGGCCGCCTTCGAAGTCGTCCGTCCAAACCTTGTGAAAGTGGCCGAGCAGGAGGACGTCGACGCCGCCGCGGAAGCGCTTGCCCGCAAAGGCCCGGATCATTTCGACCGGCAGCCGGGACTTGTGCTTGAAGTTCGAACGGCCCAGGCGCCCCTCGACCCTCGACACGAGGCGGTTGCCCATGCCCTTCGGCACGAAGTCGAGCGCGGCGCGGGAGAGCGCGTTCTTCGAGAGGAACCGCCAGAAGCGGTAGGGCCGGTCCCGCTCGTTCAAGAGGTCGCCGTGCGTGGCGAGAAACCGACGGCCGCCCGCTTCGAACGTCTCCTCGTCGCACACGGACCGGAAAGCGCTTTCGGCGTACGAACCGCGCAGGAAGAAGTCCCGGTTGCCCTCGACGTACGTCACGGCGACGCCCGCCTCCTTGAGGCGGCGCGCGGCGTCGAGGAACCGCCGGATCGCGGCCGTTTCGAACTTGGGGTGCGCGATGAAGAAATGGAAGATGTCGCCGAGCAGCGTGATCGCCCGGGCCCCCCGCTTCTGCGCGGCCTCGAGCGCGGCGAGGAACGGCTCCTCGTCTCCGGGGCGGCGCCCCACGTGGCAATCGGCAAAGACCGCGCGCATCGGCGCTACGATAGCCGAGATCGAGGGTGGGCGGGAGCGCGGCTGCCCCGCACTAGAATACGGCCTTCATGCCCGTGAACGACTCGCCGCCCGTGCGGCCCGCCGGCGTCCTGCAGCCCTGGCAGCGGCGCCTCTACCGGCTCCTGCTCATCCCCCTGGGACTGATCGCGGCCAACTCGATCTACATCTCGGCCTTCACGCGCGACACCAGCTTTTTCTACGCGATGCTGCTGATGCACCTCGCGCTCGGACTGCTGATCGCGGTCCCCTTTTTCATCTTCGCGGTCACGCACGCCAAACGCATGATCCGGATGTGGAACAAGCGCGCGAAGTACGCGGGTCTGGCGATCTTCACGCTCGCAATCGTGTGCGTCGCGACCGGCGTGTTCATGACCCTCCGGGGGGCCACCCTCAACAACCGGGCCGTCTGGCTGGCGCACGTCAGTGCCGTGCCGCTCGCCCTCGTGGCGTTCATCCTCCACCGCCGCGCGCACGTCCACAAGCTCCAGTTCCGCCGCCTTTTCGCCTGGGGCGGCGCGGTCGCCGTCTTCCTCGGCGCGATGGCGGTCGTGGGCCGCCTCGAGAAGCCGCCCCGGCGCATCGCCAACGTCAATGGCGACACCGTCTTCTATCCCTCCTCGAGCGAGACGTTCGACCAGGGGCTCCTCGACGGGAAGAAGCTCGCGGCCAATGCCTACTGCAAGGAGTGCCACCCCGACTCCTTCCACCAGTGGGAGCGCTCGGCGCACCGCTTCTCGTCCTTCAACAATCCCTTCTACCGCAAGAGCGTCGAGCTCATGGCCGACCGCGTCGGCCGCGAGCGGACGAAATGGTGCTCGGGTTGCCACGACCCCGTCGTTCTTTTCACGGGCCAGATGGGCAAGGCGACGCAGGCGTCCTTCTCCTACGACTCGTGGGAGGCGCAGCAGGGCCTGACCTGCATGTCCTGCCACTCGATCGCCGAGGTCAAGGACGTCAAGGGCAACGGCGCCTACGTCATCGAGGAATCGAAGCAGTACCCGTTCGCCTTCTCGGGCAGCAGCACCCTGCGCGCCGTCAACCGCCTGCTCATCCGGATGGAGCCCTCGCTCCACCGCAAGACCTTCCTGAAGCCGTTCATGCGCACGCCCGAGTTCTGCTCCACCTGCCACAAGGTGGGCCTGATTCCGGCGTTGAACGACTATCGCTGGCTGCGGGGCCAGAACCACTACGACACCTGGTACGACTCGGGCGTGTCGGGGCGTGCCGTGCGCTCCTTCTATGATCCTCCGAAGCCCAAGGCCTGCCGGGATTGCCACCTGCCGGGCTATCGCTCGGACGAGTTCGGCAACAAGAAGGGCTTCCTGCACGACCACGTCTTCCCCGCGGCCAACACGGCGCTCCCGTTCGTCCGCGGCGACAAGGAGACGGAGAAAAAGATCCGGGACTTTCTCGAAAACAACGTCCTGACGGTCGATCTCTTCGCCATCCGGCGCGGCGACGAGCTCTGGGTCCTCGGCGACACGCCCCCGGAAGTCCGGCCGGGCGAGACGCTCGACGTCGAGGTGGTCGTGCGCACGCGCGGCGTCGGGCACCCGTACACGAACGGGACGGCGGATTCGAACGAGACGTGGGTCTCGCTCGAGGCGGCCGGGGATTCCGGAAAGTTCTTCGAGAGCGGCGTGCTCGACGAGACGGGCCGGCTCGACGCCGCCGCGGACCGGCTCGCGACGCTCGTCATCGACGAGGAGGGCGGGCACATGGACCGGCGCCAGCCCCAGGACATCCGGGTGCCGCTCTACAACAACGGCATCGGCCCCGGCGCCGCGCGCACCGTGCACTACCGCGTCACCGTGCCGAAGAATGCGAAGGGTCCGATCACGCTTTCGGCGGGCACGCACTACCGCAAGTTCTCGCGCGACTTCACGACCTTCACGCTCGGCGCAGCACACCCTTCCCTGCCCGTGACGACGCTCGCGCGCGACACGGTGCGGTTGCCAGTCGCGCCCCTCACCCCCGACCCCTCTCCCGCCGGGAGAGGGGAGAACGCCGGGACAGCCCGCGGCAACCCGGACCCCCTCTGGCTGCGCTGGAACGACTACGGCATCGGGCTCTTCCTGCAGGGGGATCTCAAGGGTGCGGCGCGCGCGTGGACGAAGGTGGCACAGCTCGCTCCCGACAAGCCGGACGGGCCGTTGAACCGCGCGCGGGCCGAGATCGCGGAAGGCCGGCTGGCCGACGCGAAGGCCTCGCTCGCCGAGGCCGAGCAGCGCCGGCCTGGCTGGGGCAAGACCGCCTTCTTCCGCGCGACGGTGGCCAAGGACGAGGGCCGCCTTGCCGACGCCGAAACGGACCTGAAAGCCGTGCTCGAGAAGTTCTCGCTCGACCGCGTGGCCTGGAACAACCTCGGGCTCGTCTACTGGCTGGACGGAAAGTTCCCCGAGGCCGTCGCCGCGTACGGGAAGACGCTCGCGATCGACCCGGAGGACGTCAACGCGCACTACAACCTGATGCGCGTCTACCGCGCGATGGGCGACCGCAAGAACGCCGACATCCAGGACGCCGCGTACCGCAAGTACAAGGAGGACGAGCCCATCCGAGCGATTGCGGGCGGCTTCCGCCTCGATCACCCCTGGGCGAACCGCGAGTCCCTGCCAGTCCACGTCCACGCGGAGTGCGAGCCGCCTGCCGCGGCCGTTCCGGCATGGGTGGCCACGATCGGACCTCACGGCTACGAAACGGACCGCGGCTACCTGACGAAGTCGCACCCTCCGGTGCCAAGCGAAGCCGCGCAGTGGCTGTATGCCACCGCGCACCCCCCCACCGCGCCCGTTGCGGTCCCTCGGGTGTCCTCGGTCCCCTGATGCAGACACCGTCGGCTCGAGAGCGAAGGGCCCTCCTGCATCCCGTGGGCCGCAGGCCGCTCGTCATCCCGAGCGCCTCCGGCCCCTTGTCACGCAGGCCCCAGGGATCTCCTTCTCGTCACCCCGTGACTTCAAAGGGATCCCTCGCTGCGCTCGGGATGACAATCGCGGTCTGCCTCGCGCTCGGCTGCCGCCGCACGGCGAACGAGGCGCAGGCCCCCGTTCCGACTCCCGCGCCAACGCCGCCGCCCGCGATCGCATTCGCCGAGAAGGCTGCGGCGATGGGGATCGACTTCACCCACGTGACCGGCGCGCAGGGCAAGAAGTGGATGCCGGAGACGATGGGAGGCGGCGTGGCCGTTCTCGACTACGACGGCGACGGCCGGCCCGATCTTCTCTTCGTGTCGGGCGCCTACTGGCCCGGGGACCAGCGCGCAGCAACGCAGAAGTCCTCGCTCGCCCTCTACCGCAACACAGGCTACGACGCGACGGGCCTGCCGCGCTTCGAGAACGTCACGCGTGCGGCCGGTCTCGAAAGGGTCTTCTATGGCATGGGCGCCTCGGTCGCCGACTACGACAACGACGGCCGGGACGACGTCTACGTCACGGGCCTCGACGGGAACTTTCTCTTCCACAACCGCGGCGGCCGCTTCGAGGAGATTGCCGCGCGTGCCGGGCTCCGGGACTCGGGATGGGGAACTTCGTCCGCGTGGCTCGACTACGACGGCGACGGGCTGCTCGACCTTTACGTCGGCCGCTACGTGGACTGGAGCCCGGAAAAGGACCTCTTCTGCACGCTCGATGGCAAGACGAAGTCCTACTGCACGCCCGAGCGCTACCCCGGCGGCTCCTCGCGCCTCTATCGCAACCTCGGCGACGGCCGCTTCGAGGACGTAACGAAGAAAGCGGGCGTCTACAACGACAACCAGAAGGCGCTCGGCGTCGCGCCCTGGGACTTCGACGGCGACGGAAGGATCGACCTGCTCGTCGCCAACGACACGGCGCCGAACAATCTCTTCCGCAACAAGGGCGACGGCACGTTCGAGGACGTCGGGATCCCGGCGGGTGTGGCCGTCGACGAGGCCGGCCGCGCGCGAGGCGCGATGGGCGCGGCCTGGGCGGATACGAAGAACGGCAAGGGGCAGTCGGTGGCGATCGGCAACTTTTCGAATGAGCTCAAGTCGCTCTACTGGACGGACTCGGGCGAAGTCTTCCTCGACGAATCCCCGCGCAGCGGTGTGGGCCCCACGTCGTTGCTCGACCTCACCTTCGGCGTCCTCTTCTTCGACGCCGACCTCGACGGGAAGATGGACCTGCTTCTCGCCAATGGCCACGTCGAGCCGACGGTGCAGGAGGTCCAGAAAGACGTCTCGTACCGCCAGCCCCCGGTTCTCTACCGCAACGCGGGCGACGGCCATTTCACGCCGCTCGGCGAGCGATCCGGCGACCTCGCGAAACCCCTCGTCGCGCGCGGGGCCGCGTACGCCGACCTCGACGGCGACGGCGACCTCGACGTCATCCTGGTGGAAAACGGAGGGCCCGCGCGCGTGTACCTGAACCCGACGAACGCGCCGGCGAAAAGCGTCCGCGTGCATCTGACGGGCGCCGGGAAGTCCAACCGCGACGCCATCGGCGCCCGCGTCACCGCCACCGTCGGACCGCGGACGCTCACCCAGCAGGTCTCCGGCGGCCAGTCCTACCTCTCCGCCTCGGAAAAGACGCTGACCTTCGGCCTCGGCGGGGCG
Organism: Thermoanaerobaculia bacterium; assembly: GCA_041483715.1. GTDB lineage: Bacteria > Acidobacteriota > Thermoanaerobaculia > UBA5066 > Gp7-AA6 > DAHUXD01. The sequence goes on from JBGPGG010000001.1 coordinate 61,481, forward strand.
TCGAAGATCGACATGCTAGAAATCCGCTGGCCCGACGGCCAGACGCAAACGCTCACGGACATTCCCGCCGGCGCGCGCCTGACGGTGCGACAGTCCCCGATCCCCTGAGCCAGGTTCCCCCTCTGCCCGTGCCGATCGGGTGTACGATGCGGCGCACCGGATTTCCGGCCGCGTAATCCCACCAACGCTTCGCATTCGCAGAAAAGGAGGAGAAGTCATGATCCGAGGAACCCGCATCCTGATCGTCGCGCTCTCGCTCGCGGTGCTCGCGGGCGGCTCGCCCGGGACGGCCACCCCCGCCGACAGCCCGGAGCAGGCGATCGCGCAAATGGAGAGGGAATGGACCGAAACCGCGATGAAGCACGACGCCGCGCCCCTCGAGCGGATCGTCGCGGACGATTGGACCGGGATCAACTGGGACGGAGCGAAGGGGACCAAGGCACAGCTCATCGCGGACGTCAAATCGGGCAACTACAAGATCGAATCCGTCACGTTCGATCCCATCAAGGTGCGCGTGTTCGGGGACACGGCCGTCGCGACGGGCGGCGATACGGAAAAGAGTCAATACAACGGGAAAGACGCGAGCGGCCACTACATGTGGACTGACGTCTACGTCAAACGCAACGGGCGCTGGCAGGCCGTCGCCAGCCAGAACACGCGCTTTGAGACAGGAAAACCCTAGATTCGCGAAGTGAGCGCCGCCGCGAAGGTCCAGGGCCAGGTCGTATTCGAGGACGGATGCGCCTTGGTTCCTGCGACGACGCGGCAGCGTTCCAAACCGAGCGCCGCCGGCCCGCCCGCGGGTAAGGTGCCCGGACGCGAAAGGCCCCGTTTCAGGCCCGGCCGAGCGCCGGGCGGCGGTCCCCGCCGAAGAGCTTGACGAGCACGAGCCCGGCGACGAAGCCGCCGATGTGCGCGCCGTACGCCACGCCGCCCATGTCGCCTCCCAGGATCCCGGCGCCGCTGACGAGCTGGAACACGAACCAGAAGCCGATCGCGACGAGCGCCGGCACCTCCATCACCGAATAGAGCCACAGGACGCGCACTCGCCGGTGCGGAAAGAGAACGATGTATCCCCCGAGCACGCCCGAGATCGCGCCCGAAGCGCCGAGACACGGGATGAGCGGATTGGCGCCGAGGGCCGCCGTCACAAGGACGTGCGCGAGCCCCGCCAGGACGCCGGTCGCGAGGTAGAAGACGAGATACCGCGCGTGGCCGAGCGCGTCCTCCAGGTTGTCGCCGAAGATCCAGAGGTAGAGCATGTTTCCGAAGATGTGCGCGAAGCCGCCGTGCATGAACATCGCCGTGATGAGCGTGAGATAAACCGGGATCGGCGTCGGAAAGAGCTCGAGCGTCCCGACCGAGCGCCCATAGTCGTCCCGGATCGGGATCGGCTGCGCGATGTCCCGGCCGCTCAGGATCTCGGCAGGCACCGTGGCGAAGGCCATCGTGAAGCGCTCGTTCGACCCCATGCCCTGGAGGGCGACGAACACGAAGACGTTCGCCGCGATCAGCAGCCACGTCACGAACGGAGTCGTCCTTCGGTCGGAGTCGTCGTCGCCAATGGGGATCATGCGGAGCTCGAGCCGAGTCTACCGCCCCTCATCGCGGAGCCGGCGCGACGTCGAGCTCGCCGCCCGGCCTCAGAACGTAGGACTTTCTTGCAGGCACGTCGCGAAAGGTCTGCATCTGCCCGTCCGGCCAGCGGACCTCGATCCGCTCCGCCTTCTCCGCGGTCCCGAGGCCGAAGTGGAGCGGCACGAGGGAACCGGATGCGTACGATGGCGAAACCCTGTGCGTCTGGACCTGCGTGCGGCCGCCCGCGGTGACGGCGACATGCGTCTCGAGGACCGTGCGTCCGTCCGTGCCCTGCCGCGGCTCGATCGCGATCCAGTTCTGGCGGGCGCCGATCTCGTTCTCGAAGATCCGCACGGGACCGTCGATGTCCACCACCACGAGATCGAGATCGCCGTCGCCGTCGAGGTCGGCCACCGCGCTGCCCCGGGCCACCATGCGCTCCTTCCCGAGATCGCCCGGACCCGCCCACTCCACGAAGAGCCCTTCGCCGAGGTTCTTGAGGAGGACAGTGAGCTGAGCGAACGCACGGTCGCCGGCCTCGACGTACTCCGCTCCCGCGCTCCGGTAGTGGAAAAGCATCCGCGGCAATCGCGGCGCGAGGTGTCCCCCAACCGCGTAGAGATCGGGCCACCCGTCGTTGTCGAAATCGGCGAAGTGCGTTCCCCAGCGAACGGATGGCATGCCGATCCTTCCCGCCCCGGAGACTGCCCCCGCGTCCTCGAAGAGCGCTCCTTCCACGTTGCGGTAGAGGCTGTTCTCCTCTGCGCCGAAGTTGGTCACGAAAAGGCTATCGCGCCCGCCGCCGAAAGGATCGCCGACCGCGACACCCATCCCCGCTCGCGGCCGCTCTCCCAGTACTCCCGCCCCGGTCTCGGCGGTCACCTCCTCGAACCGGCCGTCGGCGCGGTTGCGGAACAGGCGGTTGGAGACGCGGTCGTTGACGAAGTAGAGGTCGGGCCTCCCATCGCCGTCGTAGTCGAGGACGGCGATTCCGAGCGTCTTCGTCTCCGTCGGCGGAATGAAAAGGCCGGCCTCTGTCGTCACGTCCCGGAACTTCCGTCCGCCGAGGTTGCGAAAGAGGTGAGAGGGCTGGCCGACGTAGTCCTCCGGCACCCGCAGCTGAAACTGGGGCTGCGCGGCTTCCCACTCGGGCGTCGAGTCGAGGTAGTTCGCGACGGCAACGTCGAGCTTTCCGTCTCCGTCGTAGTCGAGAAACGCCGCCCCGACGGAGAAGAGAGGGTCCTCGAGGCCCGTGTCCTTTCCTTGCTCGAACGTGCCGTCGCCGCGGTTCCACCAGGCCGCGTTCGGGCCCACGTTGGTCAGGTAGAGGTCGAGCCGGCCGTCCCCGTCGAGGTCGGCCCAGAAGGCGCCCATCCCGAGGCCGCAGGCCCGAATGCCGGACTTGTCCGTCACGTCCTGGAAACGGCCGCCGCCGACGTTGCGGAAGAGGCGCCCGCAGTGATCGGTATTGGGTTTGCCCCAGCGCGGAATCGAATTGGTGACGTAGAGGTCGGGGCGGCCGTCCCCGTCGTAGTCGCCCACCGCGCAGCCGCCGATCATCGTGGCGATGAGCTTCAGGCGCATCAGGTCCGAGCGGACCTGCATCTTCACGCCGGCGGACCGGGTCACGTCTTCGAAGACGCCGAGCTTCTTTGCCGGCCCCGTCGCACAAAGCAAAACCGCGCCGAGCGCCACACCGACGAACGACCTCTTCACTGCTGACTGCTCACCGCCGACTTCATCGCGTCCACGAACTCCCCCGGCCCCCCCCGCCGCGTCAGGTAGTCCCGAACGAACTCGCGGTGCGCGTCGGTTTCCGGGAAGGAGAGCTCGCCGTAGAGCGCGTCGTCCATGCCGTGAAACGGGAACGGCGCGACGGTCTGGCCGGCCACCGTGTTCTTGTCCGCGTCCTTGTCCCAGCCGTCGAGCACGAGGACGTAGTCGCGCACCCAGCCCTCGGGCACGGCTGCAAGCGCCCCCGCATCGAAGCGCAGCCGCACCGCGTCGCCGCCCTTCATCACCACGTAACGGTCGTCCGCGGCGTGCAGGAGCTCGCGCACGTCCCCGAAGCGCGTGTAGAGACCCGCCATGTCGGCCCAGCGCCGCTCCTTCGAGACGTCGTCGTGAACGAACACCTGCGGACCGTCGGGAGACTCCCGCCGCATCCGCGAGAATCCGCGAAAGGAGAGCTCGGCGCCTGAGAGCGGGATCGCGGTCATCCGCAGCGGGGCGGGCGCCTCGTCCACCGTGTAGGCGATCCGGTCCCAGAAGATCGCGAGGTTCGTCCGGATCCGCACCCGCGGATCGCCGCGATCGAGCACATCGGACAGATCCACGGGCATGGTCTTGGTCTTGCCTGCGGGATACCCCATCGAGGTGATCGCCGTCTTCCAGCCCCCCCGCCCGTCCGGAACTTCCAGCAGCGGGGCGGAGGCCGCGATGTCCTTGCGCTGAGCGAGAGACACGTTGATCGAGGTGTCTGCATAGAAGATCCAGCCGGTCAGGTAGAGCATGACCCTTCCGCCCGCGCGCGCCTCCGACAGGTCGAGCACGAGCTCGTGCGGCTCGACCAGGCCCTGGTATCGCGTCGGCGCGAAGCCCGCGAGGAAGACGCCATCCTCGGCGGCGATCTCAACCGTGCGGTCGCGCCCGTCGCCGTCCACCGCCCGCGGCGTGAAGGGCCGGGAGACCGTGAAGATCTCCTTCGGCGGAAACGGCGGCGGCACCATCTTCTCGTTCGAGACGAGGGCGACGCCGGCCAGGTGGTCCACGGCGTAAAGCTCGGCCAGATCGAAGTACGCCGTCTCCCAGAGCTCCTCGGTGAAGTCCAGAGTGAGCGTTGCGCCCGACGGCTCGAGCCAGTCACCGGGAACGACGAGCCACTCACGCGTGTCGGCGGCCGCCTGGTGGACGCCGTCGAACAGCAGTCCGGCCGGGGCGCGCCCGAGGACGTCGGTCACGAAGTGCCAGCGCGCGCCGTCGAAGGCGTAGAGGAAGGGACAGGAGCCCTTCAACTGCTGCACCTCGCGCAGCACCGTTTTCACCGGCGGATCGAGCGCGTTCTGCGGCACGCCGTTGGTCCAGACGATACGGAGCACATCTGCTTTGCGGCGCGCGCCGAGGCCGAGCCGCGTGACCGGGCGCGACGCAACGCGATACACGTAAAGATCCTGCGCCCGGGCCTCGACCTCGGAACCGAAGCCGAAGCGATTGACCTTGGCCGAGCCCGTGGGAAGGCCTTCCAGCGCGACGTCGATCCAGCCGTTCGCGTTGCCGCCCCGGTTCTCGAAGAGAGCGACCGAGCCGTCGGGCAGGACGAGCGCCAGGTCGAGGTCGCCGTCCCCGTCGAAATCCACCGCCTCGGCGTCGCGCGCCGCGGGCAGCGTCCCGACGCTTGCCGCAGCGAAGTTTCCGGTCCCGTCGTTGCGGTACAGCGCCGAGGGCCCAAGCGGGCTCCCGAGGAAGAGGTCCAGAAATCCGTCGTTGTCGTAGTCGAAAAGGATCGGCGCCGCCCCGGCGCCGACGGGCAGGGCCGCGCCGAAAGTCCCGTCGCCGCGGTTCAACGCCACGAAAGCACCCGCGTCGCTCGTCCAGACGAGGTCGACGCGGCCGTCGCCGTTCAGGTCGCCGGCCGCGCCGGCGAGGATCGCGCCCGTCTTCGGGAGCCCGGCGTCGCGCGCAGTCAGGCGCCCGCCCCGCAGGTTGTCATAGAGGATGAAGCCGCCCTCCCGGCGCGCGAGCAGGAGGTCCACGTCCCCATCGCGGTCGAAGTCGGCAGCGACGGCGAATCGCGACGTGGTGCCCGGGGCAATGCCCGACGCCGAAGCGATGTCGGTCCACGTTCCGTCGAGATTGTTGCGCAGCAGGTGGTCGCCCGCCTTCGACGACACGTACAGGTCGAGGTCGCCGTCCGCGTCCACGTCGAACGGGACGATGCGTTCCCCCGCGGCGATCGCGACTCGGGCGTAGCCCTCGCCGTCGTGGATCCAGAGCGAGCCCGGCGTGACGAGATCGAGCGAGCCCGAGTTGGTGACGTCGGCGACGGCGACGTCGGCGGCGCCGGACCCAGGGATGGGCACTCCGGGCCGGTATCCCGCCGCCGAAGCCGCGGCGACACGCAGGCCGGCCTCCCCAGCCAGGACGAGGTCGCGGGCGTCTCTTCCCGCCGCGCGGACCATGGCGGCCCCGACGACGCCCTCGAGCCCCGCGTCCGCCTTCGGCGCAAAGGAGACCGGAATCGGGCTCGGGGCACGGGCGCGAAGGACCCCGGAAAGGACGGGACCCCAGTTCTCGAGCGGCAGACCGAGGACGCCGGGCTCGACGTCGCGGCGGGCCTGCTGGTAGCGCGGCGTCGCGCGCAGGATGTTCTCGGCAATGCGGTACTTGAGCGAGGCTCCGCGCGCGTCGCCGGCCTCGAGCGCCTGCCTTCCGTCCGCGAGGGCCTGGTCGAGCTTCGCCTCGCCGGCGACGAGGGCCGCGAGCCGGTCCGATGCCGCGATGGCCCCAGTCGTCTCCCCCTCGGCGCGCAGGAGCTCACCGAGGCGGACGAGCAGGAATGCGTTGGCGGGAGCCTGCGCGAGAGCGGCCTCCACGTCGCGGATCGCGGCGCGGCGGGACGCGTCTCCCATCTCCGCCAGGAGGCGGGACGCGTTCCACAGAGAGGCGACGTCCCGCGGCGAGGCCGCGGCGGCCTTTTCGTAGATCTCGATCGCGCCTGCCCGATCGCCGGCGAGCTCGCGCCGCGCGGCTTCCAGCGCGAGCACAGCCGCATCGTCGGGAGTGAGAAGCAGCGCCTGCGCCATCAGGCGTGCGGCAAGGGCGGCGTCCTTCGCCCGTAGGGCGGCGACGGCGCCGTTGGACCAGCCGAGCGGTTCCGACGGCGCGAGCCGCCGGATCGTCTCGAACTGCGCCGCGGCCTCCGCAAGGTTGCCCTCCTCGAGCGCCGCCAGGCCGACGTTCCTGGCCGCCTGGAGCTTCAGCGCATCGGACGGCGACAGCGGGGCCGCGGAAACCGCGAGGGCGAGGATCAGGCCGAGCAGCGCTGTCACCGGGGCCCGGTTAAGCCTTCGCGGCGCCGGCTCACGCCTTCTCGACGCCGAGGGCTGTCTCGAAGGCCCCGTAGGTTTCGTCGTCGAGCACGCAGAACACGATCTTCTGGACATACTCGGAACCCGGCGCGAAGGACCGGGCAGCGGCGACGCTGATCTCGGCGGCCATCGCCAGCGGAAAGCCGAAGGCGCCGGTCGAGAGGGCGGGCAGGGCGACGGAGGCCGCGCCGATGTCCTCGCCCCGCCGCAGCGCCTGGAGGACCGCGGAGGCGAGCAGCATCTCCTCGCCGAAACTGCCGCCCTTCCAGACCGGACCGACCGCGTGGATCACCCACTTCGCGGGGAGCTTGCCCGCCTTCGTCACGACCGCCTGCCCGACGGCGCACGTGCCGATGTGGTCGCACTCCTCCTGGATCGTGGGACCGCCGTTCTGGCGGATTGCCCCGGCGACTCCGGAGCCGAGCTGCAGGGCTTCGTTGGCGGCGTTGACGACGGCGTCCACGTGGATCCGCGTGATGTCGGTCTTCGCGAGCTCGATGACGGCGGGCATGGCGATCGAGGTCCGGCCTCAGGCCGAGAGCGTCTTCACGATTGCTTCCGCGATCCGCATGTACGCTTCGGTGACCGGCGACTTGGGCTCGCCCGCGACGATTGGAAGGCCGGAGTCGCCGCCAATCACGATCTTCGGGTCGAGGGGGATCTCGCCTAGGAACGGCACCTTGAGCTCTTCGGCCGTGCGCTTGCCCCCGCCATGCTTGAAGATCTCCTCGCGGTGGCCGCACTTCGGGCAGAGGTAGTAGGACATGTTCTCCACGATGCCGAGCAGGGGCACGTTCACCTTCTGGAACATCGCCAGCCCCTTGCGCGCGTCGATGAGCGACACGTCCTGCGGCGTCGTCACGATGACCGCCCCGGAGAGATGGATCTTCTGGGTCAGCGTCAGGTGCGCGTCCCCCGTTCCGGGCGGCAGGTCGATCACGAGGAAATCGAGCGCGCCCCAGGCCACGTCCTGCAGGAACTGCTCGACCGCCTTCATGACCATCGGGCCGCGCCAGATCACGGGCTGGTCGACGTCCATCAGGAAACCGAGCGACATCACCTTCACGCCGTGGCGCTCGATCGGGACGATCTGGTTTGCCTCGTTGATGTAGGGCTTCTCGTCGATGCCCATCATCATCTGCTGCGACGGGCCGTAGATGTCCGAGTCCATGAGGCCGACCCGGTGGCCCACGCGCTCGAGCGCGAGCGCGAGGTTGGCCGCGACGGTAGACTTGCCCACGCCGCCCTTGCCGGAAGCCACGGCGATCTTGAAGCGCACGTCCTTCAGGATCGCGGCGTCGGCCGGGGCTCCGGAGGGCCGGGGGGCAGCGGCCGAGGGCGGTTTGACGTCGAGGCGGATCGTCACCGCGTGGACGCCGGGCACGCCGCGCAGCTTCTCGGTGGCGTCGCGCCGAATTTCCTCGGCGGCCGCGGAGGATTCCGTCATGATCTCGAGGCGCATCGACACGTTGCCGCCGCCAACGGCGAGGTCCTTGACGAAACCGAAGGACACGATGTCGCGCGAGAGCCCCGGGAACCGCACGGTCCGCAGGATCTCCAGCACCTTCTCTTCGGTCAGCTCTGCCGTGGCGCTCATGCGTCCTCCCCGGCCGATTCTATGTCGGCTCTCGCCTCCGCGCGCAGGAGCGCCACGCTCTCCCGCAGCTGGCCGGTCAGGGCGGCGCGGTCGCGCGGCGCCCGTCCGGCCGACGCCGTCGGCTCGCCGACCGCGAGGCAGACCCGCGACGGCAGGATCGTGAAGCCGCCGCGGCGCTGGATCTGGAAGGTCCCCGCGATCCCGAGGGGCAAGAGCGGCAGCCCCGATCGGAGCGCCAGAAGCGCCGCGCCCCCCTTGAACGGCGAGAGCTCCCCCGTCCGCGTGCGGGTCTCCTCGGGAAAGACGATGAGCGAACGCCCGCCCTCGAGGCGCGACAGCGCGGCGTCGACCAGCGCGAAACTGCGCGAGCGCGTCTGGCGGTCGACCGGGATGAAGCCTGCGGCCGCCATGGACCAGCCGAGGATGGGAAGGCGGAAGAGGTTGCGCTTGGCCAGAAAGCGCACCGACATGGGAAGCACCGCGAGGAGCACCAGGATGTCGTAGAAGCTCTCGTGGTTGGGCGCGATCACGAAGCTCGCCTGGGTCTCGAGCCGCTCGCCATGCCGCACACGGACGGTGACTCCCGAAACGGCGAGGATGAGGCGCGCCCATCCGCGCGCCACCTTCAGGAACCACTCGCCGCGCGGGGGCACGAACGCGAGCGGGATCGCGGGGAGGCCGAACAGGACCGTGGCGACGGAGATGACGATCCAGACGCCCAGGGAGCGCAGAAAACGCACGGCGGCGGATGGTAACAGAGGCGCAAGTCCCGGTAAGTCCGGCGTTTACATGGCGGGAAGCGAGGGCGTAGAATGCGCCGTCCCCATGGCTCCACCCGAACCGTCCGCAACGGCGATCTTCTATCGCAACCTCGCCTGGCTGCGGTTTGTCGACCGTTTCGGCCGCAAGGGCTCGCATATCGTCGAGTACGTCGGAGGCCTGTCGCAGCTCGTGGGCCAGGCGCTCACCGGGTGCGTGAGCCGGCCGTTCTACTCCTCGGAACTCCTGCACCAGATGGACGAGCTCGGCGTCAAGTCGCTCTCGATCACCGGCATCACGGCGTTCGTCACCGGCGGTGTGCTCGCTCTGCAAACGGCCTACTCTCTCGAGGCCTTCGGCGGCAAGACCTTCATCGGGCGCATCGTGTCGCTCTCGCTCGTGCGCGAGCTCGGCCCGATCCTGACGGCGCTCATGGTCGCCGGCCGCGTCGGCTCGGGCATCACCGCCGAGATCGGCTCGATGACCGTGACCGAGCAGGTGGACGCGCTGCGCGCGATGGCGATCTCTCCCGTCCGCCGCCTCGTCGTGCCGCGCCTGCTGGCGATCCTGCTCATGATGCCGGTCCTGACGGCGATCGCCGACGTGCTCGGCATCCTCGGCGGACTCGGGATCGCGGTGCTGGAGATCCGGATGACCTTCCAAGACTACTTCACGAGCATCCTGCAACAGCTGCAGATCTCCGACATCTGCAGCGGGCTTTCGAAGACCTTCTTCTTCGGGTTCGAGATCGCAGCGATCGGATGCTACAACGGGCTCCAGGTCGAAGGCGGCGCCACCGCCGTCGGCCGGGCGACGACGCGGACGGTGGTGCTCGCATCGATCTGCATCCTGATCTCCGACTTCCTCCTGACGAAGCTCTTCCTGGCGATCTAATGAGCGCCGCCGCCCCTGCGACCGACCGCCTACCCGCCGCCCTGCCGCGCGGCGAGACGATCGTCGAGTTCCGGAACGTCTGGAAGCGCTACTCGGGCCGGGACGTGCTCGCCGGGGTCAACCTCCAGATCCGGCGGGGCGAAGTCCTCTGCATCCTCGGGCCCTCGGGCACGGGAAAGAGCGTGGCGCTGCGCCACATCAACGGCCTGACGCACCCCGACGACGGGGACGTGCTCGTCTTCGGAGAATCGGTCGTCGGCCTCTCGGAGGAGGAGCTCTCTCCCGTGCGCCGGCGCGTGGCCATGCTCTTCCAGGGCGGGGCCCTCTTCGACTCGATGAGCGTCGAGGAGAATATCGCCTTTCCGGTCCGCGAGCACACGCCGAAGGCGGAGGACGAAGTCGCCGCGATCGTCGCGGAGAAGCTCACGCTGGTGGGCCTGCCCGGCATCCAGAAGAAGATGCCGTCCGAGCTCTCGGGCGGCATGCGCAAGCGGGTCGCCCTCGCCCGCTCGATCGCCCTCGAGCCCGAGATCATCCTCTACGACGAGCCGACGACGGGCCTCGATCCCGTCTCGTCGGAAAAGATCGCGCAGTTGATCGTGGACGTCAACGAGCGGCTCCGGACGACCTCGGTCGTCGTGACGCACGACATCGTCACGGCTCGCACCGTTTCCGACCGCGTGGTGTTCCTGCACCAGGGCCGGTTCCAGTTCGTCGGCACGTTCGAGGAGGCCGCGAGCAACGGCCACCCCGTCCTCATGGACTATTTCCGGGCGATGGGCTTCCCCTGTGGAACGGGGGTCTTCCGGGCGATACCGAAGGGAGAGTGAGGCGTGGTCGCAGAGCAACAGGTCGGACGCCGATTCCGCGTGGGCCTCGTGGTCCTCGTCGCGCTGACCGCGACGACGGTCGGGATCTTCATGATCGGGCAGCGCGCGAACCTCTTTCGCAGCAAGTTCCCGTACGAAACGCACTTCGAGTCGGCCTCGGGCCTGATCTCGGGCAACAACGTCTCGTTGAACGGCGTGGTCGTCGGCAGCGTCATCGAGGTCCGGCTCTCGGGCGACCCGGCCGACCGGACCGTGCGTGTCGTCTACGACGTCGTCAAGCGCTGGGCGCCGATGATCCGCAAGGGCACGCACGCCTCGATCAAGACGCGCGGCCTCCTCGGCGACAAGTACATCGAGCTCGAGGGCGGCAAGCCCGGCGAGCCCGAGGTGCCGATCGGCGGCGAGATTCCGCCAGCGGCCGGCGCCGGCCTCGAAAAGTTCCTCGAGGGCAGCGGCGACCTCATGGCGGACCTCTCGGGGATCGCCAAGTCCTTGAAGAACATCCTCGGGCGCACCGAGAAGGGCGAGGGCTTTCTCGGCGCGATCACGTCCAACAGCGAGGAAAGCGAGCGTCTCGGCAACAACCTGAATGCCACCCTCCACTCCCTGAACGCGATCCTCGCGAAGGTCGAGAACGGCCAGGGCCTCGCGGGCAGGCTCCTGATCGACGAGAAGTACGGCCGCGAGACCAGCGAGTCGCTCGCCGGCGCGATCCGGTCCGTCCAGTCCCTGCTGGCAAAGATCGACGAGGGCGTGCGCACGGGGTCCGGCGCGATCCCGGCGCTCCTGTCCGACCCCGAGGGCAAGAAGAAGATCTACGCGCTCGTGGACAACCTCGCCATCGCCGCCGCGGGCCTGGCGAAGGTCACCGAGAACCTCGAAAAGGGCAACGGCGCAATCCCGATCCTGCTGCACGACGCCCAGTTCGGCAAGGCTTTCACCGGCAACCTCAAGAGCCTTTCGGAGCACCTCGATTCGATCTCCCGCAAGCTCGACGAGGGGCAGGGTACGGCAGGCAAGCTCATCAACGACCCGTCTGTCTTCGACGGGGCGAACCGCCTCGTGGTGGGCGTCAACGAGTCGGCGCTGCTGCGCTGGCTGATCAAGGACCGGCAGAAGTCGGGCATCAAGAAGGAATACGACGACGCGGTCCGCGCCCAGGGAGCCGCCGCGGCGTCGCCAACCCCCGCGCCTCAAAAGTGAAGCTCCTCATCACGGGCGGGGCGGGCTTCATCGGCTCCCATCTGGCGGACCGCCGCCTCGCGAAGGGCGACCGCGTCGTCGTGCTCGACGACTTCAACGACTACTACGACCCCCGCGTCAAGCGCGGCAACATCGCCGCGCACTTGGGCAATCCGCGGTACCGCCTGGTCGAAGGGGACATCCGCGACCGCGCGCTCGTGTTCCGCCTGTTCGAAGAGGAGCGGTTCGATGGCGTCCTCCACCTCGCCGCGCGCGCGGGCGTGCGGCCGTCGCTCTCCCAGCCGGTCCTCTACGAGGAGGTCAACTGCGTTGCGACCTGGCACCTGCTCGAGGCCGCCGTCGCGCACGGAAAGCCCCACTTCGTCTTCGCCTCCTCCTCCTCGGTGTACGGGATCAACTCGAAGCTGCCGTTCTCGGAGGAGGACCCGATCGAGCGGCCGATCTCCCCGTACGCCACGACGAAGCGGGCGGGCGAGCTCCAGGTCTTCAACGCGCACCACCTGCACGGGCTCACGAGCGTGTGCCTGCGGTTCTTCACGGTGTACGGCCCGCGCCAGCGGCCGGAGATGGCGATCGCGCGCTTCATCGACTGCCTCGAGACCGATACCCCCATCCCCTACTACGGCGACGGGGAGTCGCGGCGCGACTACACCTACATCGACGACATCGCCGACGGCGTCGAGGCGGCCCTCGAGAGCCGGATCGGCTTCGAGATCGTCAACCTCGGCGGCGCGCGCCCGGTGACCCTAGCCGAGCTCGTCGCCGCGATCGAGGCCGCGACCGGCCGGCGCGCCCGCCTCGACCGCCAGCCCATGCAGTCCGGGGACGTGCCCGTCACGTTCGCGGCAGTGGAGAAGGCCGAACGGGTGCTCGGGTTCCGCGCGCGCGTGCCGCTGGCGGAGGGATTGAAGAAGTCTGTGGAGTGGTACCGGAGCCAGTCGACAGTCGGCAGTCGACAGTCGACAGAAAGCAGCCAGCAAGAGAAGGGCACATGAACATCTGCATGGTCGGCACCGGTTACGTAGGGCTCGTCACGGGGGCGTGCCTCGCGGACTTTGGAATGAACGTCGTTTGCGTCGACAAGGACGCCGACAAGATCGCCGCGCTGCAGCGGGGCGAGATTCCGATCTACGAGCCCGGCCTGGAGGAAGTCGTCGCGCGCAATGAGCGCGCCGGCCGGCTGCGCTTCACGACGGACTTGAAGGCCGGCATCGAGGACGCCCTCGCGATTTTCATCGCCGTCGGCACGCCGCCGAAGGCGGACGGCTCGCCGGACCTCACGTTCGTCGCGCAGGTGGCCGAGGCGGTCGCGCTGCACATGAACGGCTACAAGGTCATCGTCACGAAGTCCACCGTGCCCACCGGCACGGGCCGCATGATCGAGCAGATCCTGAAGGAGAAGAACGGGCGCCACCCCTTTTCCGTCGTGTCCAACCCCGAGTTCCTGCGCGAGGGCTCAGCCGTCGCGGACTTTCTGCGCCCGGATCGCGTCATCATCGGCGCCAGCGACGCGCGCGCCGTCGAGGTCCTGAAGGAGATCTACAGTCCGCTCTACCTGATCGAGACCCCCTTCCTGATCACCGACGTCGCCTCGGCCGAGCTCATCAAGTACGCCTCGAACGGTTTCCTCGCCGTGAAGATCTCCTTCATCAACGAGATTGCGCGGCTGTGCGAGCTCATGGGCGCCGACGTTCACGACGTGGCGAAGGGAATGGGCCTGGACCGCCGCATCGGCTCGAAGTTCCTCCACCCCGGCCCCGGGTTTGGCGGCTCCTGCTTCCCGAAGGACACGTCGGCTGCAGCCGACCTCGCCCGCCAGCACGGTTATACCTTTCAGATCATCGAGGCGACTATTCGGGTCAACGCGGAGACCAAGGCGCGCATGATCGGGAAAATCGGCGACGCCGCGGGGCCGCTCGCCGGCAAGACGGCCGCCGTGCTCGGCCTCTCCTTCAAGCCGGAGACTGACGATATCCGCGAGTCGCCGGCGCTGGCCGTGGTGGCCGACCTTCTCGAGGCGGGCGTCGCCGTCCGCGCCTTCGACCCGGCCGCGATGCCGGGCGCCAAGGCCGTTCATCCCGAAATTCACCTTGCCCGGGATGCCTACGACTGCGCAGCGGGCGCCGACTTTCTCGTCCTCGCAACCGAGTGGAACGCGTTCCGGGCGCTGGACCTGCCGAGGCTGGCGGGGCTGATGCGCTCGAAAACGATGATCGACCTGCGCAACGTTTACGACCCGAACGAGATGCGCGCCGCGGGCTGGACATACGCCTGCGTCGGCCGGAAATGACCGAACGAAGGAGAGAAACCCGATGAGAGTTCTCGTCACCGGCGGCGCCGGCTTCCTCGGAAGCCACCTCTGTGACCGCCTCCTCCGGGAGGGTCACGAGGTCATCGCCATGGACAACCTTCTGACCGGCAATCCGCGAAACCTCGCCCACCTCGAGCCGGAGAAGCGTTTCCGCCTCGTGCGCCACGACGTCACCCAGTTCATCTTCGTGGATGGCCCGCTCGACGCCGTGCTCCATTTCGCTTCGCCCGCCTCGCCCATCGACTACCTCGAGCTCCCGATCCAGACGCTCAAGGTCGGCTCCCTCGGAACGCACAACGCGCTCGGCCTCGCGCTCGAGAAGAAGGCGCGGTTCCTCCTCGCCTCCACGTCCGAGGTCTACGGCGACCCGCTCATCCACCCGCAGCCCGAGACCTACTGGGGCAACGTCAACCCGATCGGCCCGCGGGGCGTCTACGACGAGGCCAAACGCTTCGCCGAGGCGATCACGATGGCGTACCGGCGGGCGCACGGCGTCGACACGCGGATCGTGCGGATCTTCAACACCTACGGCGAGCGGATGCGGCCGAGGGACGGCCGCGTCGTACCCGCGCTGATCGGACAGGCGCTCGCGGGCGAGCCGATGACGGTCTTCGGCGACGGCTCGCAGACACGGTCGTTCTGCTACGTCTCGGACCTCGTCGACGGCATCTACCGCCTGCTCCAGTCGGACATCCGCGACCCGACCAACATCGGCAACCCGGCCGAGCTCTCCGTTCTCGAGTTCGCCCGCAGGATCCGCGAGCTCACCGGCACCCGCAGCGAGATCGTCTTCAAGCCCCTTCCGGTCGACGACCCGAAGGTCCGGCAGCCCGACATCACGAAGGCAAAAGAGAAGCTCGGATGGGAGCCGAAAGTGAAGTTGGAGGAGGGATTGAAGAGGACGATCGAGTACTTCCGGAGCCTTGGAACCTAAGAGTACCGATTCACTCCTCGCCGTCCCTCCCGATCGCCTCCACCGGGCAGGAGTCCATGGCCTCCTGACACTGCGCGTCTTCCTCGGGGGTCCCGGGCTGGCTGGAGACGTAGGAATACCCCTTGTCCTCGTTGCGCTGGAAGTTCTGGGCAGCGGTGACGCGGCAGACGTCGCAGTCGATGCATTGGGTGTCGACGTAGTATTTTCCGGGCACGCTCTCGGGGACCTTGTCCTTGCGGTCGGCCATGAGGGCGGGAACCTTAGCATGCCGCCCCGCGGCCAACAAATGAGGGACGGCTCAAGACCGGGCCCCTGCCGAACCGCTGGTTTAGACTGCCCCGCGTGCTCCGGCGCCTCGTGATTGCAATCGTCCTGGCCGGCCTCGCGGGCTGCCGCCGCCCGGCCCTGCCCGAGGTCGCCCGCGCGGACCGCGACGCCGCGGCGGGCCGGCGCATCTTCGAGCGCAAGTGCGCGTCGTGCCACAACACGAACGGCGACGGCAAGACGATCGTGGCGGGCCACCTCCCCTACGCCAGCCTGATCGACGGCGTCTGGCACTCGGACGGCAGTCCAGCGGCCATCGAAAAACAGGTGCGCGAGGGCCGCGATCCGATGCCGAAGTTCCAGGGAAAGCTGACCGACGAGGAGATCCGCCAGGTCGTCGTCTACGTGGGGGCCCTCTCCCGCGCGGCCGAGGACCGCGCCGCGGCGGGCGGGGCGCCGGCGCGATGAGTCTCCGCATCCCCCTCTTCCCGCTGCCGGAAGTCGTCCTGCTTCCGGGAACCCTCCTGCCGCTCCACATTTTCGAGCCCCGCTACCGCGCCATGGTGGCCGACGCGCTCGAGACCGACCGCACGATCGGCATGACGATGTTGAAGCCCGGCGCCGAGGCGTCCGACGAGGTCCCGGCGATCCACCGTATCGGAACGGCCGGAGAGATCGTCGAATCGGAAACGCTTCCGGACGGGCGCTACAACATCCTCCTCGAAGCGCGGTTCCGGTTCCGGGTGCTCGAGGAGCGGACGCCCGATCCGTACCGCGTGGCGCGCGTCGAAGAGGTCCGGACCGTGCCATTTCCGGAGGCCGGCGAGGGCAAGCGCATCGTCGCCTCCGCGACCGCCCTCTACGGCGAGATCGCCCGCGCGCTCGACCTGCCTCCGCTGCCGGGCGAACAGATCTCCCCCGAACGGCTCGCCTCGGAGATGGCGCTGCGCCTGCGCCATGCCCCGCCCGAGCTCCAGGCGCTCCTCGAGACCGACTCGCTCGCCTCCCGCTTCGAGACCCTCCGGGGCCGGATGCGCGAATGGAAGGACCGCCTCGAGCTCCTCGCTCCGTTCCGGCCGAGGGAGCTCGATCCGAAGAACAACTAGAGCGAGGCGTTCAATGCGCGTTCATGCGCCCAGCTGCGGATCGCCTTGATCTGTTCTTCCATCGTGACGGCGAGCGGGACGGTCGCTGCGATCATCCGGTAGAGGTCGTCCTCGGTGATCGCCCTGCTCTCCGCGTAGGCGTCCACGACCGCGGAGATGACGGCCTGTTCGACCTCGGCGCCGTTCCAGCCGTTCGTGGCCTTGGCGAGGAAGACGAGGTCGAACCGCGCCACGTCGCACCGGTTCTTCGCCAGATGGATCGCGAAGATTTGCTTGCGCTCCTCCTCGTTGGGAAGGTCCACGAAGAAGACCTGGTCGAACCGGCCCTTGCGGATGATTTCGGCCGGGAGCAGGTGGATCCGGTTGGCGGTCGCCGCGACGAAGACGAGCGCGCTTTTCTCCTGCATCCAGGTCAGGAACCCGGAAAAGATGCGCGACATCGAGGCGTCGCCGCCCTCCCGGTAGCCGCCGACGCCCATCTCGATCTCGTCGATCCAGAGGACCGCGGGAGAGACTGACTCCACCGCGCGGAGCGCCCGGAGAAAGGTCAGCTCGGGATTGTCGGTCCCGAAGACGGCGTTCATGTCCAGCCGGAAGAGCGGAAGGTTCCACAGGGTCGAGATGGTCTTGACGCAGAGGCTCTTGCCGCAGCCGGAGATCCCCATGAGGAGGATCCCCTTCGGGATCGGGATGCCGGCGTCGAGCGCGTCCTTCGAGAAGAGGGCCTGGCGCTTCTGCAGCCACGTCTTCAGGACCGCGTAGCCGCCGACGTCGTCGAGCGAGAAGCGCGGGGGCACGAACTCGAGCACTCCCTCCTTGCGGGACATCTGCTCCTTCTCGCCGAGGACCTCGAGGAATCCCGCCTCGTCGAAGGATTTCCGGGCGACGAACACCTTGGAGGCGAGGTGCCCGATCTCGTCCGCCGTCAGGCCGCGCATCGCCAGCGACAACCGGCGCATCTGCGGCTCGTCGATCGCGATCGAAAGGCGTCGCCGCAAGTGCCCGTCCAGGATCTTCGCGATCTCGTTGTCGTCGGGAAGCTCGTACTCGACGACGTAGATCTCCTTCTTCGCGTCTTCCGGGATCGCGAGGCGCGGAGAGACGATCAGCACG
This sequence comes from Thermoanaerobaculia bacterium, assembly GCA_041483715.1. Classification (GTDB taxonomy): domain Bacteria; phylum Acidobacteriota; class Thermoanaerobaculia; order UBA5066; family Gp7-AA6; genus DAHUXD01. The sequence continues at coordinate 79,157 of JBGPGG010000001.1, forward strand.
TGTCGGCCCCGGTCCTTGAGCGCCCGGTAGAGGTCGCGCAGGCGCCGCACGATCTCCGGGCGGCCAGAGGTCGGGAAGTCCTTGAGCAGGTAGAAGCCCTTGCCCGACGCGGCGAGAATCGCCTCGAGCGCGCGCAGCGGGTCCTGCGTGTCCGGGACCGGCGCGCCGTCGACCACCAGCCCGTCGACCACCGACCAGACGCCGTAGGGACAGGGCGCGCCGTAGAAAGTCTTCGCCAGGTGCTGCGCCAGACGCTCGACCCGCGTTTCCTCCCAGCTCATCACGTAGATCAGCGGGTGGCCGCCGAGAAGCGCCTTGCGAATCCGCTCCATCGCCCGGTTCGGGGCGGCGACGGGAGTCGTGACGGCGGTGCTCATCCGCTTGATTGTAACGCGCCCCGGCCCGCCGGGCGGTTACAATGCCCGACGATGGCAAATCTCGAGCACTGGAAGCTCCTCGGCACGCCCGGATGGAACGAGTGGCGCGTCAAGAACTCGAACGTGACGCCGGACTTGACCGGCGCCGATCTCGCGGGGATGGACCTGTCCGGCAAGGATCTCAAGCGTGCGGACCTGACCCGCGCGGACCTCTCCCGCGCGACCGTCGCGGGGACGGATTTCACGCGCGCGACGCTGCGCCACACGAAGTGGGAGGGCGTTTCGGGCCCGGGCGCGATCCTGGAGCACTGCGACCTCGACTTCCTGAATTTCACGAAGGTCTTCTTCGCGGGGGCCCGCCTGCGCTCCGCCTCGCTCCAGAGCTGCGCGCTGGTGGAAACGGACTTCGCCGGCGCCGACCTCTCCTTCACCCGCCTCGAGGGCGCCGACCTCTCGGGAGCCAACCTCGCGGGCGCCGTCCTGAAGGACGTCAACTTCCGTGGCATCAAGCTCGCCAACGCGCACTTCGACGGCGCCGACCTCTCGCGCTCGGTTTTCGAAGGGATCGTGGCCAGGCGGGGCTCCTTTCCAAACGCGAACTTCGCGGGCGCGAACCTGAAGGGCTGCGATCTGACGGGCGCGGACCTGCGCCGCGCGAAGTTCGCGGGCGCCAACCTCCGGCAGGCAGCGCTGAACGCCGCCGATTGCGAGCGCGCGGAGTTCACCGACACGGACATGGAGCTCGCGTCGGCTGTGGAGGCCAACTTCACGGCGGCCAGCTTCGACCGGGCCCGGCTCTGGAAGGCCGACCTGCGCCGCGCGGTGTTCCTCGACGCCGGCGGCGCCGACGTCAGCTTCGCCGAGGCGAAGTTGACCGAGGTGGACCTGCGCTCGGCGCGCTTCGAGAAAGCCAACTTCCAGGGCGCGGACCTGTCCAGGGTCGTGCTTCGGCGGGCGAACCTGAAGCCGTACAGTTTCGTCGGGGCGTCCTTCTCGGGCGCGGACCTGGCCGAGGCGCAGGCGGAGGGAGTGAACTTCTCCCGCGCGGACCTCTCGCTCGGAAGCTTTCGACTCGCGAACCTGAAGCGGGCCGATTTTTCGGGCTGCCGCGGCTTCGACGCGGACCTGTCGGGATCGCTGCTCATCGGCGCCAACTTCCAGGGCGCGAGCCTGCAGGACGCGGACCTGCGCTTCGCGCGCGCGATCGGGGCCAACTTCACCGGGGCCGCGCTCAAGGGCGCCGATCTCGCCAACTCGGACTTCACCGAAGCCGTCTTCAAGAAGACGAAGTTCTGGGGCGCTACCGCGCGCCGCGCCAAGGCCCCGAAGGGCCATGGCCTGCTCTTCTCGCTTTCCACGATGTTCTCGAGGGCCAAGGAGAAAAAGACCAAGGCCGCCGACGAAAAGGAAGCCAAGCGCCAGAAGCGCATCGCCGATCTCGAAGCCGAGGCCTCAAAAAAGGCGCCGCACCTGACCGGGAGACGGTAAACGGGAAACGGGAAACGACCCCGAAACATCGACCCTCGTTTTCCGTTTACCCTTTCCCGTTTCCCGGCTTTACGGGCGTCGCCTCCGCGACGGCTTTTCGGAACGCCGCTTCGAGCTTCTCCGCGGCGTCGCGATCGACGAGGAATCCCCCGGGCCGCGCCGAAACCCGCGCGATCATCCCGGTAGCTCCGGGGTGCAGCGACAGGGTCCAGGGATCCCGGGACTTCATGCGGACCGTCACGATCGCCGTCGCGGGATCGAGCGTTTTGACCGCGGCCTCATCGACGAAATCCTTGCTCTTCAGCTCGAGTAGCGCGCCGAGCGCGTCGTCCGCCGCTGCGGCAAGCACGGGACGGCCCCCGGAGTTCCATCCGCCGTCCTTCTGCTCGAGGGCGAAGCTCGTCTTCCCAAACGCCGCACCGATTCCCGTGGCATCGCTCCGGTTGAAGCCGAGGAGCGCGCGACCGCGGAACGCCTCCGCCTCTTTCGAGAGTTCGTCCACGACGTCGCGTTCGACGGTGAGGACTTGTCCATCGCGCCGCGCGTAGATCGTGTTGCCGTCGGAACGCATCGCGCCAAAGTCGACCGCGGTGACCGCGCCCCTTGCGCCCGTGATCGAAACGCGGAAGAGCGCCGGGTTCAGGCCGATCGCCGCCAGATCCGGGCTGCCGTGGATGAAATCCCTGGCCCGCAGGCCCAGGAGGGACGCCGCCAGGCGGTCGACTTCCGCCGCGTCGGCGAGGTCGGACATCGGCTCGACGAGCCACCAGGTTCCCTGCTCGCGCGCGAAGACGAGCCTGCCCCGCCCGCGCAGGATCTCCAGCCGCGTCTTATCCGCCGGGGCACCGCCGAAGACCTCCCGGCTCTCGAAGTCGTCCGCGCTCTTCCTCAGGGACGCGAGCACCGCCGCCGGCACGAAGAGGACCTTCTGCGTCCCCTCGACGCGAGCGGCGACGACGTCGGTGCCGGGGATCGCGGCACCGAACTCGATCGTCCGCGTCTTGCGGGACTTCGGGTCCGCCGGGTCGCTCCAGACGATCGTGGCCTTCGCCGCGGGCTTCTCCAGCCCGTAGTCGGCCGGGCGGGCGTCGTTGGCGTCCTCGCCGCCCGCGCGCTGGAACTCCGCGAGCTCGGACAACACGCTGCCGACCGCAAACGGGTCGGCCGGGTATTTCTCGGGCTTGATCATTTTCCAACCCGCCTCGCCCGCCCGCTGGAACTCCAGGGTCTCACCCGAGCGGGTGAGCTCGATCCGCTCGACCTGGCTCTCGGGAATGTCCCAGTAGAGGTCACCCTTGCGCGTCCGATCTTCGGTCGTCGGCATCCGGCGCTCGAAAAGAAAAATGAAACCGAAGAGGAGGGCGACCACCGCGGTCAGTGCGAGGAGCTTCTTCGCGGACATCCTAGTCCCGCCGCCGGTACCAGACCCAGATGCCGAGCAGGATGGCGAGGGCCGGCAGCCCGACGATGACCGTCCAGCCGATCCGGATGACCTGGCTTTCGGTGAGCGACAACGAGCTCTGCTCGGGGGTCTTCGGCGCGATGCCGATCTGCCGGTCCCGGCCGGCCAGCCACTGCGCGGCGTTCGCGAACAACGTGCCGTTGGCACCGTTCTGAATGGAGGCGTTGGCCGCGAACCGGGAGTTGCCGATCACGACGAGCCGCGGCGATTTGGGATCGCCCTTCTTCTCGTCGGCGGGCCCCACGGCGACGGCCAGCGAGACCGGCCCCGGCGTGTCCCCCGGCTCCTTCTTGAGCCCGGCATCGAGCTGCCTGAGGTTGGTCTCGCCCCATCCCTCCGCGGACGTCTCGACGAGCATGGCCTCGGAGAGGCCCTCCGCCGCTTTCTCGGCCTTCGTCACCGAGCGCGCGAGCTGGAGCACGAGCGGGAGGCCCTCGGCGGCCAGCGATCGGACGATCGGATGGCTGCCGTATTTGGTCGCCACCAGGGTTTCGGCGCCCACGTTGGGAAGGGCGTTGGCCGGATCCACGACGAGGTCGTCGCCGAGTCGAATGCCAAACTTTCCGAGCAGGGCGTTGAGGCCGAGGTCCGCCGGCGGCGCTCCCGGGCCGGGCAGGATCGGGTCGAGGAGCAGCAGGGCGTGCCCCCCCGCCCCGAGGTACTGCGCGAGCGCGGCGGCCTCCGGCTCGAGAAACGCCGTGCGGGGTCCGGCCACGACGATGAGATCCGCGTCCTTCGGAAGGTCGTCCTTGCCGAGCGCCTCCCACGTTCCGACGATCAGGTTGCTGCGCTCGAGCTCCTGCCGGGCGTCGGCGTAGCCGCGCCCGCGCTCGGCGGAATCGATCGCTGCCTCGCCGTGCCCCTTCGTGAAATACACGCGGGACTGCCGGTCCTCGGTCACCGAGAGGATGGCGGACGTGAATGCTTCCTCGCCCTTGAAAGCCTTGACGCTCGGCGCTCCGCCCATGCCCGCGCCTGTGAAGTCGAAGTCCGCGAGCTTGTCTTCCTCGACGTACTTCCGGCGATCGCCGGAGCGGAAGACGACCGTATTCAGTCTCGCGCCGGACTCCTTGAAGAAGACCTCGGCGCGCGCCAGGTTGCGCTCCGGATCGAGGTACTCGACCTCGATCTTCGGGCTGCGCTCCTGGTAGCGCGACAGGAGCTCTTTGACCTCCGGGAGCAGCCGCGAGCGCTGCGGCGTCATGAACACGGTCACCTGGACGGGTTTCTGGAGACCATCCAGAGTCTTCTTCGTGATCTCCGAGAGGGAGAACACCTGCGCCCGCGTCCAGTCGAACCGCTTCCAGTGGCGCGTCGAGAGGTAGTTCACGCCCAGGAAGAGGGCGGCCGCCAGGAGGATGCCGACCGTCGACGAGGAGAGGCGCGTGGAGCGGGCGCTCATGGCGTTTCCTTCTTCGAGGAGAGGATCGTCGCCGCGAGCAGCAGGAAGAACGCCGTCCCCGAGAGGTAGTACACGATCCGGCGCGTGTCGACGACGCCCCGCGCAAACTCGTCCATGTGGTCCCAGATGTTGAGGTACCCGATCAGGCTCTGCCGCGCCGGGTCCGCGCCCGACTCGAAGAGGCCCACCGAGAAGACCGGGATCAGGATCGCAAAGGTCAGGATGGCCGCGAGGATCTGGTTCTTCGTCAGCGCGGAAGCGAACGTGCCGATCGCGAGGAAGTACGCGCCGAGCAGCGCGATCCCAGCGTAGCCCGAGGCCGCCGCGCCGAGGTCGACCGCGGTCTTCGCGCGCAGGAAGAGGATGAACAGCACGCTCGGCACCCAGAGCACCAGGAAGAAGCCGAGGGCGCCGAGAAACTTGCCGACCACCACGGTCGTCTCGGAGACCGGAGACGTGAGCAGGACTTCGAGCGTGCCCGAGCGCCGCTCCTCGGCGAGCAGGCGCATCGTCAGGATCGGGATGATGAAGAGCGTGAAAATCCAGAAGTAGGTGTTCGTGAACATCAGTGAGAGGAACCGCTCGCGCGGAGCTCCCGGCGCCGACAGGAAGGCGACGATGCGCGAAAAGATGATGCCGTTCAGAAACATGTACGCCGTGAGGATCACGTAGGCGAGCGGCGACAGGAAATAGGCGCGCCACTCCCGGCCGACGATCGCGAAGAGCTTCCTCAAGAGGGCTCCCCTTGCGCCAGGGCGGCGGGCGCGGCGCCGGCGGCGACCTCGTCGTGGCGCGTCAGGCGGACGAACACGTCCTCGAGCGTGAGCGCTTCGCGGGCGAGCTCCCGGAGGACCCAGCCGTTCGCGACCGCGAGGCGGAAGACCTCCTCGCGCGGATCGGCACCCGGCAGGCAGAGGATGCGCGCGCGCGTCTCCCCTGCCGCATCCTCGACTTCCACCGCGGAGACGCCGGGGAGATTCGCGAGCCCCTCGCGGACCGCCACGTTGCCCTTCCACGCCACGCGCAGCGTCGCCGCGCCGGTGAGCTTTGAGCGCAGCTCCACGGGCGTCCCCTCGGCGACGATGCGGCCGCGATCGATGATCAGCACGCGGTCGCACATCGACTCGACCTCTGGCAGGATGTGCGTCGAGAGAAGCACCGCGCGATCGCGCCCGAGCTGCCGGATCGTCTCGCGGATCTTGATGATCTGCACGGGGTCGAGACCGAGCGTCGGCTCGTCGAGGACGAGCACGGGCGGCTGGTGGACGAGGGCCCCGGCCAGCGCCGTGCGCTGCCGGAACCCCTTCGACAGGCTTTCGATCCGGCGGCCGGCCACGTCCGCGAGCAGGCACTGGTCGAGCGCCTCGGCGACCCGCCCGCGCACGGCCCGGCCGGGAACCCCCTCGAGGCGCGCGCGGAAGGACACGTACTCGGCCACCCGCATCTCGAGGTACGTGGCCGCGGACTCGGGCAGGTAGCCGATCGCGGCGCGGGCCCGCGCAGATTCGGTCACGATGTCATGGCCCGCCACCCGCGCCGACCCGGAAGTCGGCGGGAGAAAGCCTGTGAGCACGCGCATCGTCGTGGTCTTGCCGGCGCCGTTGGGGCCGAGGAAGCCCACGATCTCTCCCTGCTTCACCGAGAACGTCACGTCGTCCACGGCGAGGCGCGTGGGGTACCGCTTGGAGAGGCTCTGTACTTCGATCATGCGCAATCGCGTTGGAAACGCGCCGAAGAATAAACCATATTCCCGCAAAGAGGACTCGGTATCATGACGAGCGTGATTTCCGTCGAGAACGTGACCAAGACGTACGGCCGCTTCGGCCGAAAGACGCGGGCCCTCGACGGCGTGTCCCTCGAGGTGCGCCGCGGTGAAACGCTCGGCCTCATCGGCCCCAACGGCGCCGGCAAGACGACGCTGCTCTCCTGCCTCCTCGGGTTCCTGCGGCCGGACTCGGGGCGCCTGACGATCGAAGGGCGCAACGTCGACGACCTGTGGGTCCGGGCGCGCACCGGCTACATGCCCGAGCGCCTCGGCTTCGACCGCGACCTGGCGGGGGCGAACTTCCTCGCCTTTCACTGGCGTCTCTCGGGCGGCGACCCGGCCCGCACGGACGACGAAGTTCTGGCCGCCGCGGAGCGCGTCGGCCTCGACCACGCGGCCCTCTGGAAAAAGCTCCGTACCTATTCCCGCGGCATGCTGCAGCGTATCGGCGTCGCGCAAGCCACCCTTGGCAACCCTAACCTGCTCTTTCTCGACGAGCCCGCTTCCGGCACCGACCCGCTCGGCGTGGCGATCGTGCGCGAACAGATCCTCGCGGCGAAGGCGCGGGGCGCGACGATCGTCCTGAACTCGCACCAGCTGAGCGAAGTCGAGCGGGTCTGCGACCGGATCGTCTTCATCGACCACGGCAGGCTAACGCGCACCGAGACGCTCAAGGGCGAGGCCGCCTCGCGGCGCCGCTCGGTCGTCCGCGTGCCGCCCGACCGGCTGGACCAGGCACGCGCAGCGCTCGCCGCGGCCGGGATCTCGGCCGAGCCCGGACCGGAGGGAGCCTTGCGGCTCGCGGAGGCGTCCGAGACGGACGTCG
>JBGPGG010000002.1:0-75811 GCA_041483715.1 Thermoanaerobaculia bacterium
CTCGATGATCCTCCGCAGGCTCCGGTAAATGCCGCGCACACCCACCGTCCAGTTTCTGCCGACCTGGCGCTCCACACCGAACAGGATCTCATCCTCGTAGGGTGACTTGAGATTCGGATCGACCGCGTCGACCAGCTTGCCCCGGATCACGCACTCGTTGTCGATCTCGTCTGTCACCCTCTCCGCGTCGGGATTACATGCGAGGTCCGTCGGGTCGAAATTGTAGGTCGCGCCGTCCCGCTCGCCATTCAGGGACCGGATGTTCATATCGAGGGGGATGATCGGGACGAAGTTGCTGTACGAAGCGGACACCTTCGTCTTTCCGTCGCTCCACGGGTCCCACGTAACGCCCACGCGCGGGGAGAAGTGGTTGACGTTTATGTAGGTCACGTCGTTCAAGCCGTGGACGTTCTGCTTCTCCCAGCGCAACCCGGCGTTGATCGTCAGGTTAGAGAGGACGCTCCAACGATCCTGAGCGTAGATCGTGAAGATGTCGTTGTGGGGTGTGGCGATGACTGGAGCGACGACCGGGTCGTCGATCGTCGACTCCGGGCTCGCAAAGAACGTATGAAAATAGAGCGGCCTCTGGAGCGGGTCATCCGCGTAAGGGCTCAGGATCGTGACGTTTTGCCCCCCGCTGTAGTTGCGGACGACATCCGCGATGACGCGCTCGTAGCCACCCCCGACCTTGATGTCGTGACTCCCGAGGTAGTAGTTGGCGGCCAGGATGTAGTCGTAGCGGGTGAACTTCTTCGTGTCGAAGAGGCCCAGGCCGTCCGTGCCGCCGAAGCCTCCCGAGGCCACGGAAACGTCTCCCCGGTTGTCCACAGTGTAGATCTGGTCGCCGCCGGGCCCCGGCAGGGTCGAGACGTTCTCCCGGTGGTAGGCGAACTGGCCGGTCAAGAGAAACTTGGAGGTCAGAGTCCCCTGGTAGCGCGCCCCGAGGTCGGTGCCGCCGACGGTTACCGTGCCTTCATAAGTCGTGGGCGGCCCGATGACCGGGCCGACCGCCCCCACGTCGTTCGTGGGATCGCCAAACACCGTCCCGATCAGGGTGTTCTGAGCATTGATGAGCCAGGTCAACTTCCCCGCGTAAAGGTTGCTCGTGGTCTTCAAGTCCGTCGTCGTCCCGATGACATCGGGCGGCCCCTGCGTGATCTGAGTGTCCTGGGTGTTGATCAAGTGATCGTAGGCGGCGAAGAACCAGAGCCTGTCCTTCAGGACGAAGCCCCCGACGTCGGCCCCGTAGTCCGACTTCGAAAAGCCGATCGGGATGCCGGACGCCGTGATCTCATCGATGTGCTTGTTGCTCGCCTGGAGGGCGTTGCGATTGATGTAGCCGAAGGCGTCCCCGTGAAACTCGTTGCCGCCGGATTTTGTGACCACGTTCAGGATCCCGCCCTGGGCTCCGCCGTACTCGGCCTCATAGCCCCCGGACTTGAACTCGACCTCCTGGATGAACTCGAAGTTGAGGACCTTGCCCTGATTGCCGATCTCGACCCCGGTCGTGTTGGCGCCGTCCACCAAGAAACTGTTCTCGAGCCCGGTCGAGCCGTAGACCGTGATCGAAGGATTTCGGCTGTCGGACTCGTCCGTGTTGACGCCCGAAGCGAGCTGCGCGATCGAGGAGTAGTTGCGTCCGGTCGGCAGCGCCTGAAAGGCCTTCGCGTCGAGGTTGCGGCCAATCGTGTTCGACTCGGTCTCGACCTGAACCGCCTCGCCGCTGACGGTCACCTTCTCGCTGGCAGCCGGCAACAACTCGATGCGGATGACAGCGACCTGAGTGAGGCCGAGCTGGACGGTCTGAGCCTTCGTACCGAAGCCCTCGAGCGTGGCCGTTATCGTATAGCTGCCCGGCGGCAGCGACGTCAGGATGAACCGCCCCTCGGCGTCGGTGACTGCCGTCCGCGAGCCCTGCAGGTTCGGGCTCTTCGCTTCGACAGTGACGCCGGGCAGGGCCGTCTGCCCCGTCTGCACGACGCCGCGGATGCTTCCGGTCGTCTGCGCGGAGAGCGGCGTACAGGCGATCCAGGCCAGGACGAGCGCCGCGAACAGCCGGACTACGGGCTTTCTCATTGCGAGCTCCTTGCCGTCTCTAAGTTTTCGGTAACGCTATGGCCCGGGGATCGCGCTGTCAAGCGCCACAATCAACCCCGCCTGGCGCCCCGGTCGAGCAGTTTGACGATGTCCCTGAGTTCCTTGAGGACGACCTTGCGATCAAAGTCTGCGGACGACGCGGCCGCCGCCGCGGGCTTCCCGGAGGCGGGAGCGTTCTCGGACAGGGCCACGCGCAGCAGCGGCAGCTGGGCCTTGCGGGTGGCCGGTGCGGTTCCCGACTTGCGCTGCTCGGCAACGGGAGGCGCTGGAGCGAGGCCGCCGTCGAAGCGACCTTCCACGACTTCGGCCTCGAGACGCTTTTTCGCGCCGGCAACCGTGAACCCCTCGTCGTAGAGCAGCTCCCGGATGCGCGAGATCATCTTGACGTCGCGCGCGGTGTACAGCTTGGTCGCGCCCCTGTCCTTGCCTTTCGAGAGCGAGGGAAACTCGGTCTCCCAGTAGCGCAACACGTAGGGCGCCACCTCCGCGATGCGGCACGCATCGGCGGGCCTGTAAACCTCAGCCTCCACCTTCGCCACGGCCCTAATCTACCTCGAACGCGCCTTCTGGCGGGAGGACTTTGAGCGGCCCCGCTTCTCGGGCTCCCGGCGCCCCGAGCGCTCGCGCACGAGGATCCGGATCGGCGCCCCCGCGAAGTCGGCCGCCTCTCGAATCAGGTTGTCGATGCGCCGTTCCTCCGAGAAATGTAGTGGCTCGGCGCGGCTGGCCACGAGGGCGAAGGTCGGCGGCGCGACCCCCGTCTGCGCGACATAGAAGACCTTGAGCGTCCGGCCCGAGGCGGCGCGCGGGGCCTTGTCCCGCAGCGCCCGGCCGAGAACCCGATTGAGCTCTCCCGTGGAGATGCGGCGGTGGCGGTTCTCCGCCACCTGCGCGGCCGTCCTGAGCACGCGGGAAATCCCGCGCCCCGTCTTCGCGGAAGTCAGGAGCACGGGGGCGTGGCGCGCGAACGGGATCTGCGACGCCAGCGCCTCCCGGAAGTCGTCCGCCGTCCCCGTCTCCCGATCGGCCGCCACGTCCCACTTGTTGGCCACGAGGATCAGTCCTCGCCCCGCCTCGACGGCGTAGGAGGCCACGCTCGCGTCCTGGCCCGTGGGTCCCTCGCTTGCGTCCACCACGAGGAGCGCCACATCGCACTCCTCGATCCGCTTTCTCGCCTGCACGACCGACAGGACCTCGGGGCCCTGCTCGGTCTTGCTGCGGCGCCGGATTCCGGCCGTGTCGACCAGGCGGAAGCGCCGGCCCGCGGCCTCGAGCCGCGCGTCCACCGAATCGCGCGTCGTGCCCGCGACCTCCGAAACGATCGCGCGGTCCTCGCCGAGCAGGGCGTTGACGAGCGACGACTTTCCGACGTTCGGACGCCCCACGACCGCCAGCGCAATCTCGTGGCCGGCGCCTTCGGCCAGATCCGCGGACTCGCCGGTGCCGCCCGAGCTCGTGAGCCGCTCCGCGATCACGGCCTGCAGGTCGTCGATCCCGATGTCGTGCTCGGCCGAGACGCCGTACACCTCCGGAAAACCGAGCTCCCACGCCTCGCCTTCGCCTTCGCTTCCGGCGCGGCGATCGATCTTGTTGGCGACGACCGCGCACTCGCGGCCGGCCTCGCGGATGAGGCGCGCGGCGGCGCGGTCTCCGGGCAGCACGCCCGCGGAGGCATCCATGACGAGGAACACGAGGTCCGCGCCCCGGATCGCCGCGACGGCCTTGTCGCGGACGGCGGCCGGGATCTTCTCGCGTCCCTCGGGGTCGTAGCCGCCCGTGTCCGACAGAAGGTAGGTGCGGCCGTCCGGCAGCTTCGCCTCCGACTCCAGGACGTCCCGGGTCATCCCGGGAAGGTCGTGGACGATCGCGCGGCGCCGGCGGACGAGCTTGTTGAAGATCGAGGACTTTCCGACGTTGGGTCGGCCCGCGATGACGACGCGAAAGGGGCCCTTCTTCTTGGTCATCTTCCAGCTCGTGAATACGCAGCGGGGCAAAGAAAGGGATCCTTCGCTTCGCTCAGGATGACAGCGACCACGAGGGTCGCTGTCACTTTCCGGCCTTGGGGACTCCTCCCTCGAGATGCAGCTGGAATCGCGGATGCGTGAAGGGATGGACATCCGGAAAGCGGGTGAAGATCCAGCCCGCGAAAATCTCCTTGCCCTTATCGAGGACCGTGATCCGCGCGGCGGGATTCTGCGGTTCGACGCCGTCGGAAGTGATCGCGCCGCCGCCCATCGTGAAGGCGGGAAGGAACACCTCCGCGCGCACGACCAGAGAAGGATCGGGCAAAGGCGTGCCACCCCCGAGCGGAATCTCGATCACGCCCTCCCTTCCGTCGGACTTGTCCTTCCACACGATCTTGATCCCGGTGTAGGCGTGGGCCACTTCGGGCGGAACCTCGAGGCGGGTGGGGACGTCCGCGCTGGGGCCCGCGGTCATCCCGGCGCCGGCGTCGCCCGACGGCCCGATTGCCCGCTCATGGGAGATCGCCATCCGCACGTTGGGGTCCGGCCGCCCCCGTTCCTTGCATGCCGGAGCGGCCATCACAATCGCCAGAGACGCCGCCGCGAGGGCTCGTTTCATCGCGCTTTCCTCCGTTTGTCCCGTCCGAAAACCCCCGGTCGGGCCGCAGGGACGACCGCAGGCGCCGGTTGGCCGCCCAGGCGAAAGTCCAGGCGGCGCCGCACCTCGTCGATCGCCACGAGCTTGACCCGGATCGAGTCGCCGAGGCGGTGGGTCTTCCCGCTCGACCGGCCCCGGAGCTGGTGCTGCTTCTCTTCGTAAACGAAGAAATCGTTCCCAAGCGCCGCCATCGGAACGAGGCCCTCGACGAAAAAGTCCTTGAGCATGACGAAGACGCCGAAAGACGTGACTCCCGTGACGTACGCGTCGAACTCGCGCTGGAGCTTGTCCCTCATGAAGACGATCTTCTTCCAGAGAAGGCTCTCGCGCTCGGCCTGCTCCGCCCGCCGCTCCCGTTCCGAGCAGTGTGTGGAGACCTCCTTGAGACGCTCGTTGAAGGCCTCGAAGTCCTTCGCCGCGATGGGCCGCCCGTCCGCGACCAGGCGCGAAAGCTGGCGGTGCACGATCAGGTCGGGATACCGCCGGATGGGCGACGTGAAGTGACAGTAGTAGGCAGCGGCGAGCGCATAGTGGCCGCGGCACTCCTCGCTGTAGATGGCCTTTCGCTGCGCCCGCAGGAGAAGGTCATGGAGCAGCCGTTCCTCGGGCTTCCCGTCGACCTCGGTCAGGAGCCGCTGGAACTCCGACGGGGGAAGCTCCTCGAGATCCCCCTTCATCGCGTAGCCGAAGCTCTCGAGGATCTCGCGCAGATCCGTCAGGCGGTCGGGATCGGGCCGGTCGTGGACGCGATACATCGCGGGCTGCTTCGCAAAAAGGAGCTTCTTCGCGACCGCCTCGTTGGCGGCGAGCATGAACTCCTCGATCAGCCGGTGGGCGATGTTGCGGGATTCCGGAATGATGCCCACCACCAGGCCGGCGTCGTCGAGGACGATGTCCGCGTCCGGCAGATCGAAGTCGATCGAGCCCCGCGCCTCGCGCCGCTGGCGCAGCAGGGCCGCGACCTCGCCCATCATGCGGAAATCGTCGAGGAAGGCCCCGTAGCGGCGCGCGTCGTCCGGATTCTGTGGCACCTGGAGGATGCGCGCGACCTCCGTGTACGTCATGCGGTGGGCGCTCCGGATGACCCCCTTCGTGAACTCGGCTCCCGTGACGCGGCCCTTCGCGTCGAGCTCCAGGATCGCGGACAGAACGAGGCGGTCGACCCGCGGGTTCAGCGAGCACAGGCCGTTCGAGAGTCGCTCCGGGAGCATCGGCAGCACGCGCCCGGGAAAATAGACGGACGTTCCGCGCGAACGGGCCTCGTCGTCGAGCGTCGAGCCCTCCTCGACGTAATGCGACACGTCGGCAATGTGCACGCCGATGCGGAATCCCGACGCCGTCTTCTCGACCTCGATGGCGTCGTCGAAGTCCTTGGCAGTCTCGCCGTCGATCGTGACGATCCGGTGGTCGCGCAAGTCGCGGCGGCCGAGCAGGTCCTCGGTGCTCACTTCCTCGGGAAATCGCTCCGCTTCCGCCACGACCGGTTCGGGGAACCGTGTCGGCAGACGGTGCGAGCGCAGGACGATCTCGATGTCCACGCCGGGCTCGCCCAGAAACCCGATCCGGTCGTCCACCACGCCGTTGGCGACCCGCTTTCCGTCCGGGAACGAGGTCAGCCGGGCCTCGACGATCTCCCCTTCGCGCGCGCCGTGCGACTTGCCCTCCTCGATGCGGATGACGGCGTCGATCTTCGGGTCGTACGGGAGGACGATCTTGCGCCCGTCCTTCGTTTCGAAGCGGCCGACGACCCTCTCGCGCGCGCGATCGAGCACCCGGACGACGACCCCGGACGACCGTCCGGCATCCTTGCCGCTCCGGCCCGCCGCGCGCGAACGCTCCTCGCGCGCAAGAACGGTATCGCCATCCATCGCGCCGTGCATCCCGACGCGGGGCACGAAGAGATCGTCGCCGTCCTGGACGAGGACGAAGCCGAACCCTTCGGGACGGACGGTGATCCTTCCCGCGATCAGGTCCGAAAACTCGATCGCCGAGTACTTCTCGCCCCGAACCCGGGCGATCTGGCCGCTGCGCTCGAGCGCCTCGAGCCGCTCCCGGAAAGCCGCCTCGTCCGGCTCCCGGACGTGGAACGCCTTCGCGAGGTCCCGAAGGGTAAGGACGCGCGAGCCCTTCTGGCGCAGGCGTTCGAGGACCTCCGAGTCGCGGGGCAGCACGCGGGGCAGTCTACCCCGCGGGACCCCCGGCCCGCGGGGTCCTTCCGCCAGGATTCCGGACGGGTTAGAACGCGGCCGTGTCGGCGAACGACGCCAGGGTCTTGTCGGGGTTGTGGTACATCCGGATGGCCTGCGTCTGCGTGTCCGTCACGGTGATCGTGTACTCCACGTTCGAGAGCGCACCGTAGAAGACCCAGAAGTGACTATTGACGCCGCGAGCATCGAGCACCTTGATGACCAGCTCCACGTTGGTAGCGCTGAAGAACCAGAAGTAGCCCGTGTCCCCCGTCACGGGAACCGCCATGCCGTGGCCGGATTGGCCCTGGCTCGGAACCACCCAATCGACTTGCAACCGAAAACGGCCCTGGTTGAGGCAGAGCGTCGTGCTGTTGGCCGCACAGGCTGCTTCGACGGGCACCGCAACTTTCGTCTGCGCCGCGTAAATCGCGTAGAGCTCCGCCGGCGACTCGGCGCCGATCGCCTCGACCGGGGCCCGCTCTACCGAGACTCGCTCTTCGTCGGGCCCGATCATCAACCCCGGGAAGGCCGCCGTGTCGGCAAACGACGCCAGGGTCTTGTCGGGGTTGTGGTACACCCGAACGGCCCCCGTCTGCGTGTCCGTCACGGTGATCGTGTACTCCACGTTCGAGAGCGCACCGTAGAAGACCCAGAAGAACTGGTTGACGCCGCGCGCGTCGAGCGCCTTGAGGACGAGCTCGATGTTGGCACTGTCGAAAAACCAGAAATAGCCTGTGTCATCGGTGAGCCGGACGGCAGTACCCACGCCCGAGCGGCCCTGGTCCGGCACCGTCCACTGGACCTCGACCTTGAAGCGCTTGTTGGTCAAGCAGAGCGCCGTGGCGCTCGCGACACACGGCTGGATCGCCCCGCCGACGGTCACCTGCTTCGTGGTCCGGCTCCCGCCGTTCAGGCTCCCCGCGATCAGGTCCACCGTGTAGGTCCCTGGCCCGGCGTAGGTGTGAGTCGGGTTCTTGTCTCTCGAAAAGTTGCTCGACGAGGACGGTTCGCCAAAGAACCACAGCCACCCCGTCGGAGAGTTGGTCGTCGTGTCCGTGAAGGTGACCGGAGCCCCGGCCGAGGGTGGCGAAGGAGAGTACGAGAAGCTCGCGACCGGCAGGGGCCCCGGCGCCGCGGTGCCGTAGTAGAACTGCATCGCCTGGATGTCGTCGGTCTGCGGCGTAAGCACCGGCGCGGGGTGCGTCGAGGAGCGCATGACGGCGGCGTCCCACTGGGCCGGCGTCGTCGTCGAGTGGACGCTGCGGTATTGGTCCGGGTGATGAAGGCAGAGGACGTGTCCGACCTCGTGCAGCAGGACCTGGATGAAGCCCATCGTCGGGTAGTCGCAGGTCCAGCGCCGCATCGAGACCTTGCCGCCGCCAGCGGCGTAGTAGGGAGTGAGGCCCTTGAAGGTCCGGGCCTGCCCCTGGGAGGTGGGTCCGCCGATACCCACGGCGCCACCGTTCATGCAGTCGTACGGCGTTGACCACGCCGCGCCGAGATGCGGGAGATCCTGGTCCATGACGATCTCGACCTTGCCGCCGCTCGCCACCACTCCGTCGATGCGAATGTCCGTGTTGGCGACGCCATGCCACTGATCGACCACGTACTGGGCCAGGCACTTCTGATCCGATCCGCACGGCGCGTAGTTGGGAACGAGGCGCGACTGCGTGCCGGTGAGGAAGAGGGTCGCGTTGGGCGAGCCGCCGTTCTCGAAGAACCACTTGAACAGGCAGGGCTGGCCCCCGCAGTCGCCGGGCTCCACGCCGCCCACATTCGCCCACTTCGTCCGGAGACGGACGCGGTGCGACTCGAGGCCTCCGCTCGGGATGGCGTAAGCCACGCTCGAGAGCGCCTCTCCCGATCGGATCCCTCGGAGCCCCGCGAAAAACGACTCGGCGTCGCGGGCGGGGACGGCCTCCTCGGAGCCACCCGGGACGGTCGAGGCCGGAAGGAGCGGAGAGTCCCGTTTCGAGAGCGCGAGATCTTCGCGGGATCCGAAGACCGGACGCACGACGAATCGGCGGCCGGCCTGATCCGTGACCACGTCGAACTTCGAGAGGCCGAACTCCGAGAGGCCGTACTCCCCCGCTCGACCTGGAAGCGGATGGAGCGCGAGGACGACTTCCTGACCGACATCGAAGCCGGGCGTTCCCGGCACGCCCCAGACGACGCCTTCGGCAATGCCGCCGGGGAGGAGCACCTGGAACGCTTCATCGAGATCGCCCTTGAAGAGCTCCAGCCGGCGCAGCGTAACGACGGTGTACGGGAGATCTTCGTTCCCGTCCCGCTCCATCCGTATCGTCTTGTCGACGACCTCCGCGCGCAAGACCACGTGCGCCAGCCTCACGAGATCGGCGTCCGACATCGGCATGTAGCTCGCTGCGCCGAGAGGTTGGCAGACGAGGCACAGGGAGAGGGTGAGAAGACCGGAGGCAAGCGCGCGGACAGAAAACCTCATGGCATCCCCCGCTTAACCCAACGAGCATATCGCCGCTTTCGGGGCGACCACAAGGGCCCGCCCAGCGTGGATGGGCGCTTCGGGCCGGGCCTACGGCTCGGGCTTCCGCGGGTCTTTCTGCGAGAAAAGGCCGGGCAGATCGTCGATATTCTCGGGCTCGGGCGCGGTCGCCTTGCGCTCCCAACCGCACGAACGGCAGCGAACCACGCCGTCGACGGGTTTCGAGGAAGGATTGTGCGGGTCCGTGCAGTACGGGCTCGGGCAATTCCAGGGAAGATCCCGGGCGGCCATGGTCGTTCGAGAGCCAAGAGTATTGTACGCCCCGCGAGCGGTACCAGAACCGGGATCGAACCGATGCCATCTTTTCGGGCATCCGGTGTCCGCCGTCACAGCGCCCACCGTCCTCATCGCCTTACCGTTTGCGGATCATGTCCGGCCCTCAGGATTTCAGCCCTTCCGAGCTCGAACGCTGCGGCCTCGCCGTCATCCAACGTCGTCCGCGATCCGGCGAACCCGTCACGCGGGTTTATTGCCTTCGCTGCGGCAGCCAGGTGTCAGCAGACCGCCGCGACGTCGACCCGGACGGCTGGTGGGCTTGCGCCAGAGGTTGCAACACGAAATTCAACACGGTGGCATCGAGGCCACAAATGCGCCCCACGCCCTGAGCGACTGGCCGCCCGCGGGCTGGAAGGCGGCGGCGACCGAGTGACGGCGAGACGAGTGGTTGGTGCGAAAGGGGGGACTCGAACCCCCACGGTGTTACCCACAGGTTCCTGAAACCTGCGCGTCTACCAGTTCCGCCACTTTCGCAGGGACCGGAAGAGTAGCCGCAAGCCTCTGAGGAATCAAGGCGGCGCGCCAGCTGGAGGATCCGCGAGGTCGAGGAGAAGCTCCGTGGGCGGCAAATGCGCCGCCTCCCGAACTCACACTTTGAGAGACCTGACCCCATTTTCGCCCGCGACGATGACCTCGGAGGCGATGCCGCAGAAGAGGCCGTGCTCGACGACACCAGCCCGCGCCGCCAGCCGCGCCGCGAGGCCCGCCGGATCGGCGATCGGCCCGAATGCGCAGTCGAGGATCCAGTTGCCCTGATCAGTCTCGAAGGGTTTCCCGTCGGCCGCCGTTCGGACGACGGGTTTGCCCCCGAGTGATTCGAGAAATCGTTGCTGCGATCTCCAGCCGAAGCGGGCGACCTCGACGGGCAGAATGTGCTTCGTCCCGAGCGCCGCCGAGAGCTTCGACTCGTCCACAACGATGACGACCCGGCGGCTGGCCTGCGCGACGATCTTCTCGCGGAAGAGCGCCCCGCCACCGCCTTTGATCAGGTTCAGGCCCGGATCCACTTCGTCGGCGCCGTCGATCGTCAGGTCGATCGCGCGCGGCATGTCCTCCGATGTCAGCGGGATCCCGAAGCGCCGCGCCTCTTCGGCCGTCGCGTGGGAGGTCGGGACTGCGACGACGTCGGAGAGCGCCCCCGAGGCGAGCAGCTCGCCCAGCCGGCGCGTCGCAAAGATGGCCGTGCTGCCCGTGCCGAGACCGACGACCATGCCGGGAACGATCAGAGCGGCAGCGCGCTCCCCCGCCTGCTTCTTGAAGGCCGCGAAGCGGTCGCCGCCCGGTTCCGTCATGGACTCCCTCTCAGGCTCAGGCGGGCGGCAGCCCCAGCTCGATGTCTTCCTTCGGAATCGCGATCGCCGTTTCCCGGAAGCCCTTATCCACGCAGACGAAGCAGGCCTTGAAGGCCTTGTCCGTCGCCATCTTCATCTCACGGCCGGTCACGAAGACTTCCCGCCGGGGATAGGGCTCGTCGATGCGCTGGAGCCCGAGCAGGATGCCCTCGCGCAGCCGCGAGCGCTGCGCGATGACGAACTGGTGCGGAGGTTCGTTCGTGCACTGGCAAACGGTGGCGACTTCAGTGCTCACTGGTCTCCTCTTCCTGCGACGCGAGGTTCGCCACGGCCAGCGCGGCGTCCACAGTCGGAAAAACGCGGAACACCGAATCGAGGTGCGTGATCCGGAAGACCGAGGCCACGCGCTCGCGCGGGTTCACGAGGTAGAAGCGGCGGCCCTGCGCCTCGAATTTCTTGAGCCCTCCGACGAAGACGCCGATCGCGGTCGAGTCGAGGTGCTCGAGATCCGAGAGATCGAGGACGACCGCGCCGGCCCGGTCGTTGCCAACCTTTTCGAAACGCTCCTGGAGCGCCCGGGTCGCCTCGCCGAGCGCGAGGGTGCCGCCGATCCGGAGGATCGTGTGGGCGCCGCGCTCTTCCTCGGAGAGTTTCATGCCGGTCGTTCTGATGGGACGGGCGCTTCCGACGCCGTCCCCTTGCGCACGAGGACGCTGCCGCGCGCCAGGACTTCCTCGCCGGAACGCACTTCGCCGTCGAACCGGAAGATCGCGCCAAAGTGCGTCGCGAGGCGAACGGAAATCTCGAGCGTTTCGCCCGCAAGCGGGAGCCGCTCGGCCGTAAATCCTTCGATCCCCGCGAGGAATCCCGCGCGCGCGAGACTCGCGTCGCCCCCTTCGAGCAGGAGCGCCGCCTGGGCGATCGCCTCGGCGTAGAGCAGTGGGCTCTGCCACTTCTCTCCCATCGCGCCGCGCGCGTTAGCTGAGATCCGGGCGCGGACCGTTCCCCGGGAGAAATCCGCATCGCGTTCTTCGACGACCGCGTCCACGAACCGGAACGGGTATGCGTGCGGAAGCGCCGCTGTCGGCATCATGCCGTCTTCTTCTGCTCGATGAAATCGCAGAGCGCGTCGACCGAAGCGAAGGCCTTGACCCCCACCTCTTCGTCTTCGACCTTGATATGGAATTCCTGCTCGAGCCCGAGGACGAGCTCCAGCGCGTCGATCGAGTCGAGGCCGAGGCCTTCGCCGAAGAGCGGCGCCCCGTCCTCGATCGTCTTCGGGTCGATGTCGAGCTTCAGGCGCCGCACGATGAGGTCCTTGACCTGCGACGCGAGTTCTTGCCGGGACATGCAGGCTCCCTTCGGTGGCGATTATAGCTGCGAGACTCGGGCCGCCGGGAAGCGGGGGACGGAAGACAGGAGACGGGAGAAGACCCGGCACTACCTTCCTCTCCCGTCTACCGTTTACCGTCTACCGCCCGTCTTCAGGCCATCCCGCCGTCGGCCCGCCAGACCTGGCCCGTGACGTACGAGGCATTCTCCGAGGCGAGGAATCCGACGACGGCGGCGATCTCCTCGGGCTTGCCGAACCGTGCCATCGGAATCCGCCCGAGGAACTCTCGGCGAGCCTCCTCTTTCAGGTGGGCGATGATCTCGGTGTCCACGAGGCCCGGTGCCACGGCGTTGACCGTGATGGCCCGCGGGGCGAGCTCGAGGGCGAGGGCCTTCGTGAACGCAATGAGCCCTCCTTTGGCCGCCGAATAATTCGCCTGTCCGGCGTGCCCCGAGATGCCGCTGACCGAGACGATGTTGACGATCCGGCCGGAGCTCTTGTGCAGCATGCCGCGGATCAACACCTTCGTGACGCGAAAGGCGCCCTTCAGGTCGACGTCGAGGACGTAGTCCCAGTCCTCTTCTTTCATGAAGGGAAAGAGCGCGTCCTTGATGACGCCCGCGTTGTTGACCAGGATGTCCGCGCCGCCGAAGTCCGTCCCGACCCGGTCCGCCATCGCCTTGACTTCTTCGGCGTTGAGCACGTCCATCACGAGGGCGGTCGCTTGGCCACCCGCCCGACGGATCTCCTCGGCGGTCGCCTCCGCCCGCGCGAGATCGCGCTGGCAGGTCAGGACGACGCGGGCGCCCGCCGCGGCGAGCTCGAGCGAGATCGCGCGGCCGATGCCGCGGGAACCCCCGGTGACGACGGCGGTCTTCATCCGCGACCGACTATATCCACGGCGGCCCGGATCGCGGCGAGCGACCCGGCCGGATGGCATCGCGTCGTTCGCTCGATCCACCGCACCATCTTCGAGAGCATCTCGCCCGGGCCGGCCTCGATGAAGACCCGGTTGCCATCGGCCACGAGGGCCTCGAACGTCTCCTTCCAGAGCGTCGGGAAGCAAAAGGCGGTTCCGAGCAGTCGCCGCACTTCGCTGGCGGCGGCGACCGGCCGCCCCTCCGGCCCGTAGTACGGCACGTCCGGCTTGCGGACTGACCCGAGCGCCGCGACGAGCGGCGCGATCGCATCCGCGACCGGGCGCATGAGCTCGCTGTGGATCGGCCAGCTCATCGAGAGGGGCAAGACCGAGAGGGCGCGGGGCCCAAGCTCCTCGAGGGCGGCCTTCACGCCCTCGGAGCTGCCGGTCAGAACGAACTGCGTCGAGGCGTTCACGTTGCCGATCCAGACCGGCAGCCCGCGGGCGCGCAGGCCTGCGAGCGCATCCTCGACGACGTCGCGCCGCGCCCCGATGACCGCCGCCATCGCTCCCTGGATGTGCAGGCGCTCGGTCTCGCGCCACACCGCGACCAGCACGTCGAGCGCCTCCTCGTAGCCGATCGCGCCCGCAGCGACCATCGCGGCGTAGTTCCCGAGGCTGTAACCCGCGGTCGCACTCGGTCGCACGCCCTCGCGCGCTAGCTGCCGCGCGGCGAGCGTCGAAACGAGATAGACGCCGGCCTGGGCGGCCAGGTTTTCGCGTAGCTCCGACTCCGGCCCTTCGAAGACGATACGCGCGAGGTCGCGTCCGCACCGCTCGGACGTGAGGGTGAAGAGACGGCGGGCCTCCGGATCGGCATCGAAGAAGTCCCGGCCCATGCCGACCCATTCGGCAAGCTGCCCCGGAAAGAGAAAGGCAGCCGAAGGGCTCATGCGGGGACGAGGGCGGGCAGAACGTCCGCGATGGCCACGCAACGATCGCGCGCGAGCCACCGCGCGAAGCGGTCCGGCAGACGCTTCCGGCCGAGAAAGTGCACGGCCCGCGTGGCAGCCGGCAGTCCGTCCATCGGCGGATGGGCAGGATCGAGCTCCCACGGGTGCAGCGTGAAAACCGCCGGAGCGCCGCCATCGCGGAACCGGTTTTCGGCCTCGGAGAGTCGCGATTCCGAAAGAACCCGAAACGGCCAGGCGCCCCCGAGCGGCAGGCGCCGCCCGAATACGCGGCCCGTCAGCGGCGGCAGCTCCGTCAGCGACCATCCGTTGCGCTCGATACGGTGCGGTCCCTGCGGATTGCCGGCGCTTCCGAGAGGCGGCACGGGCATCATCGAGGTGTCGCACCGGAAGCCTGCCGCGGCGAGCTCGCCGAGGGCGGGCGACCGGGCGTCGCGGATCGACCACTCGGCGGCGCGGTAGGCGTTCGCCGCCACTGCCCCCGCCTCCTCGATGGATTGCCGTGCCCGAAGCAGGTCCTCGCGAAACTCGGCCGCGGTCATCTCATCGGCCCGGCCGTGGAGGTCGCCGTGGACGCCGATCTCGTGTCCCCGCCGCCCCGCCTCACGCACCAGCCCCGGATAGCGCCGGGCGATCCAGCCGAGAAAAAACACCGTCGCTCGGTGCCGGCCACCCGCAAGGGCGTCGAAGACAAGATTGAGCGTCGCTTCGATCCGCGGCGCGAAGGAGTCCCAGCGCCGGGGGTCCGAGTAGTAGCCGTCTCCGCAAACGTGGAACCAGTCCTCCGCGTCGATCGTGAGGACCCGCGGCGCGCGGCCGGGGACGCGAAGAGGCGTGATGATGGGGTCGGGCACGAGGGGGATTGTAGCTGGGGGCTCCCCTCACCCCGTCCCTCTCCCGCCGGGAGAGGGAGCCTGAGAATTTCCCTCGCCCCCAACGGGGGGAGAGGGTCAGGGTGAGGGGGGGACGCCTTCGCTCTCAGTCCATCTCGAACACTTTGTAGTAAACCGCGCCCCACGAAATGAGCCACGTATCGCGGAACGGCCGGTAGTGCGACGGCCCGCCGTAGATCGCGCGAATCGGGACGTGGCGGAAACGCCGGACGTGCACAGCGGCCTTGAGGAGGATCTCGGTCTCTATGATGTAGCCGCGCGCGTTCAGAGCGAGCTTGCGCAGAAGATCCGCGGCGATGACGCGGTAGCCCGATTGCGCGTCCTCGATCTCGTGGCCCGTCAAGCGGGACAGCACCTGGCTTCCGATCTCGTTCGTGCGGTAGCGATACGCGGGAATCGCCTCGAGCTCGGCCATCCGCGAGCCGATGACGAAGTCGTCGCCGGCGCGCGCGGCTTCGAGCAGGCGCGGTAGGTCCGCGGGGTCGTGCTGGGCGTCGGCATCCACGAACGCGATGTGGGTGGCGTCGCCCTCGAGAACGCGCGCGAGGCCGGCCCGCAGCGCCGTGCCCTTCCCGCCGTTCGAGGCCAGTCGCAGGACCTCCGCCCCGGCCCCTTCCGCCTCGGCGCCCGTGCGATCCGTGGATCCGTCGTCCACGACGACCACCCGGGGGACGCTGGCCGCGAGGCCCCGCACCACGGCGCCGACCGTTTTCTCGGCCTGGAAGGCCGGCACGAGCGCGCACGGGCGGAAAGGATTCGGCACGGGCGGATCGTAACCTCTCGGGACCCCATCGAAAACACTTACTCCCTTTGGGCTCTTCGACATGCGTTGACTCGCATCGGCCCTTGTGAAAAAGTTCGGGCGCCCCATGCCAGAGAGTTTCATTCCGATCCTCGTCGTGCTCGGTCTCGCCGCGGGGATGGCGGCGACCGTCCTCCTTTTGAACGCGCTGCTGGCGCCGCGGCTGCGCACGAGCCGCAAGCTCGAGGCGTTCGAGAGCGGCGTCCCCATGGTGGACGCCTCGCACAAGCGGATCTCGATCAAGTTCTTCGTCATCGCGATGGTCTTCATCCTCTTCGACGTGGAAATCGCCTTCCTGTACCCGTGGGCGCTCGTGTTCCGCTCGGTGGGCTGGCCGCTGTTCGTCGAGATGCTCGCCTTCCTGGCGATCCTCGCGGTCGGCTACGCCTACATCTGGAAGAAGGGAGCCTTCGACTGGTGAGCCACACGCGCTACCACATCGAGGAAGCGGGGCAACCGCGCAAGTTCCCGCCGGAGGCCCTGTCGCGGATCGATAAGATCCTCACCCGCTACCCCACGAAGCAGGCCGCGCTCCTCCCGGTCCTCTGGGTCGCGCAGGAGACCTGGGGTTGGATCTCGAAGGAGTCAGCCGAGGAGGTCGCGCGCCTGCTCGAAGTGCCCGTCTCCCACGTGGACGGGGTCCTCACCTTCTACACGATGTTCAACCTCCACCCCGTCGGCAAGAACCTGCTGCAGGTGTGCACTTCCATCTCCTGCCATCTCGGCGGAGCGCAGCGCCTGATCGCACACTGCGGCAAGAAGCTCGGAATCGGCCTCGAGGAAACGACGAAGGACGGCAAGTTCACGCTCGTCGAGGTCGAGTGCATCGCCGGCTGCGACAAGGCCCCCTCGATCATGGTCAATGACACGTACTACGAGCCGATGGACGAGGCCAGGCTCGACGAGCTTCTCGGCCGGCTCGCCCGGGAGTCCTGACGTGGAACCCATCCTGACAAAGCGCGTCGGCAAGCCCAACTCGCGCTCCATCGAGACCTACCTCGCCGACGGCGGCTATGCGGCCGTCAAGAAGGTCCTGACGGGCGGATGGACGCCCGACCAGGTGACCGACGAGGTCAAGAAGTCGGGCCTGCGCGGCCGCGGCGGCGCGGGCTTTCCGACGGGCGTCAAGTGGGGCTTCATCCCGAGGGACACGAAGGGCAAGCCCGTCTACCTGCTCTGCAATGCGGACGAGTCGGAGCCGGGCACGTTCAAGGACCGACTCCTGATGGAGCAGGACCCGCACCAGCTCATCGAGGCCATGGTCGTCTCCTCCTACGCGATCAAGTGCCGCACGGCGTACATCTACATCCGGGGCGAGTTCTACTTCGGCGCCCGAGTCCTCGACGAGGCCGTCGCCGAGGCCTATGCGAAGGGCTACCTCGGCGAGAACATCCTCGGCTCGGGCTACTCTCTCGACATCACGGTCCATCGCGGCGCCGGTGCCTATATCTGCGGGGAGGAGACCGGCCTGATCGAAAGCCTCGAGGGCAAGCGCGGCCAGCCGCGCATCAAGCCGCCCTTCCCCGCCCTCTCGGGCGTCTTCGCCGCGCCGACGATCGTCAACAACGTCGAGACGCTGTGCTGCGTTACGCACATCATCAACAACGGCGCCGAGTGGTTCACGAAGATGGGGCGCAACGAGAAGAACACCGGGCCGAAGCTCTACTGCATCTCCGGGCACGTCAATCGGCCCGGCGTGTACGAAGCCGAGATGGGGCTGCAGTTGAAGGACCTCATCTTCGGAGACGCGTACGCACGCGGCATGAAGGGCGGCCGCAAGGTCAAGGCCGTCATCCCCGGCGGCGCGTCGGCGAACATGCTGACCGCGGCCGAGATCGAGGACTGCCCGCTAGACTTCGATGGCGTCACCGCGAAGGGCTCGATGCTGGGGTCGGCGGCCATCATCGTCATGAACGAGGACACCTGCATCGTGGATGCGGCGCAGAACCTCTCGAAGTTCTTCTCGCACGAGTCCTGCGGTCAATGCACGCCCTGCCGCGAGGGGACGCCCTGGCTCTACAAGGTCCTCACCCGGATCGAGGAGGGAGAGGGGCGCACCGAAGACATCGACCTGCTCCAGCGCATCTGCAACCAGATGGCCAACGGCATGACGATCTGCGTCTTCTCCGACGCGGCGATTGCGCCGCCGTTGTCGTCGGTGACGAAGTTCCGGCAGGAGTACGAGCACCACGTGCTGCACAAGCGCTGCCAGGTGGGAGCCAGGGCTGCCCTGGTGACGGCATGAGCAGCAGCCCCGCCGCGCCGCCGCCCGCGGCCCCGCCGCCGCCTCCCAAGGACACGTTCACGGTCGTCTTCGACGGCAAGCCCATCGAGGTCCCGAAGGACCTGAACCTCATCGACGCCGCGAAGCTCGCGGGCCTGGACATCCCCCACTTCTGCTATCACCCGCGGCTCTCGGTCGTCGGACAGTGCCGCATGTGCCTCGTCGAGATCGAGGGTATGCCGAAAATCCAGGCGGCCTGCACGGTGCCGCTGCGCGAGGGGCTCTCGGTCAAGACGACGACCGACATGGTCAAGAGCTCGCGCGCGGCCACGATGGAGTTCCTCCTCATCAACCACCCCCTCGACTGCCCCATCTGCGACCAGGCCGGCGAGTGCACCCTCCAGGACCACTCGTTCGGCTACGGCCAGCAGCTCTCCAACTACGACGAGGCCAAGCGCCAGTTCCCGACCTTCGACCGCACGATGATCGGCCCCCACGTCGTCGCGGACATGACGCGCTGCATCCAGTGCACGCGCTGCATCCGTTTCACCCAGGAGATCGCCGGCACGAGCGAGCTGACCTTCCTCGACCGCGGCGGCCGGACGCTCGTGTGGACCCACGACGGCCAGCCCCTCGCCAACGATTGGTCGGGCTGCGCCGCGGACGTCTGTCCGGTGGGCGCCCTGACCGTGCGCGATTTCCGCTTCCGCAGCCGCGTCTGGTATCTCCACAAGACCAAGTCCGTCTGCCCCGGCTGCAACGTCGGCTGCAACGTCTCGATCGAATCCAAGGACGACGTCGTCTATCGGTTCCTGCCGCGGTTGAACCCCGCCGTCAACGACTACTGGCTGTGCGACCACGGGCGGTTTCTTTCGGAATCTCTCAACGCCCGCGACGTCCACAAGGCCTCGATCCGAGAGGGCAACGACGTGCGCGACGCCATCGTCCCGGTCGCGATCGAGCGGGCCGCGCGCGAAATTCGCGCCGTGATCGAGAAGACGGGACCCTCCGGCCTCTTCTTCCTCGGCTCGGCGCACCTGTCCAACGAAGAGAACTTCCTCCTGCGCAAGCTCGCGGACCACCTCGCCTGCCCCAACCGCGACGTGGTGGTCGACAAGTCGCGCGTGCGCAAGATGAAGTCGCAGACCGAGTGGGTCGAGGGCGACGACGCCGCCCCGAACTTCCGCGGCGCGCGCGACATGGGAATGTCCCCGGCGAAGAACGGCTTCGGCCTCGACGCCGTCCTTTCGGCCAAGGCCTCTCCCGAAGTGATCGTCGTCGCGGACGCGGCTTTCGCCGCGCTCGCGGACGATCCCGAGAAGGTCGCGCAGCTGCGGCGGGCCCGGTTCCTGGTCGTGGCCGCCCGCAACGGAAACGCCCTGACGCGAAGCGCCGACGTCGTGCTTCCCGCGGCGTCCCTGTCGGAGAAGGAAGGGACGTTCACGAACGTCCAGGGCCGCGTCCAGAAGTTCGAGCGCGCGTTCCTGCCGAAGCCCCCGGTGCGCGCGCATTGGGAG
Source organism: Thermoanaerobaculia bacterium (assembly GCA_041483715.1). Taxonomy (GTDB): domain Bacteria; phylum Acidobacteriota; class Thermoanaerobaculia; order UBA5066; family Gp7-AA6; genus DAHUXD01. The sequence continues at coordinate 19,597 of JBGPGG010000002.1, forward strand.
CATCTGCTGATGCTCGCGACCGCGCTCGGATACGGCGACCGCAACTGGACACCCTCGGACCTGCTGCGCCAGATCGCCGGCGAGGTCGAGGGCTACGGCGCCGTCAAGGAGACGGAGCTCGAGGGCGGCACACTCCTGAAGAAGGGCGACTTCGCCTGGGCGGGGACGCTTTGACGTTTCTCGACTGGGCGATCGTCGTCCTGCGCGTGGCGCTGCCGGTGTTCCTGCTGCCGCTCTTCGTCGTGCCGCTGACGTGGCTCGAGCGGCGCGGGGCCGCCTTCATCCAGGACCGCCCGGGGCCCAACCGGGTCGGGCCTTTCGGCCTCATCCAGCCCATCGCGGACATGATCAAGATGTTCTTCAAGGAGGCGATCACGCCCACGAGCGCCGACCGATTCCTGTACCTGCTCGCGCCGGCCATCGCGGTGTTTGCGGCCCTCTCGACCTTCGCGGTCGTGCCCTATGGCGCCACCATCCATGTCGCCGGCCGCGAGATCCCGATGATCGGGGCGGATCTGTCGATCGGGGTCCTCTACATTTTCGCCATCACGTCGCTCTCGGTCTACGCCATCGTGCTGGCGGGCTGGGCGTCCAACAGCAAGTTCTCGCTCATGGGCGGGATCCGCTCGGGCGCGCAGATCATCTCGTACGAGCTGGCGATGACGACGGCTGCGGCCGGCGTGATCCTGGCGTCGAGCTCCTTCCGGCTCTCGGACGTGATCGCCATGCAGCAGGGAACATGGCTCGGCGTCATCCCGCGCTGGAACGTCATTCCGCAGTTCTTCGGCTTCGTCGTCTTCTTCATCTCGGCCTTCGCCGAGACGAACCGCCTGCCCTTCGATCTTCCGGAGGCGGAAGCCGAGCTCGTGGCCGGGTATCACACCGAGTACTCCGCGATGCGGTTCGGTGCGTTCCAGATGGCCGAGTACGTCAACGTCATGGTGGTCTCCGCGATCACGACGACGCTGTACTTCGGCGGCTGGTCGCTTCCCGGATTCCACCCGCAGGGGGTCCTCGGCGCCCTCGCTTCCCTCTCGATCTTCATGGCCAAGTCCTTCTTCTTCGTCTGCGTCTTCATCTGGGTCCGCTGGACCCTCCCCCGCTTCCGGTACGACCAGCTCATGAAGATCGGCTGGAAGGCGCTCTTGCCGCTCGCGCTCGCGAACCTTCTCTGGATCGGGGCGCTCGAGATGTGGAGGATGCGAGCGTGACGGCGGGGCGCGTGATCTTCGACCTCGCCGCGGCGGCCGCCATCGTCTTCTCCGGACTGATGGTCGTCGGCCGCAATCCGGTCCGGAGCGTCCTCTCGCTCGTCGTCGCGTTCTTCGCCCTGGCGGTCTGCTTCGTGATGCTGCTCGCGCCGTTCATCGCGGCGCTTCAGGTGATCGTCTACGCGGGCGCGATCCTGGTCCTCTTCCTCTTCGTGCTGATGCTCTTGAACGTCGGCCGGGAGCAGCCGGAGAAGACGGGCCGCCCGATCCAGACCGTTCTCGGCAGCGCGGCCGTGCTCGTCTTCGCGGGCCTGCTGCTCGGAATGTTTCGCGGCAGCGGCGCCCGTGTCCCGACGCCGGCCGACCCGGTCGCGCCGTCCCTGCTCGGAGACCCCGCGGCCCTGGCGCGGCTCCTCTACTCCGACTACCTGCTCCACTTCGAGGCGGTCTCGGTCCTGCTGCTGGCCGCGCTCGTCGGGGCCTTCGTCCTGGCCCGGCGGGAGAACGCGTCGTGATCGGGTCCATTCCGCTCTCCGACGTGCTCCTCGTCTCCGGGGCCCTCTTCTCGATCGGCATCGCCGGGGCGCTGCTGCGCCGCAACGCGATCCAGATCTTCCTCTCGATCGAGCTCATGATGAACGCCGCAAACCTCGCCTTGATCGGCTACGGCGCCGCGCTCGGCACGCGCGAGGGCCAGATCATCGTGTTCTTCGTCATCGCCATCGCGGCCGCCGAGGCCGCCGTGGGCCTCGCGATTTTCGTCGCCCTTTTCCGCCACACCGAGACGATCGACGTGAACAAGATCAACCTGCTCAAGTGGTGAGGCGGACGGGAGGATGACGCTGCCGCTCTGGGTCCTCCCCGTGATCCCGTTGGTGGGCTTTGCCATCAACGGGCTGCTCGGCACGCGCCTTCGCAAGTCCTTCGTGACGGCCGTCGGTTGCGGCGCCGCGGGCCTCGTGACCCTCGCCGCCTACAGCCGGCTGATCCCGTTCACCTCGGGGGACCACTCCACGGTCATCGAGCCTGTCGTGAGTTGGATCGCGGTCGGCAATCTCTCGATCGACCTTTCGTTCCGGCTGGATCCGCTTTCGGCGCTGATGCTCTCGTTCGTCACGTTGGTGGGCCTCCTCATCCACATCTACGCCATTGGGTACATGCACCACGAGTCGACCGACGCGGGCTATGCGCGGTTCTTCGCGTACCTGAACCTGTTTCTCTTCGCGATGTTGACCCTCGTGCTGGCCGAGAGCTTCCCGCTCATGTTCGTCGGCTGGGAAGGGGTCGGCCTCTGTTCGTACCTTCTCGTCGGCTACTACTTCGACCGGGAGTACGCGGCCGCGGCCGGCCGCAAGGCTTTCGTCGTCAACCGGATCGGCGACTACGGGTTCCTCCTCGGCATGTTCGGCGTCTTCGCGACCTTCGGCTCGCTCAACTACTCGGAGGTCTTCAAGAAGGCGGCAGAGCAGCCGGCAGCGTTCTCGCCGGCGTTGGCTGCCATCTGCCTCTGTCTCTTCATGGGCGCGGTGGGCAAGAGCGCCCAGGTTCCGCTCTACGTCTGGCTGCCGGACGCGATGGCCGGCCCGACTCCCGTCTCCGCCCTCATCCACGCCGCGACGATGGTCACGGCGGGCGTCTACATGGTGACGCGCTGCAACGTGCTGTTCCGGCTCGCGCCCGAGGTCATGCTCTTCGTGGCCGTGATCGGCTGCTTCACCGCCCTCTTCGCGGGCACGATCGCCGTCGCGCAGAACGACCTGAAGAAGATCCTCGCGTATTCGACGATCTCCCAGCTCGGTTACATGTTCCTCGCCTGCGGCGTGGGCGCCTTCACGGTCGGCATGTTCCACGTCATGACGCACGCCTGCTTCAAGGCTTGCCTCTTCCTCGGCGCCGGTTCCGTCATGCACGCGATGTCCGACGACCTCGACATCCGTCACATGGGCGGGCTCAAGGCGAAGATGCCGATCACGTACTGGACGTTCCTCGCCGCGACGCTCGCGATCTCCGGCATCCCGCCCTTTGCCGGCTTCTTCTCGAAGGACGCGATCCTCGCGAGCTCCTTCGAGGCGCCAGGACTCGGCAAGCTACTCTGGTTCGTCGGCCTCTTCACCGCGGGTCTGACCGCCTTTTACATGTTCCGGATCGTCTCGCTCACGTTCTTCGGTCAGTTCCGCGGCACGAAAGAGCAGGCGCACCACGTGCACGAGGCGCCCGCTTCGATGACGATGCCCCTGGTCGTGCTGGGGCTGCTGTCCCTCGTGGCGGGCTGGCTGGGGCTCCCCGCGGTCTTCGGCGAGCACGCCAACGTGATCGAGCCCTTCCTCGCGCCGATCATCTCGCCCATCGCCGGACACGACGCGGCGCACGAGGCCCTCCCTCACGCGACCGAGTGGCTCCTGATGGCGGTCTCCGTCGCCGTGGCTGCGTCGGGGCTCTATCTCGCCTACCAGTGGTACGCGAAGCAGGGCGGCCGCGCGCCGGCCCGCCTGGCCGCTTCGTTTCCCGGGGCCTATGCTCTCGTCGCGGACAAGTTCCGCATCGACGAGCTCTACGACGTCCTTTTCGTGCGGCCGTACGCCTGGCTCGCGCGCACGCTCTGGAAGGTCGTGGACGTCCTCATCATCGATGGCATCCTGAACGCCAGCGCGTTTCTCGTCGAGCTCGTGGGCGATTTCCTGCGATTCCTCCAGACGGGCAACGTCCGCAACTACGCCCTGACGTTCTTTCTCGGCCTCATCGCGCTCCTGCTCTTCGTCGTGGGGGCGATCTAGATGGAACGGCTGCTGTCCGACCACCTGCTTTCCGTGCTCGTCTTCCTGCCGTCGGCGGGGGCTTTGCTGTTGCTGTTTTTCCCCCGCTCGGCCGTTAGCGCCGCGCGCGCGTTCGCCATCGCCGTCTCGGTCCTCGAGCTCGCCCTCTCGCTTCCGCTCTGGACGCGCTTCGACCTGCTCCAGCAGGGCTTCCAGTTCCGCGAGAAGATCGCCTGGATTCCCCAGCTCGGGATCTCCTACAACGTCGGGCTCGACGGGATCTCGCTGCTCCTCGTCCTGCTGACGACGGTCCTGACGCCGGTTTCGCTACTCTTCTCGTACTCCCACGTCGAGAAGGAAGTCCGCGTCTTTTCGCTCACCTTCCTCGTTCTCGAGACCGGAATGCTCGGAAGTCTCGTCGCGCTCGACCTCGCGCTCTTCTACGTGTTCTGGGAGGTCATGCTCGTCCCGATGTACTTCATCATCGGCATCTGGGGCGGGCCGCGCAGGATCTACGCCTCCATGAAGTTCTTCCTCTTCACGATGGCCGGCAGCCTCCTGATGTTCCTCGCCATCCTCTTCATGGCGATCCGCCACCAGGCCGCGACGGGCGTCTGGTCCTTCGCGCTCGAGGACCTCTACCGGCTCGCCTTCACGGGCCGGGTCGAGACGCTGCTCTTCCTCGCGTTCGCGCTCGCCTTCGCGATCAAGGTCCCGGTGTTTCCGCTGCACACCTGGCTGCCGGACGCGCACACGGAGGCGCCGACGGCCGGCTCCATCATCCTCGCCGGCGTGCTGCTGAAGCTCGGCGTGTACGGTTACCTGCGCTTCGCGCTGCCCCTCTTTCCCGACGCCGCGACCCGCTTTGCGCCGTGGCTCGGGGTTCTCGGTGTCATCGGGGTCATTTACGGCGCCGCGGTGGCATACGCCCAGCACGACATGAAGCGGCTGGTCGCCTACTCGTCCGTCTCCCACCTCGGCCTCGTGGTCATCGGGATCGGCGCCTTCACGACGATGTCGCTCTCGGGCTCGATCCTCCAGATGATCAACCACGGCCTCTCGACCGGAGCGCTGTTTCTGCTCGTCGGAGTTCTGTACGAGCGCCGCCACACGCGCGAGATCGACGCTTACGGTGGCATCGCCGGCATCGTCCCCGTCACGACCACGCTCTTCCTGATCGCCACGCTCTCCTCGATCGGACTGCCGGGCTTGAACGGTTTCGTCGGCGAGTTCCTCATCCTGCTCGGCACCTGGACCTCGCCGCACCGCTGGTGGGCCGCCGCGGGCGCGACCGGCGTCATCTTCTCGGCCGTCTACATGCTGACCCTCGTGCAGCGCGTGTTCTGGAACCCGTTCGTGCATGAAGAGAACAAGAAGCTGACCGACATCCGGCCGAGCGAGTTCATCGCGGCGGCCGTGCTCGTCGTGTTGATGGTCTGGATCGGCGTGCGGCCGAACGACGTCCTCGATCGGATCCACCCCTCCGTCGAGCTCCTGCAGAAGGCCGTCGCCGCCAAGCTCGCCTCCGCGGACACCCGGGGCGCAAGGCCATGACGCCGAATCTCGTCCAGTTCACCCACGCCGACCTCTCGGCGATTGCGCCGGAGATGATGCTCGCCCTGACGGGCTGCCTCATCCTGCTCATCGAGGCCTTCGCGCCCGGCCTGCGCCGCTGGTTCGCGACGCTGGCGCTGGCGGGGGTCGCGGGCTCCCTGTACTTCCTGCTCGAGGCCCCCCGCGGGACGACGTTCGGCGGACGTTTCGACACGTCGTCGCTGACCGTTCTCATGGGCCTCTTCCTCGGCGCGGCGGCCGTCCTCGCGATCCTCATGGCGAAGCCCTACCTCGAGCGCACCGGCGAGGAGAAGGGCGAGTTCTACGCGCTGCTGCTCTGGGGGCATCTCGGCGTCTCGCTCATGACGCGCGGCCTCGATCTCCTCATCATCTTCATCGGACTCGAGACGCTGTCGCTCTCGTTCTACGTCCTCGCGGGCTTCTTCCGGAGCGTCGCGGCCTCGTCCGAGGCCGGGCTCAAGTACTTCCTGACGGGAGCCTTCGGCTCCGCCTTCACGCTGTACGGCGTGGCCCTGCTCTTCGGGGCGAGCGGCGGAACGAAGATCGAGGGCCTGGCACGGCCCGGCCTCGCCGAGAGCCCCGCCGTGATCTTCGGCCTCCTTCTGCTCCTCGTCGGCTTCGGATTCAAGATGTCCATCGCGCCCTTCCACGCATGGGCCCCGGACGTCTATCAGGGCATGCCGACTCCCGCCGTGGCCTACCTGTCCGTCGCCCCCAAGGGCGCGAGCCTGATCGCGCTCTACCGCGTCTTTTCCGCCGCCTTCGAGGGTGGCATGCCCGACCGCTTCCGCACCGCGATCATCGCGCTCGCCATCCTCTCGATGACGCTCGGCAACGTCGTCGCCCTGGCGCAGCGCGACATCAAGCGGCTGCTCGCCTACTCCGGCATCGCGCAAATGGGCTACGTGATGATTTCCCTCGCCGTATTCGGGCGCGACGCGCTCGGTGCCGCCATCGTCTTCTTCTTCGCGTACCTCGCGTCGAACGCGGGCGCCTTCGCCGCCGTCGCGGCCCTCTACCGCGACGAGACGAAACCGCACCCGGTCGCCCTGCTCGCGGGCGCCGGACGGCGCTCGCCCTTCGCTGCGGCCGTGCTGGCGCTCTGCCTCTTCTCGCTCGCCGGGATCCCGGCGACCGCCGGCTTCATCGGAAAGTTCTTTCTCTTCAAGGCCGCGCTCGAGAAGGGCCTCTACGCGCTCGCCCTCGCCGGCATCGCCAACAGCCTCATTTCCATCGGCTACTATCTGAAGGTCGTTTACATCCTCTACATGCGCGAGCCCGTCGAACCCGACGCTCCGCCGGCGCTCGCTCCCGCGGACCGGTTCGCGCTCGCGCTGTGCGCCGCGGCAATCCTCGGCTTCGGCATCTTCCCGTCCACCCTGTGGGAGGTTGCGCGCCGCGCGGCCGCAACGCTTCCATTCGCAGGTCCCTGAAGCACTCTTCCAGGCCCGGCAGTCGATCCCGCCAACCGCGAAGGAGAGACGAATGGCACAGAAGCGCAAGTTCACCCCGGCCGCCCCGAAACAAGCGGCCCCCGCTTTGGCTCCCGAGAACCTCAACCCCTACGAGTTCGCGCTGCGACAGTTCGACCGGGCCGCGGATTTCCTGGAGCTCGACTCCGGGACGCGCGAGTTGCTGAGCCAGCCGAAACGGCAGCTCATCGTGTCCGTCCCGATCAAGATGGACAACAAGAAGATCAAGGTCTTCACGGGCTACCGCGTCCAGCATTCGATCGCGCGCGGCCCCTCCAAGGGCGGCATCCGCTTCCACCCGGGCGTCACACTCGACGAGGTCAAGGCGCTCGCGATGTGGATGACCTGGAAGTGTGCGGTCGTCAACATTCCCTACGGCGGCGCCAAGGGCGGCATCACGGTCGACCCGAAGAAGCTCTCGATGGACGAGAACGAGCGCCTGACCCGGCGGTACACGTCGGAGATCGCCATCGTCCTCGGCCACGACCGCGACATCCCCGCTCCGGACGTCTCTACGACGCCGCAGCACATGGCCTGGATCATGGACACCTTCTCGATGACGCAGGGGTACTCGACGCTCGGCGTCGTCACGGGAAAGCCGATTCCGCTCGGCGGCTCCGCCGGCCGCAACGAGGCGACTGCCGAGGGTTGCTTCGTCTCGATCGACGAGGCGGCCAAGCGCATGCGGCTGGGCTTGAAAGGCGCCACAGCCGCCGTCCAGGGCTACGGCAACGCAGGCTCGCACGTGGCGCGGTTCCTCGAAGAGGCCGGCGTGAAGGTCCTGGCCGTCTCCGATTCGCGCGGCGGCATCTACGACAAGAAGGGCCTGCGAACGGAGCTCGTCAATGCGGCCAAGGACAAGAAGGGCACCGTCACCGCGGCGAGCGGCCAGAAGATCTCGAACGCCGAGCTTCTCGAGCTGCCCGTCGACATCCTCGTGCCCGCGGCCCTCGAGGCAGCGATCACGCGGGAGAACGCGCCCCGCATCCGGGCAAAGATCATCGCCGAGGCGGCCAACGGCCCCACCACGCCCGACGCCGACGACATCCTGAGATCCAAAGGCACCGTCGTCATCCCCGACATCCTCGCCAACGCCGGCGGCGTCACCGTCTCGTACTTCGAGTGGGTCCAGGACAGCTACTCGTTCTTTTGGGACGCGGACGTCGTGCGCAACCACCTCGAACGTTCGATCCGCCGCGCGTACGAGGACGTCGCCGAGACTGCGCGCCGGCACGACACGAACCTGCGCACGGGCGCGCTCATCCTGGCGGTCGGCCGCGTCGACGAGGCGACGAGACTCCGGGGGTTGTTTCCCTAGGCCCCCCCTCACCCTGTCCCTCTCCCGCCCGGGAGAGGGAACACTTCAGCTCTTCCTTGCCCCACGCGAGGGGAGAGGGCGGGGGTGAGGAAGGCTGCCTACTCTTCGATCAGGATCGCGCGCACGGGCGAGGCGTCGAGGTCCTGGAACCGCAGGGGCAGGGCCACGAGCTGGTACTCCCCTTCGGGAACTCCTGCGAGGTCCAGGTCCTCGAGGAGGGCGACTCCGCTGCCGAGCAGCGCGCGGTGGGCCGGCAAGTCCTCGGCGTCCTCCGGGTCGATCGACGCCGCGTCGGTCCCGACGAGCATCGCCCCGTTCTCCGCGAGTCGCAGGGCCGCGAGCGGCGACAGGGACGCCTTGCCTCCGCTGCGAAAGAGCACGCGCGCCACCCCGAGCGCCTTGCGCGGCAGCGCGTCCGGCCCGACCTCCCCGAGGCCCGGCAGCTCCACGACGCGCGCAGGCCCGACGTAGGCGGCTACCGGCGCCTCGGCGATCGTCTTCCCGTCCGCGAACACGTGGCTCGGCGCGTCGGCGTGGGTTCCGCAGTGCGCGCTCATCGAGAAGCTCGTCGAGCCCCAGGGAGCGCCCCCGCCCGGGCTCTCGGTCTCGCGCCAGCTGAACCCCGTGTCCCCGGGCCACACGGGGGTTTCCTCGGAGATCCGGCGCGAGACGTCGTAGATCTTCATCGCATGCGGCGCACGGTCTTCTTCTCCGCGTAGCGCTCCGCAACGTGCGGGTCGTAGCCCTTGTGCCGCGGGTGGACCGGCATGTCGCGGTACTCGGCGTCGCAGCGGTAGCAGATCGTGACCGGGCGGATCTTCGCCGCGACGATCCAGTCGATGACGACCGTTGCCAGGAGCACGGGCGTGAACCAGATCCACCCGAACTTCCAGCCGACGAAAAGCGCCGCCGCGAGCGACACGCCCATGATCAGGCAGCCGAGGCGCTGGTCGAAGTCCTTCTGCAGGAAGAACGTGTGGTTGCCGCAGAACGCGCACTGCTCGACGCCCTCGGAGGACAGGACCCCATCGAACCGGGCCGTGTACGCCTTGCCGCACTTGCCGCACGGGAAGTCGCCGGAATCCGCCTCCGCGTGCTCGCGCGACGTAAAGCAGTCCGCGCAGTAGTACTTCGCCTGCATCGTTCTCGCCCGGCCGCTAGGCCGGGAATCCGGTCGCGACGGTGAGGTAGGACGAAAGCAGCTCGCCGATCAGGACGAACACGAGGGCCACGTAGAGCAGTCCCGTTGCCGCCTGGTTCGACTTCATCTCGGAGGTGCGCCAGATGAAGTACGAAAGCGCCAGCGGGCCGACGATGCCCCACAGGATCCGGAAGAGAAAGAAGAGCGCGTCCTTCTCGAGCGAAAGCAGGGTGTGGAGCCCCTCCGAAGAGGGATGTGCCATCACGGAAAGGGCGAGGTAGACCGTGCGGAAGGCCGCGAGCCCCGCGAAGAGCGCCGCGCCGCGGGCGAGCAGCTGGAACGGAAGGGAGCGCGAGACCAGGTACCAGTGCCCGAGGTTCATGACCAGGACCACGGAGCCGAAAAAGAGCCCCCCGGCGATGGCGCCGACGACCGTCCACGCACTGCCGGAGTCGAGCGGCGCCATGAGCGCCACACGGCCGAGGCTCCAGCCCGCGCAGGCCGATCCGGCCAGGAGGACGCTGCGTCCAGGCCCCGTCCATCCCCAGTGCGCCAGGAGCGTGTAGACGGTCAGCAGGCCCGCCGCTGCCGCCGTCACGCCGTGGGGCAGCCCGACCGGCTTCACCAGCAGCGCCAGGCCCGCGAACAGGACCGCCAGACCCCCGTGGAGCGTGAAGAACCCCCTGCCGAGTACCGTCAACGGGAAAAAGAGCAGGAGGAAAGCCGTGCCCGCGCAGGCCTCCAGCAGGAAGAGACCGAGACCCGAAAGCGCCATGTGGCGCCGATTCTATCCGGTCGCGGCGGCCGCCCGGACCTCGGCGGCGATCTGGTCCACGTACTCGACCAGGCCGTGATCCCCATCCGGGATCGCGATGAAACGCGACCCGGGCTTGAGGGCCCCGCTCGCCTCCCACCGCCGCCACGTCTCGTAAACGCCGTCGAACGGCACGCTCTCGTCCTTCGCTCCCATCAGGATCGTCACCCGCGCGCGCGGCGCGTCCCGATCGGCGCTCACCCTCGCCATCTCCTCGAAGAAACGCCGATGGATCGGGATCTCCCGGTTCTGCCCGTGGTGGAAGAACGGCAGCGGATCCCCGGCGGCAAGCTTCTCCGTCCACCGCCCGCCGAATCCCAGCGCCGGCGCGATCAGCACCAGAGGCGCCCGGACCCCCTTAAGGCTGGCCTCCAACGCCACCATCGCCCCGAGCGAGCTCCCCACCACCACGGCTGGCGCCTCGGCCTCCGCCGCCCAGACAGCAGCCGCCACGATTTCCCGAAAGTCCAGCTTCTCGAACGACGGCCGGTTCAGGTCCGGGGCCACAACCCGTAACTCGTCCGACGGCAGCGCCTCACGCAACAGCGCAATCTTCCGCCCCGCCGGCGACGACGCGAAGCCGTGGAGATAGAGGACCGTGCGCACCGGAGGAAGATACCCGACGGCTCCAGCGAGCGAACTAGAAGAAGGGCAAGACCGACGCTCCGCGAGCGGGAGTTGGCCGTACCGGCCTAAACTGCTCCCGTCGTCTCAGCGCCCTCTTCAACAGCCGCCAGAGACTCATGGCACGCCTCCCCGTTGCATGCGCTCGAGCTGTTCCCGAAGCTCGCGAAGCGCGCGTGGATCCGTCTTCTTGCGGCGGACTGACTCCCTCAAGAGAGCCATGGCCGCAATACCTTCTCTGACCAGATGTTCCCCATCGATCACCGGAAGGGCCGCAACGATCTCGGAAATGGCCTCGTTTTCGCGACCGGCGGCCATGAGTGTTTCCGCAAGGACGACACGTAGGTAGGCCGCATGAGAAGGAAATTCCCCGGCGGAATACACAACGACTGCTGCGCGGTACGAGTCAACGGCGCGATCAAGCTGCCCCTGATCTCTCAATAGCTCCCCTTCGACTGCGTGAAGATGAGCCACAGCGAGGGGCGTACCCGACTCCTTCAGCATCTGGATGGCCTTCAGTATGTTGCTATGGGCCGCCTCAAAGAGCCCTAAACGTCCTTCGAGCTCGGCAATTCCTGTGAAGACCATGCCTTGCAGCGATCTTTCGCCCTGGATAGCAGGATCACGGCTCAGAGCATCAAAAGCGACTCGCGCCTCCGCATCTCTTCCAATCTCCTTCAGAGTAATCGCCTCGAGCAGGCAGCACTTTGCAAACGACAGGCGCATTCCTAGTCGCGCGAACCTCTCCTTGAGCTCTGCCAGACTAGCAATGACTTCTTGATAGCAGCGCAACTCATGTAGGACTGCCAATCGCACGTAACCCGCTCGCGCCCGGAGTCTCTCAGCGCCCGCGATCCCGTCGCAGTTGTGCTCTAGGCGGTCCAGCCAAGCCTGAGATTCGCGGTAGCGACCGCAATGCTTGTTTCCGACTGCGGCGATCCACGCAAGCTCGGCAAGACGAAGCTCAAACTCTTGACCCGGTTCGAAAACTTGCCGGTTCGTGTCCAGCCACCCGTAGACGAGGATCGCCTCCTCGACACTCTTGAGCGGAGACGTCTCGACCATGCTTCTTAGCCTCGCGCAGGCGGCAAGAAGCACTGCCGGATCGCTGAGGAACCGCCGGTTTAGATCCTCCGATCGGGATCGCGCTGGGATCCCGAGGAAGCCTCGGACCATCTCGTGCCTCAGGGTCTGATCAACCGCGATTCGCTCCCAGGTTTCGGCTTCGTCGAAGCTGCTCCAGCGATTCGCATGAAGCCATGCCAAGTACGACAACCGCGCCAGCAGGTCAGCTTGCTCGCCAACCCTGTCGTCGGGCCAGGACATCTGTTGAACGGACTGGTAGAAGAGCGCAATTGATCGAAGCCTGCCCTCGCAATGACCGTCTTCCCGAGCGATGAGTCTGCACATTGCGTGCATCTCGTCGGCGCGATCCGGATCACACACCGCTTTCAGCTCGGCCATTTCGCCCACCTGGATTCGACGCCAGGCGATCTCGGCTCGCCTCATGGCCTCCTCGGTACCGAGTCCCGTCGGGATCTCTCGACCCCGGGTGGCTTCCAGCCAGCCAAGGATCGCCGCGGAATCAGGACCGGTGGTGATGGTCCACCTCCTCTAGCATTCGGAGGCCTCCCGATCATCGGGTCGGAGTTCCGTCCTGTCTGCTGCACCCCACCTGGCGGCCAGCTGCGCACGCCGGGCGGCCTTGCGCTGGTGGTTGATCGAAAGGAGGTCGACAACCTGGATCAACCAGGCCCTAGGGTTCCCGGCAGAATCGATCTTCACTATGGCGAGGAGGAATGCGTCCTGCACGATGTCCCGGGCATCCTCCTTGGAAAGACCATGCTTCCAAGTAGCCCGACGCACGAGAGGCAGAAAGGTCTGGCGGTAGAAGACATCCAGATCCGCCTCCGCCATGGGCACTCGAGCGGTGCTCGCACCGGGCTGTCCAGGGGGCCTCTGTTTCGCCCGTGACGACATCAAATCCTCCGGTTTGGGGTCACCGGGATCCCTTACTTACATATTGTCATGAGGGAGGGAGGGAGGGAGGGAGGGCCCAAGTCGACCACGATGGGGCCTCAGAGGGCCTAGTTCTTTGTCTGCAGGTACTCTCGGAGCTCGAGGAGGGCTCTCGGATCGGTCTTCCGCTGACGGACGGACTCGCGAAGAATTGCAACAGCCGCGAAGCTCTCCGGAACCATCTTTTCCTGATCGATCGTCGGCAAAGCGGCGAGGATCTCCCATTCGGCCTCGCGCGGATTCCCTCCCTCAAGAAGAGCTTCTGCTAGCACGACGCGAAGATAGGCCGCACGCGCCTCCATACCCAGAGCCACGTAGTCGTTTACAGATTCTCTGAACGCCTGCACCGCGGCGCCCAGATGACCCGTGCGCTGCAGTGTTCCTCCGAGCATCAGCTTCAGGTCTGCCAGCGCAGAGAACCGGTTCGCGCTCTGAAGAAGCGGCGATGCCTGCCTGTATGCTACAAGAGCGCTGTCGAAGGAGCCCTGCTCCGATCGCAAGTTCCCGAGGTTTACCAGGGCCATTCCGCAAAGCGCCGGCTCGATCCGATACTCCTCTCCCGAAGCCAGCCGTTCGAAACTAACAGCCGCCTCCTCGACCCTCCCAAGTTCCTTCAGGCTCATCGCTTCAAGGAATCGGCACTTCGCCAGATCGTTCTCCATCCCGAGCTTCTGAAACGTGAGAGCGACCGAAGGCACGAGTTCCAGGACTTCTTCGTGGCGCCTCATGTCATATCGGAGGGTCAGCCGAATGTACGAGACGCGGGCAAGATGCGCCGCGGGGGCTACGGTGTGCCGGAAACTCGCATCCGCCCTGTCCAGCCAGCGCTCGGTCTCGTCCCTCTTGCCAAGGAGGCGGAAACTGCCAGCCGCGAGGAGCGCGCTCTCTCCAAGGAAGTAATCCCGCTCGTCGAAAAAGAAGTCTCGGGCCCCCTTCGCGGAGAGCCACTTGTAGATGCGAGGCGACTCCTCTGCGACATCCGACGGACTGGTATTGATGAGCTCCCAGAGCTCAGAACAGATGGACGTGAGGACGTCCCCGTCTGAATAAGCTTCGTTGACACACTGCTCGGAGCGGTCAGCCTCCGGAAGGTTGCGAAACGTCCTAGCCCGGGCCGACGCCTCCTCGCGCGAGCAGGACGCGACGCCGACCCTGGCGCGGAACGGAAGAACCTTGGCGACTTCAGGCATCGGACCGCCGGAAGTCGTAGAGCTGGAGACTGCGTGAGAAGTCGTGAGCCACATCCACGGGCTCGCGATCGAGAAGAGACTTCAACTTCTCATCGGAAGCGCGAACGCCGGTTCCGACGACGTACTTCTGATACTCGCGGGCGAACTGGCAGCAAGCGACGAGCAGGTAAGGACGGTTTTCTCTGATCGAAGCGCCGGGGCGATAGCAGAAGCGGCGAAACCAGACGAAGAGATCTTTTTCGAGCTCGGTCGCCTCCTGCTCGGTCAACTGGTAGTGGGAAACCAAGGCGATGTGGATGAGGCCGAGGGTCTCTTGAAAGACCGACTGAACCTCCGTCTCGAATACGTTCTCCGCCGAGGGAGTCGCTTCGAATTCGTCCGAGATCTCCATACCCAGTCTCCTGTCTTCGGGAGTAGGTGAAGACTATACCTTCCTGCGAAAAACACAATACCCCAAGTCGCAAACATGCAACTCAGGACAAAGGCTTTAATATCAGCTATTTAGTTGCGTTCTTATGAAGGAACGCCGCCGGTGAGATCATTCAAAACGAACCCCTTTTCGCCAAAAGCCCCTGGCCCAATGCCCGGGGCCAAAAAACCTAGTCCTGCGGCCACGGCGGCAATGCAAGAGCAGCCCGAATGGGCAGGCTTCGCCCCGTACGCCGACCGTGACTTCATAGATTCCCACCTACCAAGCGGGCCGACAGCGCGGCCCAAAAACGAATCAGGGATATTTCATCACAGGCTCAGGCCGAGGGTGTCAAGTATTTTTGACACCCTCATGTGACCCGCAGTTCCGGGGGCCTCCCCCGGCCCCCTACCCCTTCTGGATCAGGGTGCGGACCAGGCGGTCCTGGTAGGCATGGCCACGGGACTCGCTGACCCCCGGGCCGTTGAGCAGGATGGCGAACGCGTAGGTCCTGCCGGATTCAGCCTGGGCGTACCCCGCAAGGGCCGAGACGCCGCTCAGGGTGCCCGTCTTGGCCTGGACCTGCCCCTTCCCGGTGGAGTCAATGAGGCGGTTCCGGAGCGAACCCTCGCTATCCCCCGAGACAGCCAGGGTGGAGCGCCAGACGGCCCCTTGCGGGTGGAGGCTCATGGCGCGAAGAAACTTCACCATGTCGCCGGCGGTCACCCGATTTGCGGCAGAAAGGCCCGACCCGTCATGGATGTCGAAGCGGGCCGGGTCGAGGCCGATCGAGGCGAGAAACTGCTTGGACAGCGCCAGGGCGCCTTCCCACGTGCCCCGCCCGGTCTTCTCGAGCGCCAGCGTCTTGAAGATCTGCTCGGCGTAGAAGCTCTGGCTGTGCTTGTTCGACACGGACATCGTCGCAATCAGGTCCGACTCGGTCGTCGCGACGAGCATCCAGCCGTTGTCGGGCTTGACGGCACGCTCGACTACGGCGCCCGTGAGCTCGATTCCCGCAGCGCGCAGGCGGCTTTTCAGCGCGGCGCCGAAGAACTTCGGCGGATCGTCGATCGCGAGCGGCACGGAGTAGCGAAAGTAGCGGGCCGGGACCGTTCCGTCGACGTAGACCTGGTCGGACCCTCCCGGGCGCGCCACGGCGATGCGGACCTTGCCCGTCTTGCCGACCGTCCTCGCGCGCGGGACGGTTTGAACGATGTCGGTGGCGGGATCGATGGAGACGATCGCCGGAGCGCCGGGAAGCGCGCCGCGGCCCACGGACACGATCACGACGTTGTCGTTGTACGAGAGGGCCGAGATGGGCGCCTGGTACCAGCGCGTGTCGCGGTCCGGCGGCCAGTCGGGGTGGCGGTAGATTCGATCGAACGCGCTCGCGTTCAGGATCAGGTCGCCCGAAACGCGCATGATCCCGGCCTGCTTGAGGCCCTCCGCCCACCGATCGAACACGGCGAAGGAATCGTTCTCGTAAAAACGCCCCGAAATGTTGGGGTCTCCCCCGCCGACGACGAGGAGCGACCCCATGAGGTTGCCCTCGCGAACTTCGCCCCGGCGCCAGAAGGTCGTGCGGAACTTGTAGGTCGGCCCGAGGTAGTGCAGCGCGGCGGCCGAAGAGATCATCTTCGTGACCGAGGCGATCGTCTCGGGCTGATCCGGGTTCCGCGCGTAGACGATCTCGCCGGTTTCGAGGTCCGAGATCGCGACGGAGACGCCAGGGGACCGTGCCGGGGAGCGGCGACCGATCTGATCGAGCGCCTGCGGTAGCGTCTGCGGGGCGGCGGGCGGCGACTTGCGCGGCTTTGAAGCCTGCGCCGCCGGCGCGGCGAGCAGGGCGAGGACCGCGACGATCGTCGCAATCCTGTTCGGTTTCAGCTCCGACCCACTCACCCTCAAATTATAATCGACCCTATCTTGCGATTCGACGAAATCAACCGCGTTTTCGAGATCTCCGTGCGCGAGCTAGCAGAGGACCAGGGCTTTCGCCGGGTGGGTTTCGATCGCGGAGACGGGTGGCGCCGGCTCGGCCTCGGCGCACAGATCCACAGCCGTGTCCTCAACGAGAGACGCAACGCACATCCGGCTTACCGGGCCGAGGTGCACCTCGAAGCGCGCCTGCCCGTGGAGGACTGGACGGCCGTGCTGACCGGCCGGCTCGACGGCTGCATCGAGCGCTCGCCCGGGCAGTGGCTCATCGAGGAGCTCAAGTCCACGAACCTCTCCGTCGACGGGGTCCGGCCATCCGGATACGCCTTCGAGCGCGACCGCCGGCAGCTCTACGGATACTGCTACCTGTGGCGCCGCCTCGGCCATGGCAGCGTGAACGGGGCGCTCGTCTACGTGGACATCGAGACTGGCGAGGAGCTCTCGCTCGACGTGCCCTTCGACGACGACATCGAGCGCGAGGTCGAGCGCCGCCTCGCGCGAGCACTCGCGATCTGGCGGGCCTCGAAGGTCGCGCGCCAGCGCAAGGCCGCCGCCGCAGAGCGGCTCCCTTTCCCGCACACGGCCCCGCGCCCCATCCAGGAAAAGCTCATCGAGGCGATCCGCAACGCCGTGGCTTCCGGCCAGAACCTGATCGCGGAGGCCCCGACCGGCTCCGGCAAGACCGCGGCCGCGCTCTATCCCGCCCTCGCGGCGGGGCTCGCGTCCGGACGCCAGATCGTCTTCCTGACCTCGAAGACGCTGCAGCAGAAGATGGCCGTCTCCTCGCTCGTCGCGATGAACGAGCGGGCGTTCCACACGGTCCAGGTCCGCGCCAAGGAGCGGATGTGCGCGAACGACAAGATCCTCTGTCACGAGGAGTTCTGCCGGTTCGCCAAGGACTACCCCGAGAAGATGGAACGCTCGAACCTGCTCGGCCGTCTCCGGGACGGCTACGCCCACCTCGACCCGGACACCGTCTTCGAGGAGGCCCGGCGCGAAGAGGTCTGTCCTTTTGAGGTGCAGCTCGAGCTCGCCTCCCGCGCCGACGCCATCGTCGCCGACTACAACTACGTCTTCGAGCCGGCCGCCGCGCTGCGGCACCTCACCGGGGAAGACCTGTCGGCAGCGATCCTTCTCATCGACGAAGCCCACAACCTTCCCGACCGCGCGCGCCAGATCTTCTCGCCCGAGATCCTCGAAGAGGACCTTGCGGCGCTGCGCAACCGGCTGGCCCTCCAGCCGGGCGATCTCTTCGCGGACATCGCGATCTCGATCGAGGAGCTCATGGAGATCCTCGCGGCGGCCGCCGGGGACCTCCCGGAGGGAGAAGCGATCGCGGAAATCGCGCCGCCCACCGAACGGATCCTCGACCTGCGCGTGGACTGGGAAGCCAAGCTCATGCGCTACCTCGCCTGGAAGCGGGAGACGCGGCTTGCCCTCGTGGACGATCCCGTCATGGATTTCCACTTCATGCTGCAGCGCTTCACGGCGGTGCTCTCGATGCTCGGGCCCGACTTCACGAGCGTGGTCGAGCGGCGCGCGAATGGGATCCGGCTCGGCCTCGTCTGCCTCGACCCCGCGCGGGCGCTGGCTCCCGTCTTCCGCTGTGCCCACTCGACGATCCTGCTCTCGGCCACCCTGACGCCGCCCGAAGCGATCGAGAGGATCCTCGGCCTCGAGAAGGACCGCACGTCATCGATCTCGCTGCCGCCGCCCTTTCCTCCCGAAAACCGGAAGGTGATGATCGTCCCGACCGTGCGGACGACCTTCAAAGCGCGCGAGAGGAACTACGAACGGATCGCGCTCCTGCTCGCCGGCATGTCCGACGCCCACGGCGGCAACGATCTGGTTCTCTTTCCCTCCTACCGTTTCCTCACCGCGGTGGCCGACCGCATGCCGCAGACCCGCTCGCGCCTGCTCCTCCAGCGGCCGGACCTCACGGCCTTCGAGAGGCAGCAGCTGCTCGAGGCTCTCTCGTCACCGCCGCCCGGAGGCACGCTCCTCTTCGCCGTCTCTGGCGGCATGTACGCCGAGGGCGTGGACTACCCGGGAGAGCTGCTCTCGGCCGTCTTCGTCGTCTCGCCGGCTCTGCCCCAGATGTCGTTCGAGCGGGAGCTCCTGCGCCGCTACTTCGACGACAAGGAAGAGGCCGGCTTCGACTACGCCTACCTGCAGCCCGGCATGACGCGCGTCGTGCAGGCGGCCGGAAGGCTCATCCGCAGCGAGACGGACCGCGGTGTGATCGCGCTCGTGTGCGCGCGCTTCCTCGAGGAGCCGTACGCGAGCCGCCTGCCGCGCGACTGGTACGACGAGAGCCCGCGCGAGCTCGCGACGCGGCGCCCGGCCGACGAGATCCGCGAGTTCTTCGAGAGGTATCAGTGAAAAACCCGTACATGAACCCGAGGATGCCGCGGCTGACGGTCGACGCGTGGATCCGCGATCGGAGCGGGCGCGTCCTGCTCGTGAGCCGCGGGCGCCCGCCCTTTCTCGGACACTGGGGCCTGCCCGGAGGCTTCTGCGAATGGAAGGAGACGACAGAGGACTGCTGCGCGCGAGAGACGCTCGAGGAAACGGGCCTGCACGTGCGCGTCGGCGCGCTGCTCGGCGTGTACTCGAAGCCGGACCGCGACCCCCGCGGCCACAACATCACCGTGCTCTACGCGGCGAAGCCCCTGCGCGGGCGCGCCGAAGGAGGCGACGACGCGGCCGAGGCCCGCTGGTTCACGCCACGCGAGATCCGCAAGCTCGACTTCGCGTTCGACCACCGGGAGATCGTCTTGGAGCAGCTGGCGAAGGACCGCTCGCGCCGGCTCTGAACCGCCGATCTGCCGTGATCCCGACGCCCTATTGAAGACGCGGCTCGGCGACGAAAGCGATCCCTCGCTCCGCTCGGGATGACAGGGCTGCGCCCTGTCAATCCGCCGTCTTCAACGTCACAGCGAAAGCTCTCGCGAGAACGCCTTCGCTCGTGACGGCCCACACGGTGTAGCGGTAGAAGGCCCCGGGCGTCGTGCTCGAGTCCACGAACTCGTACCGGAACGACGCCTCGGCGCGCTCGGAGGACGGGATGATCTCCGGCCCCGTGCGCGCGATCCGCCCGTCGGCAAGCACTTCCTCGCGGAAGATCGCCCAGCCCCACAGGCCCTCGTGGCTCGCCGTCGTCCAAATCAACTGCGGGCCTTCGGCCGCCGCCGCGGCCCGCGCCTCGAGCCTGCGATAGGGAACGTCCGACGAGAGGGCGCCGTACACGGGCGCGATGACTCCCCACGCTCCATCGGCGCTTCCAGCCACCAGCCAGTCGATGCGCGCAACGCCTGAAAGCGGGATCGCGCGAGCGTCCCCGGCGGAAAAGAACACCACGTCCGGCGCTAAGCCAGCGTCGCGATAGCGGACGACCGCCGCGCCGACTGCGCCGTCCGGCGGCCAGGCCACGCGCAACGTCTCGTCCGTCTCCGGCAGAAACGCGCGGTGCCGCACGGTGAGGGCCGCCGGCGCCGCGGCGTCGATCGCTCCGGACTGGACATCGAGCAGGCGCAGGCGCGACGGCGAGGCTTCGGGCTCGACCGATGCGTACAGGCGCGCGGCCGCGCGCAGCAGGATCTGCTCCGCGCTCTCGCCCGTGCTCTCGGCGACGTTGCGCAGGAGCACGTCCATGGGCGGCTCGCCCTGATCCGCCGCGCGCTCCCAGGCTTCCCGCAGGATGCCGTTGCTCCCGGCGGCCCGCGCGACCTCGGCGACCCAGAGCGACCCGAGAACTTGCGGCCGCGCGCGGAAATCGAGCGACGGCGCGGCCGCCGCGATCCAGACCTCTTCGGCGTTCGCGCTGCCCGCGCGCCCGGACAGGTACTCCGCGATCGCCGGGCCGAGGAACCCGTCCTCGACGTCGTACCCGGAAAGGGTCGCCAGCGCCACCTGGCGGCCGACCTCCCGGGCGATCTGCGGCGTCGACAGCCCCGACGCATCGAGCAGAACGGCAGGCGACTCGAGCCGGCCCTTCGCGCCCGGCCGCCCCGCGACCTCCCGCACGCCCCCCGACTCCCGCCGGGCGACGTAAATGCGGAGCGGCTCGCCGTCGGCGAAGGGGACGCGCCAACCCTGGCGGACGTACAACTCGTCGGAGAGCCAGCGAAGCTCGCTCGCGAGGGCGGCGGAAAGACTCGGGTCGTCGGCCTCGTCGAACAGCACCGCGCGGGCGGACGCAATCACGCGCGGCGGGAGGAAATGCCTCTCCGGGCTCTGCGCCCAGGCCAACCGCTGCGCCCGCACGGCGCCGTCCGGGGAGGCAGCGTAGGCCGGCACGGACGCCAGCACCGCTGCAAGGCCGAGTAGGACCCGGCCGGTCCGAAAGCGGGGCTGCCGGACAGTGATCATTTCCTGAGGGTAGTCCTTGGGTCTAGGCGCGTCAATTGGTGTACGGACTTGCCAGGGAGGGCGTTGAGGCGCGGAGCTACTGTTCTTCTTCCGCGGCCGGCCCGAGCTCCTCGACCCTCACCAACACGACCGTGATGTTGTCGACGCCGCCCTTCTCGTTGGCGAGGTCGACCAGAACGTGGCAGATGTCCTCGGCGCCCTTCGTGTCGTCGGCCGCGATCATGTCGCGGATTTCTTCGTCCGAGAGCATGGTCGTCAACCCGTCCGAGCAGAAGAGAAACATGTCGCCGATCTTGAACTCCATCTCGCGCAGGTCCGGCGAAACGGAGGCGCCGCCGCCGAGGGCCCGCGTCACCACGTTCTTCAACGGATGCGTCTTGGCCTCGTCCTCGGTCAGGATCCCCGCCGCCACCTGCTCGTGGACCCAGGAATGGTCGTCGGTCAGGCGCGTCAGCTCGCCCGCGCGATAGAGATATGCCCGGCTGTCTCCGACATGGGCGAGAGACAGGATCTTTTCGTTCAGGAGGCCCGCGACCACGGTCGTCCCCATTCCCTTCAGCCAGGGCTGGGCCGCGACCGCGGCCATCACCCGCTCGTTCGCTTTCTCGATCGCCACGGCGAGGCGGTTGCTGTTGAACTGAAGCTTGTGGTCGTACTTGAACGGCCAGGTCGCCTCTTCCTTCTGTCGCGTGGCCGCGATGAACTCCCCGATCGTCTCCACCGTGATCTTCGCCGCGACCTCACCGGCCGCGTGACCGCCCATCCCGTCGGCGACGACGAAGAACCCCTCGCCTGCCTCGAGCGCGAAGGCGTCCTCGTTGTGCTTGCGCTTCTTGCCGACGTCGGTCAGGCCGAAGACATCGATCTGGGCCATCGCGGCGTTAGCCTCGCCCCGTCCGCTGCACGCGGATCTCTTCGAGGGCCCTGCGCGCTTCGCCCGCTGCCGGGTCCCAGCGGATCGCTTCCTGGTAGGCCTTCTCCGCCTTCAGCAGCAATCCGGCCTGCCGGAAAATGGCGCCGGCGTCCTTGAGCAGCGCCCCGTTGTGCGGCTCCAGGACGAGCGCGGATTCGATCGCCTTGACCGCGGCGCGCAAGTCGCCCGCGCGGGCCGACGCGAGACCGAGGTAGTGCTGCGCCTTGACGTCCTTGGGATTGCGCCCCACGGCGAGCTGGAAGTTGCCGGCCGCCTCGGCGAACCTGCGGTCCTTGTAGGCCGCGATGCCCTGGCCGAGGTAGTTCTGCGCCACCGGGTCCACGTCGTCGGACATGCCGGCGGCCGCGGCCAGATCGAAGTCGTAGGCCTTGCGCCGCTCGGGGCTCGTCAGCACGTTCACGGCTTCGGTCAAGTCCTGGAATTTCGCTTCCGCTCCCGCCTTCTTCGCGGCGGGAGCGCGGTCCGGGTGGGCTTCGCGCGCCAACGTTCGAAAACGCTCGCGAATCTCGACCTCGCTGGCGTCACGCGCCACGCCCAGCAACTCGTAGTAGTCAATGTCTCGCGACATTTGCGATGGAACCTCGACCGCGCTGCGGAAGTTCGACGAAGGTTAACATACGAGAAAGTAACGGCTTCGGCAAGCGCCCGCGCCCTTGCCGACGCGTCCCGGAAACAGCGTCCCGGCCCGAGCGCCTAGCCCTGCTTTTCGAAAATGACCTTCCGGGCCCCCATTCGGATGCCCTCAGGAAGGTTCCGGTCGCGCGTGAGCTTGCGCAGGTCGCGCATTCCGAGGAACTTCACGAGCGGCAGCGTGATAGAGATGGGCACGGAGGGATTGCTGACGAGGGCGAGCTGGATCCGGGGACGCTTGATCCATTCCCGCGACGACGCGATCTCGTAGAAGATCTCGGTGTGCAGGTGCCGCATGCCGCAGAACGACTCGACCTCGGCCAGCGTCAACGCCTCGCACCTCAGGACCGCCGTGCTCACGAGCTTGTTGACGTCGCCGATCAGGATCCGGCGCTCCTCCTTGGTCCCCCTCTGCGCGAGGCTCACCTTATCCTTGACCGTCATCAAGGAGATGCGGCGAAAGAGCGCGGCCAGGGCGCTCGAGTTCGCGTCCTCGTCGGAGAGCGCTCCGGCGTCGCCGGAATCCGCGCCCTCGCCCTCGGCCGGCCCTCCCGCCGCCTCCTCCTCCGGCTCGTCGAAGACGATGCCGGCCGCTTCCTGCTGAGCGCGGCGCTCTTCTTCCTCGAGCCGCAGGCGCTCCTGCTCCCGGCGCCGCTGCTCCTTCTCGAAGAATTCTTCGCGCATCTCGAGCAGGCGCCGCTTGCCGTCGGCGGTCAGACCGGGGTTTTCGAGGAGCGCGTCGATGAGGGCCGGCCGACGGAGCAACCGCACCTGGTTGATGATCAGCGCCTCCTGGGGCGCTCCGCTGACGATCGAGGCCAGGCGCAGCAGCGTGTCGTCGCCCGCGGCGCGGTTGCGGATGACCCGCTCGAGGACGAAGTGGTCCTCGATGTGTCGGCTGATGACGTCGAGCTCCGTCTCCGTCGGATCGGTTTCGTCCAGGTACCGCGCGAGGTCGTCGGGAGGGACCTGCGCGAGCGTCTCGGCCGCCGGCGGGCCGATGTCCGGATCGGGGTCGGAGACCACGGCGAGCAGCGCCCGCAGGCGGTCGTCGCGTTCCAGCGGAAGCAGTCCCCGGGCCGCGAAAACACGCAGGTCGCGCGGGCCGTCCGGCGATCGGACGATCGCGATCAGGTCCTGGGGATCGAGGGTCCCGGGGCTTTCGGCTTCGGCCAAGAGACGCGACCGGGAGCTAGCTCTGGGTCACGCGGGCCGGCACGGGAAGGTCGCGGACGACCTGTCCCGCCCCTCCGAGCGGCTCGAGCGGCCGCCCGTCCACGGTGACCCGCACGCCTCCGGCGTTGCCGAGCGTGAGGCGGAAACCGTCTCGCGCCTCGAACCGCTGCTTCGTTCCGCGGCGGCTCAGGCCCGAGAAAATCGTCCGACCGTCGGCCGAAACTTCGGTCCAGGAATCCTGCTCGAACTCGAGGACCATCGAAACACCGGCCGCCGGCTTCGCGGGCTCCGCGACGGGCTCCTCGTGGACCGCCGGAGCCGGACCGGGAGAGACGGAAACGTTCTTGAAAGAGACGGGCGCGGCCCGGCGCACGGCGATCGGCGTCGCTGCTGTGCCGCGGCGCTCCGGCCGCGCGATCAATCCGAGGAGCAGAAGGATTCCCGTGACGCTGATGACGATCGTGCTCGCCGCCGCGCGGCGTCCGCGCAGGAATCGCGCGCGCAGCCCGCCACTCTTCGAGCCCGGGTCGCGCGACTTCTCGGGAGCGAGGTCCGCGAGGTAGGCATTCACCATTTCGTCCGGGGCGAGGCCGAGATGCCGGGAGTAGGAGCGAATGAACCCGCGGGTGAATACGGGCGCCGGCAGGCGGGAAAGATCGCTCTTCTCGAGCGCGGTCAGCAGACGCACGGAGATCTTCGTGGCGGAGGAGATTTCCTCCAGCGAGACTTCCCGGATGAGCCTCTCCCGGCGGAGTTCCTCTCCGAACGTGAGGGCCGGTGTCTCACCCATACTCGTCTCCCGCGATGATTACTTTCGATCCTAAACCTCGCCGGCCCTCTCCGCAAGAACTCTTTGCGCACAGGCCTTTAGGAGCTCCGGCGTCCGGGGCGAGTCCCGGAGTCCGCGCAGGTCTTCCAGGCTGGCCCGGGTCAGGAGCGACAGGGCCAGTGGCGCCGGCAGGCCCGGGTTCCTGAGGACGGCGCTCCGGACGGCCGGGCGCGGGCCCCAGCGGGGGTGCTCGGCGATCAGGGACAGGACCTCCGGGGAAGCGCCGGGCTGCACGGCCGCCTGGACCACGTCCGCCTCGATCGCGAAGCGGTTTTCCAGGACCGAGGCCAGGACCCGGCGGTCGGGATCGAGCCGGAGGGAAAGCAGGGTCCCCCTGCCGACGTTGCGGGCCAGATCGATCCTTTCGGCAAGGGCCATCTCGGGGAGCCGCCGTAGAAGGTCCAGGTCTGCCGCCCGTCGGATCGCCGGGTGCACCCGCGCATCCGCCGACAGGAAGGCCAGGTCCCTCCAGAAGAGGGTCGCGACCAGGCCGAGGGCGTCGCTGCGCGGCGTGCGCGGGTTGGCGGCGAGCGCTCGCCGCACCGCGTGGAACTTCCGCGCGCTCCGGTCGGACAGGATCTCATGGAGCGTGTCGAGCGGGAGGTTCGCCCGGCGCAGCAGCTTCAGGCAGTCACCCTCGGTGCGCATGCCCCCTATTGTGGATTGCGACGGCAGGCGAGCGCGAGGGATCGGGCAATGGATTCCACCGCCTCCTCGCGGCGGTCCCCGGCCTCCTCCGCGGCACGCACCAGGGCGGACCCGACGACGACCCCGTCGGCAAGCGACGCGGCGAGGCGCGCGGCTTCTGGCGTGGCAATGCCGAAACCGATCGCGACCGGAAGTCCTCGCGCTTCTCTCCTCGCGCGGCGGACCGTCCGAGGCAGATCGCGCGGGAGCGCCTGGCGCGCCCCGGTCGTGCCCGACCGCGACACGACGTAAAGAAAGCCGCTCGAGAGCTTCGCGGCCTCTGCCATGCGGGAAGGCGGCGAGGTGGGAGAAACGAGGAAGACCGTATCGAGGCCCGCGTCGCGAAAGTGCGGCTGCGCCCAGGAAGCCTCTTCCGGCGGAAGGTCGGTGACGAGAGCGCCATCGAAGCCCGCGTCACGGGCTGACCTCGCGGCAAGGGCCGTTCCCCGGCGCAGGATCGGGTTCAGATACGAGAAGAGGACGAGCGCCATCTCCGTCTCCTCGCGAATGCGCCGGGCGATTCCAAAGACGGTGTCGAGCGTCGTGCCAGCCGCGAGCGCCCGCGACGCCGAGCGCTGGAGGACCGGCCCATCCGCGATCGGATCGGAAAAGGGCGCGCCGAGCTCCAGCACATCGGTCCCCGCGCGAGCCAGGGCCTTCGCCAGACCGACCGTGGCGTCCGGCGAAGGGTCGCCCGCGGTGATGTAAGCAATGAAGGCCGCGCGGCCCTGGCTGCGCGCCCGCCCGAATGCGTCGGCGATCCGGGTCATCAGTGCGCGGGAAACGGGAGCCGGGAAACGGGAAACGTGAAAGCAAAGAGATCGTGGTGTTCAGACATTCATACCCCTCCGCCTTCCGGCTTCCGTTTTCCGTTTTCCGTTTTCCGTCTTCCGCCTTCGCGCGCGCGCAGGTACTCGTCCAGGTCCTTGTCGCCGCGGCCGGAAAGATTGACGAGAATCCAGGCCGAGCGCGGCCACTTCCGGGCCAGCTTCGCCGCGAACGCAACGGCGTGCGCCGACTCGAGCGCCGGCAGTATCCCCTCCAGCTCGCAAACGAGCGCGAACGCGTCCAGCGCCTCGCTGTCGGACACCTTCGTGTAGGTCACCCGCCCGCGGTCGTGCAGATCAGCGTGCTCCGGGCCGACGGCCGGATAGTCGAGGCCCGCCGAAACCGAATGCGTGGGCAGAACCTGCCCGGCCTCGTCCTGCAGAAGCATCGTGCGCGTTCCGTGGAGGACCCCCGCGGCTCCGCCCGAGAACCGCGCCGCGTGCTCCCCCGGTCCCCCTCCGCGACCGCCGGCCTCGACACCGTAGAGGGCGACCCGGGAGGCGAGGTACGCCGAGAAGAGACCAATCGCGTTCGAGCCTCCACCAACGCAGGCGACGGCGGCACGCGGATCGCGGCCGGCCAGCTTTCGAAACTGGGCGCGCGCCTCCCGCCCGATCACCGACTGGAACTCGCGCACCATGGACGGGTACGGGTGCGGGCCCAGGACGGAGCCGAGCACGTAGTGCGTCGTCGCGACGTTCTCGGTCCAGTCGCGCATCGCCTCGTTGATGGCGTCCTTCAAGGTCTTCGAGCCCGCGTCGACACCGACCACCTCCGCGCCGAGCAGCCGCATGCGCGACACGTTCGGCGCCTGTCGGGCCATGTCCGTCACGCCCATGTAGACGCGGCATGGGATTCCGATCTTTGCCGCGGCCGCGGCAGTGGCCACGCCGTGCTGGCCGGCCCCGGTCTCGGCGACCACGCGGGTCTTGCGCATCTTCTTCGCGAGCAGAACCTGTCCGAGCGCGTTGTTCAGCTTGTGCGCGCCCGTGTGCAGCAGGTCCTCGCGCTTGAAGGCGATGCGCGCTCCGCCGCAGTGTTCGCTCAACGCCCGAGCGAAGGTCACCGGGGTCGGCCTTCCGGCGTAGTTGCGAAGTAGTTCCTCGAGCTCGGCGCGAAAACCGCGATCGCGACCCCACTTTGCGAAAGCCCTCTCGAGCTGTGCCAGCGGGCCCATCAGCGTCTCGGGCGCAAACTGCCCTCCGTACTCGCCGAAGTACCCCTTGCGGCTAGGACGCTTCAGAGTCGGCCTCCTTCACCGCCGCGAAAAAGCGCTCGAGCTTTTCGCGATCCTTGATGCCCGGAGCGCTTTCCACGCCCGAAGCGACGTCCACGCCGGCGGGCCTCAATCTTCGAATCACAGCGCCCACACTCTCCGGGTCGAGGCCTCCCGCCACGAGGACCGGCACGGGCCAACTCGCCTCCTCGAGGCGGGCGGGATCGAGAGTCTTCCCGGTCCCCTCGCTCGGATCGAAGAGCACGGCGTGGCAACGCACCAGGATCTCGCGGCGCGGTACCGCGAAATCGCCACCGGCCGGTCGCGCCACCGCGATGATCGGGACCGGCGAGCGAGCGACCTCTTCCTCCGTCAGCCTTCGGTGCAGTTGCACGAGCTGGAGCCGGCCGGCCTCGATCGCCCGGGCGATGGTGTCGGCGTCCTCTCCCGCGAAAACGCCCACCCTCAGCACGCCGGGCGCCGCCGCCGCGGCGAGCTCCCGCGCGATCGCGCTCGTCACCCGGCGCGGCGAAGACGCGACGAAGTTGAAGCCCACGTAGGCCGCTCCGAGCTCGCAGGCCGCCGCGACGTCTTCGGGCCGCGTCAGCCCGCAGATCTTGACGGCCGTCATCCGCGCAGTCCCCGCAGCTCCTCTTCGGGGTCCTCCGCACGCAGCAGCGTCTCGCCCACGAGGAAGGCTTCGAAACCGGCCGCCGCGAGCCTCTCGATGTCGGCCCGACTCCGGATCCCGCTCTCGGCCAGGCGGACGGGACCGGGCGGAATCTCCTTCGCCATCGCCTCGAGCGAGGAAAGGTCGGTCTGGAAACTCGTGAGGTCCCGCGCGTTGACGCCGAGCACTTCCGGTGCGAGCACGGCGGCCTGCCGGATTTCCAGGGCTCCGTGCGCCTCGAGGACGACGGCGAGGCCGCGGTCCCGGGCCCCCGCGCGCAGCCGCACGAGGTCCCGCTCCGGCAGGGCCCGCACGATGAGCAGGATCGAATCGGCCCCGAGGGAAACCGCGAAGTCGAGCTGCCGCTCGTCGATGACGAAATCCTTCATGAGCACGGGCAGGCCCGACATCGTCTTCATGCGGACCAGCCACTCGGGGTCGCCGCCGAAGTGGTCCTGCTCGGTCACGACCGAGATCGCGGCCGCGTGGCCGCGCCGGTAGAAGAGCGCGAAGCTCTCGACCTTGCCGTCGGGGTTCGCGAGGATCTCTCCGGCGGACGGCGAGCGCGCCTTGAACTCGGCGATGATCCGCGTGCCCGGCTCGCGCAGGGCTGCGACGAACCGGGCGCCGTCGGCAGGGCGCGCCGCCGCGCCGCGCCCCGCGTACTCGCCGCGCGCGAGCCGCGTCTCTTTGGCCGCGAGGATTTCCGTCAGTACGTCGCTCATGCCGAGCGCGAGGCCTGCTTCAGCCTCTCGAAACACTCCGCCGCCGCCCCGCTCTCGATCGAGACCCGCGCGCGCTCGCAACCCTCGCCGAGGTCGGCGGCGCGCCCCTCGACGACGAGCGCCATGCCGACGTTGAGCAGCACCGCCTCGCGTCGGGCGCCGGGCTCGCCCTCGAGCAGCCGCGCCAGCATCGCGGCGTTCTCGGCGGCGTCGCCCCCCGTGAGCTCCTCGACCGAAACCGGCCTCTGCGTCAGCATGCCCGGATCGAAGCTCCAGGGACGGGTCCACCCGTCCAACACCTCGACGCCCGCCGCGGGCGTGCCCGGCACGAGCTCGTCGAGCCCGTTATCGGAGTGGAACACGACAGCCCGCTCGGTGCCGAGCGCGGCGAGGGCGTCGCCGAGCAGCCGCACGAGCTCGGGCCGGCCGACCCCGATCAGTTGCCGCGTGGCCCCGGCCGGGTTCGCGAGAGGGCCGAGGGCGTTGAAGATGGTGCGGATGCCGAGCTCGCGCCGCACGTTGCCGAGCTCCTTCATCGCCGGGTGGAACGCCGGCGCGAAGAGAAAGACGATTCCCACCTCGTCGAGCACGCGCCCGGCGCCGGCGGGATCGAGATCGACGCGGACCCCGCTCGCCTCGAGCACGTCGGCCGAGCCCACGCGCGAGGAGATCGAACGGTTGCCGTGCTTGGCCACCGCAGCCCCCGCCCCCGCCGCCACGACCGCGGCGGCAGTAGAGACGTTGAAGAGATTCCTTCCGAGCCCGCCCGGGCCGCACGTGTCGAGCAGCGGCGACCGCCGGCTCTCGACGCGCCGCATCCGGCGGCGCAGGGCCGTCACCGCTCCTGCAATCTCTTCGGACGTCTCCCCGCGCGTCGCGATGCCGAGCAGGATCGCACCCTTTTGCGCTTCGGTGGCCCGGCCGTCCATGAGATCGCCGAAGGCCTCCTCGGCGAGCGCGCGCGGCAGCGGCTTTCTCGCCGCAACGATCCGAAGCGCCTCGGCAATGCTCGGCGTCATCCGCGCACCCTGAGAAAGTTCGCCAGAAGCTTCTCTCCTTCCGGAGTCAGCACGGACTCCGGATGGAACTGGACTCCGTACACGGGCTTCGAGCGGTGCGCGAGCGCCATGGCGAGGCCATCGTCGCTGTGCGCCGTGATGGTGAGATCGGCGGGCAACCCTTCTTCCCGGACCACGAGCGAATGGTACCGCCCGGCCTCGAAGGGGTTGGCGATCCCGTCGAAAAGCCGGGACCCGTCGTGCCGGATTGGCGAGCTCTTGCCGTGCCTCGGCGCCGGCGCGCGCTCGACCGTCCCGCCATGAAAGGCCGCGATGGCCTGGTGACCGAGGCAGACGCCGAGCAGCGGCAGGCCAGCGCGTTCGGCCGCGGCGATCATCTCGATCGATCGGCCCGCCTTCTCCGGGCGTCCCGGCCCGGGCGAAATCACGATCGCGCGCGGCCGGCGCTCCAGTACGGCCTCCGGCTCGAACCGGTCGTTGCGCGCGACCTCGACCCGGTCGTCGAGCTTCCCGAGCGCCTGCACGAGGTTGTAGGTGAAGGAGTCGTAGTTGTCGACGACGAAAATCATGAGAATGTCGGATTTCGGATTTCGGATTTCGGATTTGCGGGACCGAACCATTCGCGGGCGAGATCGATGGCTGTGAAGAGGGCACGGGCTTTCGATTCCGCCTCGGCGTATTCCTTCTCGGGGACGGAATCGGCGACGATGCCGGCGCCCGCCTGGACGCGCCACAGCCCCTTCTCGACCACGGCCGTCCGGATAGCAATCGCCATGTCGCAGTTCCCGGCGGCGTCGAAGTAACCGACCGCGCCGCCGTACACGCCGCGCCGGGCCGCTTCGAGGGCGTCGATCAACTCCATCGCACGGATCTTCGGCGCGCCCGTCAGCGTGCCGGCAGGAAAGCAGGCGGCCAGGGCGTCCGCGGCGCCCCGCCCGGCCGCAAGCCGCCCGCGGACCTCGGAGACAAGATGCTGGACGTGGGAGAACTTCTCCACCGCCGCGTACCGGGGAACGGTCACGCTTCCGATCTCGCAGACGCGGCCGAGGTCGTTGCGGGCGAGGTCCACGAGCATCACGTGCTCGGCGCGTTCCTTCGGATCGGCGAGCAGCGACGCCGCAAGCCGCGCGTCTTCCTCGGGCGTCGCGCCGCGGGGAACCGTCCCCGCGATCGGGCGCGTCTCGACCTCCCGACCGCGGCATCGGACGAGCATCTCGGGCGAGGAGCCGAGGATGCACGCCTCGCGCGTCTCGAGGTAATAGAGATACGGCGACGGATTCAAAGCGCGCAGGGCACGGTACACGTCGAAAGGGTCGAGACCGATGCGAGCGGTCCAGCGCTGTGAAAGAACGCACTGGTAGACCTCGCCGGCGGCGATGGCTTCCTGGATTGCGCCGACGGCGTCGAGGAAAGCAGGCTTCGGCATCAGCGGCGCGAAGGCCTCGGTGGCCGCGGCTGCCTCGCGCCGGGGCGGATCCGGCCGTCCGAGGAAGGCCTCCAATCGGTCGAGCCGCGCGACGGCGCGGTCCACTTCGCGCTCCGCGTCGGAGCTCCCGGTGAGGTCGAGCGTCGTCAGGAGCAGCAGGCGCTGCCGCGGATGGTCGAAGGCGGCGACGGCGTCGTAAAGCAGGAAGAGAGCGTCCGGAATCCCACCCTCGCGGGAATGCCGGTCGGGGATCTCTTCGAAGAGACGCGCGGCGTCGTAGCAGAGATAACCGACGGCCCCGGCGGCCAGCGGCGGCAGCTCGGGATCGGGCACGAAGCGCTCCCGGCGCACGATCCGCTCGAGCGCCCAGAGCGGATCGCCCGCGCAGGGCTCGACGACGCCGTTTCGCTCGAGAAGGGCTTCCCCGTTCTCCACCATCCAGCGCCCGATGGGTCCCATCCCAAGAAACGTGTAGCGGGCCACCGTCTCGCCGCCCTCGACGCTCTCGAGAAGGAAGCACTCCGACCCGGAAGCCCGCATGCGCGAGAAGAGCATCACGGGCGTGAGGAGATCCGACGGAAACACGCGCGCGACCGGAACGCACATGCCCGGCCGGGCCCGAGCGAGGAATTCGCGCCGCTCTTCACCTCGCTCTCTCACGCCGGCATACCCGCGCGAAGGATCTGCATCACTTCTTCGGGCGTGACGCCCTTGGCCCCGAAGAGCTCCGCCTGGCGCACCGCCTGGACGGTGAACATTCGGAGGCCCTCGACCGTCGGGCATCCCGCCGCGCGCGCCGCGCGAATCGTTGAGGTCTCGCGGCCGTCGCGCCGGTACACGCAGTCGAACACCAGCGGTCGCTCCTCGAGGAGGCGCTCGGGGATCGCGGGCGGGTCCTCGTCGCGCCAGCCGACCGGCGTGGCGTTGACGTAGAGGTCCGCCTCGCTCGCGGAAAGGTCGCTCCAGGCCATCGAATCGACGTGGAGAGCCTCCGCCAGCCGGTCGGCCTCAGCGTCGCGCCGGGCCGTCACGACGACCTCGTAGCCGAGGCGGCGCGCGGCAACGACGACGGCGCGGGCCGCGCCGCCCGCTCCGACGACCACCGCGCTGCGGCCCTCTCCCGTGCCGTGGTCCGCCAGCGGATCGAAGACCCCGTCCACGTCCGTGTTCTCCGCGCGCCAGACCCCGCGGGCGCGCACGAGCGTGTTCGAGGCCCCGATGAGGCGGACGTCCTCGGAGGGCCGGCCCGCGCGCGCCGCCGCGAGCTTCCACGGCTGCGTGACCGCGAATCCGCGGAAGGGCGGATCGAACTCGATCTCGTGCGGCTTCTCCCGGTCGAAGTCCGCGACCTGCAGCGGCAGGTAGAGAAATGGCAGGTCTCGAGCCCGGAAGAGCGTGTTGTGTAGCAGCGGCGAGAGTGAACGCGCCGTGCTCCCGGCGATTACGCCGAAAAGCGCCTCGATCGAGCGCGGGCGATCCACCTCGTACACGGCGAGGAGATCCCCGATCGGAATCTGGCCCGCCGCGGTCTCGCTTTCGACCGGGCCGTAGACGAGCGCCGCGCCGAAGAGCGCCGACAGCACGCGGCCCGGAGCGCTCGCCGGCCCCATCGGAAAGATCGAGACGCCCTCGCCCTGCCGCTTCTGGAGCTCCGCGATACGCAGGCTCCCCGCAAGGTCCGAGGCGCCCGCGACGAGCTTGACCGCATGCGCGCCGGCTGTGCGCATCGAAGACAGCCTCGCCTCCCAGTCGCACGCAAGTGCAAAGGGCGAATGCAGCGAAACGACGACCCGCTCCCGTTCCGGAAAAGCGTCCCGGCCCCCGAGCAGACCCCGCGCGTGCTCCACATCCACCGTCGCTCCCGAGACGTAGGCCTCGTCGACGAGCCGCCGGTACTCCTCGGCCGAGCCGGAGAAGCTGCCGCCCTCGGCCATCGAGCGCCAGGTCAGGACTACCGGCCGCGGATCGAGCGAAACCAGCGCCGCGGCCGGGATCGGGTGCTGCGCCAGATCCATCCGGAACTCGATCGCGTTCGCTCCGGCCGGAACCCGCGCAACGAGACGCTGCGCGTCCGCCGCGTCTTTCGGCGCGAGCGACGCGATGTGCGCGGGCATCGGAAGAATTCTCTTCGCCATGAAAATCAAAAACCCCCGAGCCCTTCCGGGCCGGAGGTTCGAATTATCGTCGTTCTGGTTCGCCCCGGCCGAAAGTGTCGGCAGGGCAAGATCGCCCTACCGGGATTCCTCCCGCCACCACCACTGAGCCGTCGGACGCAAACAACTCACGGCACCGAGCCTACGTCCCAGTCCGGAGGCTGTCAAGGCCGCTCCTCGAGACGGAATGACAGCGGCAACTTTTGCGGAGGCGTATAGGCCCAATCTGCGAACCGACCCTCGAAGGAGACCGTCACGGCCCCGTCCCCGCCTGACGACACGTTCCAACTTGAACCCCGGCAGACTCTCGACTCGAGGTCCGGCATGCGCTCTGGCCACGAACCGTCCGACGACCGAAGAGCTCGAAGTTCGAGAAGAGAGGCCGAGAGCTCCGCTTCGAGCAAGAGTCGGTAGAGCCGAAACAGTGTGCTCAACTGGTTCGGGAGAGCGATCCCGGCGAGCACCAGCTCGGGGCCTCCGGGAAAGAAGGGCTTCCAAACGTCCTTCGACAGATCTTCCGAGAATCCGCACGGATCCTGGCTCGCCAGCGATTCCGCAAGGCGAGCCCTACCGGAAAGGTATGCCGCCATCTCCCTGGATCGCGACATTCCGCGAGTGTCGCCGACGAACACACCTACGGCGTCGTCGCGCAGCGAGGCGATCACTGACGAGCGAAGCCCGTCGAACCGAAGGCGTGCCACCCACGGAGTTGGCGTAAACGCGCCTTTTCTGAGTGCTCCCGCCTGCCATCGACCGACGCTGATCGCCACCATCTTCGATATGAGATCCGGACGCTCGATCAACGGCTGATTCAAAATCCAGGACGCTTCCAGCACACGCGATGCCTCTGCGAACTGACCTGTCTGCAGATCGACGAGCGCCTGGCCCACGAGCAGCTTCTGCAGTCGCACATGTCCCATGAAGTTCGGCCCCGGTGCCCCGGCGCCCAGGCGGACGTCGAGGGCCCAGCGCGGCATCTCGCCTCCCGCGAGGAGCCCGACGGTTCTTTGCATCGTCTCGGCATTGAGGAGGAGAAACTCCCGAAGCGCCTCCGGCGGCACCTCGATGGCGTCCGTGTCCGACTCGATCTGTCGGCTCAAATACGCGCCCGCACCGTTCGCGGCGGCT
The DNA here is from genome assembly GCA_041483715.1 of Thermoanaerobaculia bacterium. Classification (GTDB taxonomy): domain Bacteria; phylum Acidobacteriota; class Thermoanaerobaculia; order UBA5066; family Gp7-AA6; genus DAHUXD01. Next base: position 53,853 of record JBGPGG010000002.1, read on the forward strand.
CGCGCGAGGGCGTCCGGTGCCGGGTGGGGGCGATCGACGACGGGAGGCGCGAGATCTATCCCGAGTTCAGCGGCGAGACTTTCGAGCTCGAGCGCGGCGGGGTTGACCTCGACCGGCGGATACCGGGCTTCGAACTCCGCGATCGCCCGGGCAATCTCTGGGACCACCGGGGGCGTCGGCGTGGGCGTGGGCTTAGGACGGCCCGCAAGGAAGACGACCAGGAGCCCAACGGGCGCAAGCATCTGCCGATTATCCCCTCTTCCACCTCGTGCCCGCAGGCCCGTCCTCGAGCACGATCCCCTTCGCGGCGAGCTCGTTGCGGATCCGGTCGGATTCCGCAAAATCCTTGCGCTTGCGGGCGGCCAGGCGCGCGGTGATCTGGGCCTCGACCTCGGCAGGAAGGACCTCTGCGCCCGCGGGCAGCAGGCCGAGGACTCCGTCGGCACTGCGCAGGATGGCTCCGGCGATCGCGGCGCCTTCGGCGTCGAGCGTCCCTTCGTCGATGGCGGCATTCAGCTCCCGCAGGTACGGAAAGAGAGCGCCGAGCGCCTCCGATGTGTTCAGGTCGTCGTCCATCGCGGCCATGAAATCGAGGGCGAACTTCTCCGCGCGCGCCGCCGCGGGAAACGCACCCGGCTTCTTCGCATCGCCCGAGGCGACCTCGTCGATGCGCGCCGCCGCCGATCGCACCCGATCGACCGCGGCCGCCGCCCCGGCGAGCGCGTCGAACGTGAAATTGAGCTTGCGCCGGAAGGGCACCGAGAGGAGCAGGTAGCGCATGGCCATCGGATCGTTGCGGCGGGCGAGCACGTCCTCGAGCGTGAAGAAGTTGCCCTTCGACTTGGCCATCTTCTCGCCGTCCACGATCAGGTGCTCGGCGTGGAGCCAGACGTCGACGAACCGCTCCCCGGTCGCGGCCTCGCTCTGCGCGATCTCGTTCTCGTGGTGCGGAAAGATGTTGTCGACCGCGCCCGTGTGGATGTCGAAGTGCGCGCCGAGGTACTTCATGCTCATCGCCGAGCACTCGATGTGCCAGCCGGGACGACCCGGCCCCCAGGGCGAAGGCCACGACGGTTCCCCGGGCTTCGCCGCTTTCCAGAGGGCGAAGTCCTTGACGTCCTCCTTCTCGTACTCGTCGTCGGCCACGCGGTCCCCGCGGCGGGCCTGCGTCAGGTCGATGCCGGAGAGCTTCCCGTAGTTCGGAAAGGTCGTGATGCGGAAGTAGACCGAGCCCTCGGTCTCGTAGGCGTGGCCGCGCTCGAGCAGCTTCGTCGTGATCTCCTGCATCTCGGCGACGTGGTCGGTGGCGCGCGGATACCCCTCTGCCCGCTGGATCCCGAGCCGATCGATGTCGCGAAAAAAGAGTTCCGCGTATTTCGACGTGAAATCGCGCAGCGACATCTGCGCCTGCGCTGCGCCGCGGATCGTCTTGTCGTCGACGTCGGTCACGTTCATGATCTGCGTGACCCGCCAACCCTTCGCCAGGAGATGACGCCGCAGGACGTCCTCCCAGAGGAAGGTGCGGAGGTTCCCGATGTGCACCACGTTGTAGACCGTGGGGCCGCACGTGTACAACCGCACGTGCCCCGCTTCGCGGGGAGCGAAGTCCTCGAGCCGGCGGCCGAGCGTGTTGAAAACTCTGAGCGTCACCAGATCCCCTTTTCCTTCTGACGGCGGACCTTTCGCCAGGTCAGCTCGCGCTTCAAGCCCCGGAGCCGGTCCACGAAGAGCATGCCGTTCAAATGGTCGGTCTCGTGACACAGCGCCCGGGCGAGCAACCCCGTCCCCTCGATCTCCCGGACCGCGCCGGAAGCGTCGCCCGCCCGGACGCGGACCCGCGCGGGGCGCACGACCTTTTCGGCGAGGTCGGGGACCGAAAGGCAACCCTCCTCCTCCTTCTGCTCCCCGGAGGCCTCGAGGAGGATCGGGTTGACGAGGACGATCACGCTGTTCGGGTCCGCGCCGACGGAGAGGTCGATGATCGCGACGCGCTGGTTGACGCCGATCTGCGGGGCGGCCAGGCCGACTCCCGGCGCGGCGTGACACGTCTCGACCATGTCCGCCACGAGGCCCGCGAGGTCCTCGCTGGAAAGCTCGACTTCCGCGTTCTCGGCGAGCAGCCGGGGGTCGCCAAACCGCACGATGTCGTGGATCAAGAGCGCTCCGCTCCGCGCTGGAAGCCCGGGCCGGCAACCGGCGGCATGTCCTCGGCACTCCAAGTCCTGTCTCCCGCGCGTGACAGGAGCCGACTCGCTCCCCTTCGGGCCTCGACCATAAGTCCTTGATTTAGAGCATATTCTTCCGCGCCGGGCAAGGCGGCGGGGTGGCACGCGGCTCGCTCTCTGCATGAGCGGGGAGACATCGATGAACGCGAACCGAATCGGCTATCTGGCGGTGCTGGTCGGCCTGGAGGCTTCGGCCGCTCTCGGGCAGACGGAGCGCCGGAGCGCCTACTCGTACGTGCGCGAGGCCTCCGGCAACGTGACGGTCATCTCCGGGCTCAACGGCTCGGTCGAGGCCCGGCGCAACCTGCCGATCTCCCCCGGAGACGAGGTCCGCACGGACGATCCGGGGCGCGCCGAGATCGCGCTGGCCGACGGCAACGTCCTGCATGTGGGCGGCGGCACGGCCGTCCAGTTCGTTTCGCTTTACGGGCAGCAGGGATCCGACGACGAGGTCTCGGCCCTCTCGCTCAAGGAGGGCTCGGTCCTGCTCTCGGTAATCGGCTCCGACGAGAAGGCCGTGCCCCGCATCGACACCCAAGACGTCGCCGTCTACACGAACCCCGGCGCGCGCGTGCGCGTCAACGCGGATCCGCGCCGCGGCACCGCAGTCGTCGTACGCGCCGGCTCGGTCGAAGTGCGCACGCAGGCCGGCTCCTACACCGTGCGCGCGGGTAACTACCTGCTCGCCCACGGCGAGGAAGAGCCCGAGATAGCGCGCGGCAGTTTTTCGCGCGACCGCTTCGACAGCTGGGCGGCCGATCGCCTCCAAGCCACCTACGATTCGCCGCGCAACGCGTCGAGCCAGTACGTGGGCGAGGACTACGCGAGCGATGTGGCGTCGCTCGACGGCCACGGCAACTGGGACTACAACTCGAGCTATTCGACCTACGTCTGGCGCCCGACGGTGGCGGCCGGCTGGACCCCCTACTCGAACGGCTCCTGGTACTACACGCCCGCCGGCCTGACCTGGTGGTCGTTGGATTCGTGGGGCTGGTACCCGTTCCACTACGGCAACTGGTTCTTCGACACCGGCTGGAACAACTGGTGCTGGGCGCCCGGCAACGTCTACTCGCCCGCCTGGGTCTACTGGGGCTACACGCCCTCGTACGTCGGCTGGTGCCCGTTGGGATGGTACGGCGGATTCTCCCCCTGGTGGAACAACTACTACCGCAACACCTCGTATCCGCGCTCCTCGCTCGCCTTCGCCATCAACGGAAACTTCTCCACCCGCCGGGTGGACCTCCGCGGCTGGAACTTCACCGGCGCCTCGGGCTTTGGCGCCACCCGCGGACGTATCGACGTCGTCCCCGGCACACGGGTCGTGGATCGCCTCGGGGGACAGCTGGCGATCTCTTCGCGGCCGATCGTCGTCACCGCCCGAACGGGAGTGGGCGTGCGCGACTCGCTGCGCGACTACGTTCGGGAGGCTCCCCGCGTCATCGAGCGCACCGCCGGACGCGACGCGCAGCGCCTCGAGCCGGTGCTCGCCCGGGACCGGGAATTGCCCCGTGAGACCGTCGAAGCCCTGCGCGGGCGCACGGTCGTCGCCGAGCGCGGCCGCCTGAGCGGTCCCGGCGCGATGGACCTCGCGCCGCGCGGAGCGACCATGATGACAACAGCAGAGCGCGGCCGCGGTGCCGTCCAGATCGAAAGCACGAAGAGAATCCAGACGGACCGGACGACCGGCCGCACGGTACTCCGCGATGGAGGCCGCGCCCCGGCGGCGCCACCGTCCTCCGATCGCACCGCACGCCCCGAGTCGCGCCACATGGACACGCGCAGCGAGCCGACCGAGTCCTGGCGAGGGCGCTCGAACGTCGAGCAACCCGGCCGCTCCACGGCAGAGGCGCCCCGTCGAGAGACCGGAGCGCCCGCATCCGAGCCGTGGCGCGGGAATCCGCGCGCGACCCAGCCCCAGGCGGGCGCGCCGCCGGCCACCCACAGGTTCGAGTCCGATCAGAGGCCGGTCGAGGATTGGCGATCCCGCGGACAGGTTCCCCCGGCGCGCCGCGTCATCGAGGGCGCGGTGCCCGGCCGCCGGAGCCCCGAGACGGGCAACGCTGCGCCCCCGCGCTCGAACGAGTTCGTTCCCCGCGAGGCTCCCTCGGCGCCGCGCGGCGCCGCGCCACGCCCGATCGAGCGCGCCCCGGCGCCCGTGCAGCCCGCCCCGCGGCCGCAGCCGCAGGCGGCGCCTCCGCCGTCGCACTCCGCGCCGCCACCCTCCCACTCGGCGCCACCTCCCCCGCGCCCCGCGCCGGCGTCCAACCCGGGCCGGCCGGGCCGCCCCTGAAACAAGCTCTTCTCTGAGGTTTCCTCCTCTTTTCACCGCGCCTTCGGGCGCGGTTTTTTTTCGCCGCCCGAAGGCCCTGGCTGTTTGCCGTCCTCGCGACGAACGCGAGACCGAGTCCGGGCTAGAATCGCCGGCAGGTGCGCCGCGTCTTGTCATTGCTGGCCAGTGCCGTCTTCGTCTTCTACTGCACGGCGGTGGGGGTTTATCTCGTCCTGCGCCCGTGGACGGGCTCCGCGTCGGTCCCGGGATTTCTCGGCTCGGGGTTCTTCCGAGGCTTCGTGTCGGGTCTCGGCCTCGTCCACCTGGCGGCGGGCATCGCGGACCTTCGCAACCTCACGCAGGGCCTCGAGGGCGCCCGGCAGGACAGCGTGAAGAGCGAATGAAGTCGCTCTACGTCACGGACCGCGGCGCGATCGGAGACGAACGTTTCGCGCGAGTCCTCGAACGGCTCGCCGGGGCGCCGCAGCTCTCCGTCGAGCTTCGCGAGACGTCGGGGACCGACCGCGAGAAGCTCGGCCTGGCCCGCGCAGTGCGCGAGCAACTGGGCCCGGGCGTCCCGATTTACGTTCACCGCCGTTTCGACGTCGCCCTCGCTGCCGGAGCCGCAGGCGTACATCTGCCCGCGAACGGGCTTCCGCTCTCTCGCGTGCGCACCCATACGCCGCGCGGCTTTCGCGTCGGGCTCTCGACCCACTCGCCCCGCGAGGCCGGGGAGGCGATTGCGGCCGGCGCCGACCTCGTCGTCCTCGGGCCGATCTTCGACACGCCGTCCAAGCGCGCCTTCGGCGCTCCCCTCGGGCCCGCGAGCCTCGCCGCGCTCCCGCCGGCCGAATCGCACGGCTGCGAGGTCTACGCCATCGGGGGCATCTCGCAAGAGCGGCTCCCGGAGCTCTATCCGTACCGGGACAGGATTTCCGGAGTCGCCGCGATCCGACTCTTCCAGGAGTGCGCGGACCCCCGCGCGGTGGCGGAGAGGATCGCCGCCCGATGAGCGCTCCCGCATCCCGCGTGCTCGAGGCCGCGCGCCGCCTCCTGCCCGCGCTGCTCCTCTTCGCCGTCGTCGCAGGCCTCGTCACGATCCTGGCGCGCGCGGGCCTCCCTCTGACCGACTCCCGATCGGCGAGGGACTACGGAACATTTGCCGTGGGACTCGCAGCGGCGTTTCTGGCCACGCGCGTACTGGACTTCGTCCTCTTCGACGTCGGATTCCGGCTTCGGCGCGGCGCTCCGGCGCCGGAGCTCTTGCGGCAGCTCGTCAGCCTCCTCGTCTTCGGCGTCCTGCTCGGCATCCTCTTCAAGCTCGTCCTGTCCGTCAGCCTTCCCGCGCTGCTCACGACGTCCGCGATCATCACGGCCGTCATCGGCCTCGCGCTCCAGGAGACCCTCGGCAATCTCTTCTCGGGCATCGCGCTCGCCATGGAGCGCACGGTCCAGGTCGGCGACATGATCCGCGCGGGCGGGACGATCGGCCTGGTCGAGCAGCTCTCCTGGCGGGCGATCAAGGTGCGCACGATGGAAGGCAACTCGCTCCTGATTCCCAACAGCATGGCCAGCCGCGACCGGCTCGATGTCTTCCGCCGCGGCAGGGTCCCGATGGCGCGAACGATGACGGTCGGGCTCGAGTACGATCTGCCCCCCGCGCGCGCGCGCGCCGCGCTCGAGGCCGCCGCCCGGGACGTCCCGGGCGTCGCGGCCCTGCCCGCGCCGGCGTCCTACCTCCTCCGGTTTCACGACTTCGCCGTCGAATACGAGCTGCGTTACTGGCTCGAGGACTACGCGCAATACCTCGAGATCGACTCCCGCGTGCGCGAGCGCGCCTGGTACCGGCTGGAGCGGGAAGGCATTCCGATCGCGTACCCGCTCATCCGGCAGCGGCAATGGATCATGGGGGCTCTTCCGGGCCCGAATGCGGCCGGCACCGTCCTCGCCGCGATCGAGGCGAGCGCGCTCTTTGCTCCTCTTTCCGCGGGCGAGCGTCTCACGCTGGCCGGCGGCGCTCGGCTCGTGCGCTTCGGCGATGGCGAAACGGTCGTCCGCGAGGGCGATACGGGTTCGTCCATGTTCCTGATCGCCGCCGGCCGGGCCGGGGTCTCGGTCCGTGGCGACGTCGGGGCGAGCCGGAAGGTTGCCGTTCTCGACGCCGGGGCCTCGTTCGGCGAGATCAGCCTCTTGACCGGAGAGCCGCGCCTGGCGACCGTGTGCGCGATGACGGAAGCCACTCTCGTGGAGATCGACAAGGCCACGCTCGCGCCCGTGCTCGTCGCGAACCCGTCGCTCGTCGAAAAGCTCGACGCGGTGATCCTCGAGCGCCGCCGCGACACGGCCGATCAGCTGGTCGTCGGGCGCGATGGGCTCGCGGCAGAAGAGCCCGAGTCGCTGCGGGGCAGGATTGCCCGCTTTTTCGGCCTGATGGGCCTCTGATGGCCGAGGCGCCCGGTGTCGGCCTGCTCCTCGGCCTCGACCTGACCGAAGTCGACCGGGTCGCCGGCGTTCTCGAGCGCCACGGCGAGCGGTTCCTCGCCCGCATCTTCCGGCCGGGCGAAATTCGCCGTGCCCGCCGCCATCCCCGCGCTTTCGCGGAGCACGTTGCCGGCCGGTTCGCGGCAAAGGAGGCGGCCATGAAGGCGCTCGGCCTCGGCTGGCGCGGCCTTGCCTTCCGGGACATCGAGGTCGGCCGCGACGCGCACGGAAAGCCGCTGATCGCCTTTCACGGCAGGGCGCTCGAGCGCTCCCGCGCCCTCGACGTCCTCTCGGCCGAAGTCACGATCACGCACGGGCGCGACATCGCGGCGGCCGTCGTCGCCCTCCTGACGAGGAGGCCGGCAGACCCGGCTCCGATTTCCATAAGCTAAACTGCCCCGCCAATGAGCGACGCTCCGGATTACAAGGCGACGCTGAACCTTCCGCGGACCGACTTCCCGATGAAGGCAGACCTCGCGCGGCGCGAGCCCCAACAGCTCGAGGCGTGGGAAAAGATCGGCCTCGAGGCCCGGATCCGCGCGCAGGCGGCCGGACGCCCGCGCTTCGTCATGCACGACGGGCCGCCCTACGCCAACGGCCACATCCACATCGGGCACGCGCTCAACAAGATCCTGAAGGACGTCGTCGTGCGCAGCCGCGCGATGATGGGCTTCGACGCGCCCTACGTGCCGGGCTGGGACTGCCACGGCCTCCCGATCGAGCAGCAGGTGGACAAGAAACTTGGGCTCAAGAAAAAGGACATGAGCACGGTCGAGATCCGTCGCGCCTGCCGCGCCTACGCCGAGGAGTTCATCGGCATCCAGCGCGAGGAGTTCCAGCGGCTCGGCGTCGGCGGCCGTTGGGACCATCCCTACACGACCATGAGCTTCTCATACGAGGCCGAGATCGCGCGCGCCTTCGGCGGCCTCTACGGGAAGGGCCTCGTGTACCAGGCGCTCAAGTCCGTGCGTTGGTGCTTCACGGACCGCACCGCGCTCGCCGAAGCGGAGCTCGAGTACGAGGAGCGCGGCGATCCGGCGATCCACGTCGCGTTTCCCGCGGAGCTGCCGCTCCCGGAGCTGCCCTCCACGCAAGCGCACTTCCTGATCTGGACGACCACGCCGTGGACGATCCCGTCCAACGTCGCCATCTCCGTGCATCCCGACGAGACCTATTCGATCGTCGAGGCGGACGGCCGCCACTTCGTGGTCGCGGAAAAGCTCGCCGCCTCGGTGGCGAAGGCCGCCGGCTGGTCGAACTGGAAGGTCGCGGCCACGCTGCCGGGCACGCGGTTGAAGGGCCTGCGGTACCGCCATCCCCTTGCCTCCGCATGCCGGGGTGAGCTCACGGCCGAGGAAGCGGCCGCTTCGTTCCGCGTCGTGCTCGGCGACCACGTCACGATGGACGCCGGCACCGGCCTCGTCCACACGGCGCCCGGCCACGGCGAGGACGACTTCCTGACGGGCCAGCGCGAGGGTCTGCCGATCCTCTCGCCTGTCGACGAGGCGGGCCGTTACACGACCGTCGAGAAGTACAGGGGCAAGAAGGTCCTCGATGCCAATCCGGAGATCGTCGAGGACCTGAAGGCCGCCGGAGCGCTCGTTGGGCTCGACCCGAAGTTCCGCCACGAATACCCCCACTGCTGGCGCTGCAAGAACCCCGTGATCTTCCGCGCGACAGTGCAGTGGTTCGTGCGCCTCGACGACCCCGCGACGGACGTGCGCCGGGGCGCTCTCGAGGCCATCGCGAAAGTGAACTGGACTCCCTCCTGGGGGCAGCAGCGCATCGCCGGGATGGTCGAGAACCGGCGCGAATGGGTCATCTCGCGGCAGCGCCGCTGGGGCTCGCCGATCACGCTGCTGTACGCGATGCGCGACGGAGAGCGCGCGGGCACCTATCCCTGGGGCGACTCGCAGGCCGAGCAGAAGAAGTTCTTCGAGCATGTCGCCGCGATCTTCCGCAAGGAGGGCGCCGACGCGTGGTACGCGCGGCCCGCGGCGGACTTCGTGCCGCCCGGCGCGGACCGGCGCGGCTTCGTGCCCGGCGACTTCCAGGCCGAGACCGACATCATGGACGTCTGGTTCGATTCGGGCGTCTCCCACATGGCGGTGCTGCGCTCCGGCGAGTGGCCGGAGCTGGCCCGTCCCGCGGGCGGGCGCCCCGCGAACCTCTACATCGAAGGCCACGACCAGCACCGCGGCTGGTTCCAGTCGTCGCTGCTGACCTCCATCGCGCTCTATGGCGATGCGCCCTACGACGGGGTCATCACCCACGGCTTCGTCGTGGACGGCCAGGGCCGCAAGATGTCGAAGTCGCTCGGCAACGTCGTGGCTCCGCAGGACCTCATCAAGAAGTACGGCGCCGACATCGTGCGCCTGTGGGTCGCGAGCCTCGACTACCGGGACGACGACCCCATCTCCGAGGAAATCCTCGCGCGCTGCGGCGAGGCGTACCGCAAGGTCCGCAACACGGCGCGCTACCTGATCTCCAACCTCTACGACTTCGATCCCGCGACCGACGGCGTGCCGGCGTCGCAGCTCGAACCGCTCGACGCCTGGGCGCTCGCACAGGCCCGCTCCGCGGTCGGGCGCATCCGCGAAGCCTACGAGGCCTACGAGTTCCACGTGATCTACCACCAGCTGGTGAACTTCTGTGCGACGACGCTCTCGGCGTTCTACTGCGACATCCTCAAGGATCGCCTCTACGCCTCGGCGGCGAAGTCGCGCGAACGCCGTTCGGCGCAGACGGCTCTGTACTGGATCGCGCGCGCGCTGGCGACCGCCGCGGCTCCGATCCTCGCGTTCACCGCCGAGGAGATCTGGGCGGCCCTGCCCGGAAAGAAGGAAGAATCGGTCCACCTCGCGCGTTTCGAGCCGCTGGACGAGCTCGGCGGAGGTTCCGTTGCCGCCGCCGCGTGGGAGCGCCTGACGAAGTTGCGAGAAGAGGCCGCCGTGATCCTGGAAGAAGCCCGCAGAGAGAAAGTGATCGGTTCCTCCCTCGAGGGCGCCATCGCCCTGAGCGGCAGCCCCGGGGAGCTCGAGAACGACCGGGCCGCGACGGGAACCCGCGGGACGGGCCTCGCCGACCTCTTCATCGTGTCGGAAACCGTCGAGGAGGCCGCCCCGACCGGAGACGGCTGGCGCAAGTCCCAGGCCTATCCCGGAATGCATCTCGCGTTCCGCAAGGCCCGCGGCCGCCGCTGCGACCGCTGTTGGAAGGTGACGCCCGAGGCCGAGGACCAGGGCCTCTGCAGGCGATGCCGGGCCGTCATCGGCGGAGCGGTCGCGTGAGCGTTTCCCTCCGGGAATCCACGCTCTACCGCGGCGCCTACCTCGCCGTGTCGCTGGCCGTCCTCTTTCTGGACCAGTGGACCAAGGGGATCATCACGCGCACGCTGGAAGTCCACCAGTCGCGCACCATCCTGAACGACTTCTTCGACCTCACCTACGTCCGCAACACGGGCGCCGCCTTCGGCTTTTTCGCCTCGGTGGACTCCTCCATGAAGGCCGTGCTCCTGAACAGCGTCGCGGTCGTCGTGTTCCTGATCGTCTCGGCCTACGCCCTGCGCTCCTCGCACAAGAGCGTGCGGCTCCAGGTCGGCCTCGCGCTCATCCTGGGCGGCGCCGTCGGCAACCTGCTCGATCGCGTCCGCTTCGGTTACGTCGTCGACTTCCTCGACTTCGCGGTCTCCGGACATCACTGGCCCGCCTTCAACGTCGCCGACTCGGCGATCTGCATCGGCGTCGGCCTCCTCTTCCTCGACATGCTCCGCAACGACGAGCAGTCCGCGCCGCACCCCGACGCGGCCCCAGGGAGATAGGCCATCTTTCCGAGGCTCATCCACGTCGGCACCTTCTATCTCCCGACCTACGGCGTCGTCCTCGCGATCGCCTACCTGACCGGGATCTGGCTGCTGCGCCGCAAGGCGCTGGCGGCCGGCCTGCCGGATCAGAAGGTCCTCGACCTGTCGCTCTACATCCTCGCCTCCGCGATCCTCGGCGCCAAGTTCCTCCTCATCGCCGTCGAGTGGAAGCGCTACGCCGCCAACCCGCGCGACCTCGTCGAGATCCTGCACTCGGGCGGTGTCTTTTACGGGGGCCTGATCGCGGCGACGACGACGGCGATCGTCTACATGCGCCGGCACGATCTGCCCGCCTGGTCGATCGCCGACATGGGAGCGCCCTCGATCGCGCTCGGCGAAGCGATCGGCCGCTGGGGCTGCTTTGCGGCCGGATGCTGTTACGGCAAGGAGAGTCACGGTCCGTTCGCCGTGACCTTCACCGACGAGTTTGCCCACGACGCCGTCGGCACGCCGCTCGGCGTTGCGCTCCACCCGACGCAGCTCTACCTTTCGGCGAGCGCCTTCCTCGTCTTCCTGATCCTCCAGTGGGCGTATCGCCGCAAGACGTTCGACGGCGAGGTGTTCTGGCTCTACGTCCTGCTCTACGCCATCACCCGCGGGATCGTCGAAAACTGGCGCGGGGACCTCGTTCGCGGGTTCGTGATTCCCGGCGTCCTCTCGACGTCGCAGTTCATCGGGCTCCTGACAGCGGCGCTGGCCGCCGGGATGCTCGTCTACCTCTCGCGCCGTCACCGCGCTGGGGCATAGGGCGATAAGTCGGAATTCGGATTTCGGAATTCGGATTTGAGTTCGAAATTGCGCCGCTTCCAGGTGGGGTCGCCGTCCGCCGGGACCCGGCTCGATCTCTTCCTCGTCGCCGCCTGCTCGGACCTTTCGCGCTCTCGCATCCAGAAGCTCATCGCGGAAGGGGCCGCCCGCGTCGGAGGCGAGCCGGCCAAGCGCTCGCACGTGGTGCGGGCCGGCGAAGAGATTTCGATCGAGGTCCCCGAGCCCCGCGAGACTGCGCTCGAGGCGGAGGACATCCCCCTCTCGATCCTGTACGAAGACGAGCACCTGCTCGCCATCGACAAGCCGCCCGGCCTCGTGGTCCATCCCGCCCCCGGTCACGCGTCGGGGACCCTCGTCAACGCGCTGCTCCACCACGTCCGGGACCTCGCTGGCATCGGCGGCGAGCTGCGGCCGGGCATCGTGCACCGGCTCGACCGCGACACCTCGGGCGTCCTCCTCGTCGCGAAGACCGACCGCGCACACCAGCTGCTTTCGCGCCAGATGCGCCAGCGCTCGCTCCGGAAGGAGTACCTCGCCCTGGTCGCCGGCATCCCTAAGGTGCGCAAGGGCGAAGTGTGCCTGTCGGTCGGGCGCGATCCGCGGGATCGAAAGAAGATGAAGGCCTTCCGGCCGACCGCGGACGATCTGCCCCCAGGAGCCCGGACGGCGCGCACGCTCTACGAGATCGAGCGTGAGTGGTTCGCGCTCGGGCTCACTCTCCTGCGGTGCCGTCTCGTCACGGGACGCACGCACCAGATCCGCGTCCACCTGTCGGCGTCGGGCCTGCCGATCGTCGGCGACCCGGTCTACGGCCGGCCGGCGTACCCTCGCGTGAAGGCCGCGAATCTCAAGAAACGCCTCGTCGAGTTCCCGCGCCAGGCGCTGCACGCCGAGCGCGTCGCCTTTCGACATCCGGCCACCCAGGAACTCATCGAGATCGTTGCCCCCATCCCTTCGGACCTCGCCTCGCTCCTCGCGGACATCGGGTCGGAGGCGGTAACCTCCGGCCCATGAGCGGCGATCCGGAGATCCTCTTCGAGGGGCAACACATGGTGTTCCTGCGCCGCAAGGGCTGGGAGTATCTCCAGCACCGCACGGCGCCCGAGGCGGCGATGATCGTAGCGATCACCCCCGGAGACGAGATCGTCCTCGCCGAGGAGTTCCGGCTGCCGATGAACGCGTCGGTCGTGTCGCTGCCCGCCGGGCTGATCGGCGACGAGGGCCCGGAGGACGCGATCGACGCCGCGCGCCGGGAGCTGCGGGAAGAAACCGGGTACGAAGCGCCCTCGTTCGACCTGCTCGCGAAGGGCCCGGGCTCCGCCGGGCAGAGCTCCGAGATGGTGACCTTCTTCCTGGCGTCCGGCGCCGTCCGGTCGGGCGAGCAGGCGGCGCACGACGTCGGCAAGATCCGCGTGCACGTCGTCCCGATCGCCGAGCTGCCCGACTGGGCCCGGGCGCGCGAATCCGAGGGCGCCGTCATCGATCCGAAGATCTGGGCCGGCCTCTACCTCGCCGGCCGGCGATGAGCTCTCTTGCGCGCTACTTGACGGAGAGATAGATCGTCACGCCATCTTTCTCGAGGACGACGCGGTTCTCCTCGATCTTCGTGAGGCTGAACCCCTCGATGAACGCGCCGACCGCGGCGATGCGGTCGTTCAACAGGGCGCGCGGCTGGGTCTGTGACCACACGATGCCTCCGAGCTCGATCTTCGCGCCGCCCGGCAGCGTCACGGCACCCGCATAGGTTTTTCCGTTCGCGATCGCCTGGGGTGCGTGCGGCGCGGCGGAAGTCGGCGCCACTGCAGCTTCCGAGGCGGCTTCACTCCGAACCTCTCCCGCCGGGACAGGAACGCGAGTCGGGCGGGCCTTCGCCGGCAGATGCGTCGGCGCAGCAGGCGCGGTCGGTTCCGCCGTCGGCGCAATGACCGCAGGAAGCGAGCGCCCCTCACCCCGCGCCTCTCCCGCCGGGAGAGGGAGGGAATCGGAGGATTCCCGGCGGTAGAGCCACACACCGGCCAGGGCGACGAGAGCGAGGGCCGCCGCGATGCCAATCCACCGGACCACCGCGCGCCGCCGGGCGAGCCCCGGGTCCGGCAGGGGCGTGGGGATCCAGGGACGGCTCGTTGGTCTTGCGGCCTCCCCCTCTCCGGCCGCCTGGGCCCGCTTCAGCGCGTCGTCGATCAGGCTCAAGCGACTTCCCCTTCCAGCTCCCGGATCGCCCGCCCCACCGCACGCGACTTGAGCTCGTACGTCCCGTTGACATAGCCGTACAGGAGCGCCTTGTCGCAGACGGCGTTGATGAGGCGGGGCACGCCCTGCGCGTAGCGGTGGACTCTCCGGATCGCCCACGGCGAGAAGCTGGGGCGCCCGTCGGCGCCGGCGACCCTCAGGCGGTGATGGATGTACCGCTCGGTCTCGAAGCGGTTGAGCGGCTTCAGGTGGTACCGCACCGTGATCCGCTGGCGCAGCTGACGCAGCCCCCTCTGGTCGAGCTTCTCGCGCAGCTCGGGCTGTCCGATGAGGACGATCTGGAGGAGCTTGCACTGATCGGTCTCGAGGTTCGAGAGCAGGCGCACCTGCTCGAGCAGCTCCGGATCGAGGTCCTGCGCCTCGTCGATCAGAAGCACCACGTCGTTTCCGGCCTCGGCCTGCTCGAGGAGAAAGCGATTCAGGATCTCGAGGTACGCGGAGCGGTCGAGCCTGCGTGGCTCGAGGCCGAGCTCGAGCAGGATCGTCCGCATCATCTGCGTGGCCGTGATCAGCGGGTTCAGGATCAGGGCCGTCTTGCAGGACGGCCCGAGCTCCGAGAGGATCGCGCGGCACACGGTCGTCTTCCCCGCTCCGACCTCGCCCGTGATCTGGATGAACCCCTTGCGTTCGCGGATGCCGAAGAGGACGTGGTTGAACGCCTCGCGGTGCTTGTCCGAGAAGAAGAGAAAGCGCGGGTCCGGAGTGATGTTGAAAGGGGCCTCTCGGAATCCGTAAAACTCGTTGTACATGCTGCGCCGGGCTAGCTTAGTCCAGGACTGAACAGACCCTCCCCTCCTTCTACGGAGGAGAGGGTCGGAGCGTCTTGTCGGCCGCGGTTACGAGGCCAGCGCCACGGGAGGCCGGCAGTCGCCGCACGGGTGGAACCCCGCCGCGACCGCTTCCCGCTCCGAGTGGAACCGCACCTTGTTCGAGAGCACCAGCGTCGCGATTCCGCCGCAGGTCGGATAGCAATAGTGCCTCGCCTTGTCGTTGCCGAGATAGCGGACGCCGGAGGCGGCCAGACGCTCGAGCAGCTCGGGCTGTGCGCCCTCCACCTCCAGGAGCGTGCGCTTGTTGTGCGGCCCGCCGAGCGAGTAGTTGCCGATGTGCCCGTCGCTGCGCACGACCCGGTGGCACGGGATGAGCAGCGGCACCGGGTTCTTCGCCAGCGCCGACCCCGCGGCGCGCACGGCGCCCGGGCGGCCGATCTCTTTGGCGATCCAGCTGTACGGCCGCACCTCGCCCGGCGGGATCTCGAGCGCCTTCATCAGCACGGCCCGCTCGAATTCGGAGAGCCCCCGCAGATCGAAGCGCAGTTCGCGCTGGCCCTTGCCCTTCCCATTGAGGTTCTCCACGAGCGCGCGGACGGCGGCCGGCGGCACGGATTCCTCGACCCGGATCTCGCGCCCGAAGTGCTTCTGGAAGCCGCGCTCGAACTCGGCCGCGGACTTCGCCCGCCGCACCATCGAGATCCCGGCCTTGCTGTGCGCAATGAAAACCGGGCCAACCGGCGAATCGAGCCGCCAATAGGTGTCGGCAAGACCCACCCTCCGCATCACCGCCGGCAGCAGCGTCGCGGGCGCCTTCTCGAGCGGCATTCCCCGCAGGGCCCGGGCGACCGTCAGAGCGTCTCTCATCGTCTTCACTTTCTCACCCCCTCCCGGCGAGACGCCACGAGGGCCTCGCGCAGGGCGTTGACTCCCCGATGGACATTCGATTTCGCGGTCCCCACCGGCTGCTTCAGCACCTTTGCCACTTCCTCGAGGCGAAGGCCCTCCACGTAACGCAGGATCAGCGGCGCGCGGTAACGTTCCGGCAGCTGCGCCACGAGCGAGGCGATGTCGGCGCGCTTGCGCGATTGCTCGTAGCGCACGTCCGGCCGAAGCGCCTCGTCGTCGACCGCCTCCCACGCCGTCTGCCCGCTCTCCGAGAGCGGATGGTCGAGCGAGACGACCTTCACTCTCTTTCCGCGGAACCGGTTCCGCGCGACGTTCAGGGTGATCTGGTAGAGCCATGCCCGCAGAGCCATCGCGCGGACCCGCTCGGCCGGGTAGCTCCCGAGCGCGCGGTAGGCCCGCACGAAGGCGTCCTGCGCGACCTCCTCCGCGTCCTCGCGGCTCCCGGTCAGTCGCAGGGCAAAGGAGAAGAGGCGATCCTGGTACGTCGTCACGAGCTGCTCGAAGGACCCGTCGAGGTCCTCCGCCAGCCGGTTCCGAAGCGCCTCGTCCTGTGCCACGCCCAAGACCGACCCGCCTCTCTTCTGCTCCGGCTGTCCCATCACGAGCCGGAAACCGGACGCCCCGCCCGGCGGCCACGGAACCTGCCCCTCGCTCGGGGCGCATCGGCTGATCATCATGCCCTCCACCTGGCTTCTGAAACACGGTTGGAGGGTGTTTGGTTGCAGTCTCGGGCCGGCCGCTAGACGCTCACTTTCAGGCGGGACCCGATCGAGGACGCAATGCCCTCGGCGTGGTGGCGGCTATTCTCGATGAAGATCCGGCCGATCTCCCGGCCGCCGAGAATTGCCCCCGCCAGATAGAGGTTCGGGACGTTCGACTCGAGCGTCTCGAGATCGTGGGCCGGAACACGGGCATCGCCCTCGAGCCGGATCCCGCAGCGCTCGAAGAGCCCAAAATCGGGTTGATAGCCGATGAGCGGAAAGACCGCGTCCGCGCGAACGAACTCCTCGCCGCCGGGAGTGGCGACGCGGACGAGCTCGGGAAGGATCTCGGCAACGCGCGACCCAAAGAGCGCCCGGATCGCGCCCGCGGCGATGCGATTCTCGAGGTCGGGCTTGATCCAGTACTTGACCCGCTCCGAGAGTCCCTCGCCGCGGTGCACGAGCGTGACGCGCGCGCCGTGGCGGTAGAGATCGAGCGCGGCCTCCGCGGCGGAGTTCTTTCCGCCCACGACGACGACGTCGCGGCCGTGAAACGGGTAGCCGGAAACGTACCGCGCGTGGACATGCGGCAGATCCCCGCCGGCGACACCGAGCCGCCGCGGATTATGAAAGAAGCCGGTCGCGAGTATCGCCGCCGGGGCCTCGAAACGCATCGGTCCGGCGTGCCCCGCGGCATCGACCGCAAGTCCTCCGCCCGGAAGCGGCGTCACTCGCTCGATCGCGGTGTGCGCGACGACCTCCACGCCGAAGCGTTCGGCGACACCGCGGTAGTAGGCGAGCGCCTCGAGGCGAGTGGGGTGCGCCTCGGGCGTCGCGAAAGGGACGCCCGCGATGTCGAGGAGGTCCCGCGTCGAGAACCAGCGCATCTCCTCGGGGAAGTGGTAGATCGAGTCGAGGATCGAGCCGCGGTCGTAGCAGACCGCCGATATTCCGCGCTTGCCGAGCTCGATCGCGCAGGCGATGCCGGTCGGGCCCGCGCCGACGATGGCGACTGGATCGGTCACGCCGGCATTCTATCGGCCTCCTAAAGCGCTTGGATCCTCACCGATCCCCCGCTCGTGCGCAGACGCAACGTGTTGCCGCCCTTGCCGAGCGTGCCCTGAAGGTTGCCGCGGGAGATCTCGCCGCGGACCTGGATCGACAGTTCCGTCTTGACCGAGTTGCCGGAAGCGTCGATCGCCAGATCCGCCGTGGAGTCGACCGCGACCTCGATGCCGCCGCCCGAGGTCTCGAGCGACCCTCCGTGGGAGTTGCCCTTCGCGAACGAGGCCTCGATCGAGCCGCCCGAGGTGTCGGCGTGGATCCGGCCGCCAGCGTCCACAATCCGGATTCCGCCGCCCGAGGTCTCGGCGTCGATGTCGCCGGTCACCTTCTGGAGCTCGATCGAACCGCCCGAGGACTCGGCGTGAACGGGGCCCTCGATCGATACGGCCTCGATGCCGCCGCCCGAAGTCTCCGCGCGCACCCGGCCCTTGATGTCCTTGAGATCGATCGATCCTCCCGACGTGTCGGCGTCGAGGTCCCCGACGAGGTCGTTCACGGTGATGCTGCCGCCCGACGTGTCCAGCTTCGCCGGCAGACGCATCCCGGCGACTTTGATACTGCCGCCCGACGTGTCGATCGACAGCCGTGTCTCGGCGGGCACCCGGATCTCGTAGTGCACGGAGCCTCCGTGGTCGGAAAACCAGGACGACATGGGATGCTTCCTCCTGGCCACGACGCTCGCGGACGTCGCCCCCTCCTCGAAGCGGAAGGTGAGCAGATCCTCCAGGTCCTTCCTCTTCGAGGTGATCACGATGTGCACGCCGGCGTCCGGGCTCGAGGCCACGACGACCGAGCCCATGTCGGTGTCCAGCTGGAAATCGCCGCCCGGCGCAAGCTTCAGGTCTTTCTCGATTCGGGTCTCGGCCAGCCCCGGCAGGGCGGCCAGGACCAGACCGGCCGCAAGGAGCGGTGCGCGAAAGGCAAGACGGTTCATGAGATCCCCCTCTCCCCCCAATACGCACGGGAGCCGGAGAGGTTCCGGCTTGGGGCTACCTTGCCCGCCGGCGCACCGACAGCGCCATGGAAAAAGGCTATCCGAGCGCCTCTTTGAGCGGCGTGTACGGTCTGCCCTGGGCCTCGGCGACCGCGCGGTAGGTGAGCTTGCCGCCATAGGTGTTGACGCCCTGAGCCAGGTGCGCGTCGTCCGCGACCGCCTTCTCGAGGCCGTTGTTGGCGAGCTGGAGCGCATACCGCAGCGTCGAGTTCGTGAGCGCGAAGGTCGAAGTGCGCGCCACGGCGCCGGGCATGTTGGCCACGCAGTAGTGGATCACGCCGTCCACCGTGTAGACGGGATCGGAGTGGGTCGTCGCCCTCGTCGTTTCGAAGCAGCCACCCTGGTCCACCGCCACATCCACGGCGACGGCGCCCTTCTTCATCTGCGAGATGAGGTGTCGCGAAACGAGCTTCGGCGCCGCGGCCCCGGGGATGAGCACCGCGCCGATCAACAAGTCGGCCCTGCGGCATCCCTCTTCGAGCGTGATGGGGTTCGATGCAATCGTCTTGATCCGCCCGAGAAAGATGTCGTCGAGCTCGCGCATCCGGTCGGGCGACATCTCGAGGACTGTCACGTCGGCGCCCATGCCGGCAGCGATCTTTGCGGCATTGGTTCCGACGACGCCTCCCCCGATGATCACGACATCCGCCGGAGGCACGCCGGGCACGCCCGAGAGGAGCACGCCCCGTCCGCCGTTTGACTTCTGGAGGTAGTAAGCGCCCACGTGCACGCTCATGCGCCCCGCGACCTCGGACATCGGCGTCAAGAGCGGCAGCGAGCCGTTCGCGGCCGTGATGGTCTCGTACGCGACGCCCGTGACCCCGCGCTCGAGGAGCACGTCCGTCAGCGCCTTTGCCGGGGCGAGGTGCAGGTAGGTGTAGAGAATCTGCCCTTCACGCAGCCGCTGGTACTCGGGTCCGACCGGCTCCTTGACCTTGACGATCATCCCCGCCTTGCCGAAGACCTCGTCGGCCGTCGCCAGGATCTTCGCTCCGGCCGCCACGTACTGGTCGTCCGCGATCCCGGACCCCGCGCCCGCGTCGTGTTCGACGAAGACCTCGTGACCCGCCGACGTCAACGCCCTGACCCCCGCAGGTACGAGACCGACCCGGTTCTCGTTGTCTTTGATTTCCTTCGGCAGCCCGACGATCATTCCCTCTCCTCTCGCCTCGGCGGGCGGAGCAGCCCCGCCCCTACGACACGACTCAGTGCGTGTCGATCTGGGCCTTCTGCAGCTTGCCCGAGAAATCCACGTAGATCGACTTCCACTCCGTGAACACGTCGAGGCCGGCGATGCCCGCCTCGCGGTGGCCGTTGCCCGTGTCCTTGATGCCTCCGAAGGGCAGGTGCACCTCGGCGCCGATCGTCGAGGAATTCACGTAGAAGATTCCCGTCTCGAACTCGCGCATCGCGGTGAAGGCCTTATTGACGTCCTGCGTGTAGATCGAGCCCGACAGCCCGTACGCGACCGAGTTCGCCACCTGGATTCCCTCTTCGAGCGAAGAGATCGGCACCACCGTCGTCACGGGCCCGAAGATCTCCTCCACGGCGACCCGCATCTTCGCGTTGGCGTCGGCGAAGACCGTCGGAGCGTGGAACCAGCCCTTGCCGAGCGCGCCCGTCGTCAGCATCTGGCCGCCGCAGACGAGCTTCGCTCCCTCCGCTTTCCCGATCTCGACGTACTTCGCCACGGTCTCGCGCTGTTTCGCGGAGACGCACGGCCCCATGTCGACCTCGTCGTCGAGGCCGTTGCCGACCCGCAGGGCCTTGACGCGGCCGACGAGCTTTTCGAGGAACGTGTCGTAGACGGCCTTGTGGACGAGCAGCCGCGACGAGGCCGTGCACCGCTGCCCCGTCGTGCCGAACGCTCCCCAGACCGCGCCGTCGACGGCCAGATCCACGTCCGCGTCGTCCATGACGAGAATCGCGTTCTTGCCGCCCATCTCGAGGTGGAGCCGCTTGAACGTCGGCGCGCAGGCTTTCGAGATGCTGCGGCCGACCTCGGTCGAGCCGGTGTAAGAGACGACCCGGACGTCGGGGTGCTGGATGAGCGGATCGCCGACCTCCCCGCCCGAGCCCATGACGACGTTGAAGACGCCGGGCGGCAGCCCCGATTCCTCGAACACGCGTGCGAGGGCGACGACCGAGGCCGGGGTGTCCGTCGCCGGCTTGATGACGATCGTGTTGCCGGCGATGAGGGCCGCCATGGACTTCCATGCCGGGATCGCCATCGGAAAATTCCACGGCGTCACCAGGGCGCACACGCCAACCGGCTGGCGCACGCACATCGCCCATTTGTTCGGAAGCTCCGACGGGGTCGTGAACCCGAAGAGCCGCCGCCCCTCGCCCGCCGCGAGGAACGCCATGTCGATCGCCTCCTGGACGTCGCCGCGCGTCTCCGCGAGGACCTTGCCCATCTCGCGGGTCATGAGGCGCGCGAGCTTCTCCTTGTCGCGCTTCAGGATCTCGCCAGCGGCGTAGAGGATCTCGGCGCGTCGCGGCGCCGGCGTGTTCTTCCAGCCGGGGAAGGCCTTCTTCGCCGCCGCGACGGCGGCTTCCACGTCCCGCCGGTCGCTCTTCGGAAACAGACCGACGAGGTCGTCGTTGTCGGCGGGGTTGCGGTCCTCGAAGGTCGCACCCGACGCCGCCGGGACCCACTTTCCGCCAATGTAGTTTTGCTGTGTTTCGACCGCAATCTCCGTCGCCATCAGTGCTCCTCCACTTGCTTCTGGACAGGGGCCGCGGGCGAGTCTCCCGCGGACATCGCCACGTTCCCCTGGAGTTGAGCCCCCTCGGCGATCACGACCTTGGGAGCGCTGACGTTGCCCTGGACCGAGGCGGAGGCGAGCAGCTCCGCACGCTCGTCGGCGCGGATCTGCCCGTGAACACGCCCGCCGACGACGACCGACCGGCCGTGGATGTCGCCCTTGATCTCCCCCGAGGGGGCGACGGTCACCCTGCGATTGACCTCGATGTTTCCCTCGAACCGACCGTGGATCAGGATGTCTTCGTCCCCGGTGATTTCGCCCACGAAACGGGCCTTTGCGCCGATGACGGTCGCCGGCGAGGAGGACGCCGCTCCCGCGCGCTCCTGACCCGCAGAAGGATCCGGCGGGTCTGTTTTCCCGAAAATTGCCACCCAGCCTCCCGAGAGGCCGGTAAGTCTAGCAAAAGGAGAGGCCGCAGCCCGGGCGTGACGTCGAGGTATCTCACCCGACCCCTGCCACGGGAAAGACCTGTTTCCCCGTCGCGATCGAGAGCGCGAGGACCGCGCCGACCGCCGTCACGATGAGGGGGTCCCACCAAAGACCGAAACCCTCGTCGAGCCGCCAGAAAAGCTCCGGTAAGACTCCCACCGAAACGACGGCGAAACCGAGGAGCCGCCCGAAAGGGCGCGTGCGCTTGTCCGCTAGACACGCGACGGCGCTGACCGCGAAGGCCGGGGCGACGATTGCGTAGCTGTTTTTCTCGGTCATCGGGTTGAATAGCATCAGGTAGATCGTCGCCAGGAGAACGAGGGTCAGGGCCCGCCATGGCTCCCGGATGCGCGAAGCCGCCGCGAGCCAGAGCCCGAACGTCGCGAGGGCTGCGAGGGCCCGAAGCCACAACGAAGCCGGACCCGTCAGCGGCAGCCCGGCCGTGCGCAGCAGAGCCGTCAGATCTGC
>JBGPGG010000003.1:0-55699 GCA_041483715.1 Thermoanaerobaculia bacterium
CGGCATGACCTGGCGCGCTTCGGCGCCGAGGTTTTTCGCGGGACACCGCGCCAGTCGGACCTGATGATCGTGGCCGGCACGGTGGTCGAGAAAATGGCCCCGATCGTCAAGCGCCTCTACGACCAGATGCCCGAGCCGAAGTGGGTCATCGCGATGGGCTCGTGCGCCACCTGCGGCGGCCCCTACAAGACGTACGCGGTCACGCAGGGGGTGGACCGGATCGTGCCGGTGGACGTCTACGTGCCCGGCTGCCCGCCGCGGCCCGAGGCGCTCATCTACGGCATCATGGCCCTCCAGAAGAAAATCGACCGGATGAAAGTCATCCGGAAGGCTTCCTGATTGGCGGACCTCGAGAAGGCTCCCGCCGAGGAGAAGAAGCCGAGGCCCGGGGCGGTAGATGCTTCAGGCCACCCTTGGGTCCAGGCGATCCGCGCGGCGCTGCCCGACACCGTCGTCTCGGCGAAGGAGTTCGCCGGCCAGGTGACGGTCGTCGTCCAGAAGGATGCGATCGCCCGCGTGGCGCGGCACCTGAAGGACGGCCAGGACTTCAAGTACTGCGTGGACGTGACGGCGGTCGACTGGAAGGACCGCAGCCCCCGCTTCGAGGTCGTGTACCACTTCTACTCGTTCTCGAAGAACGCCCGTATCCGCGTCAAGTGCGCCGCGGCGGACGGCGAGGACGTGCCGTCGATCGCGGCGGTCTTCCTCTCCGCCAACTGGTGCGAGCGCGAGACCTGGGACATGTTCGGGATCAAGTTCTCCGGGCATCCCGACCTGCGCCGGATCCTCACCTGGGAAGGGTTCAACGGGTTTCCGCTCCGCAAGGACTTCCCCCTCGAGGGCATCGACACGGGCGCGGCCGTCTATCCGGAGGAGTGGCCCGAGGGCGGTGGGCCGTCGCAGAAGGACTCGAATCGGAAGGTGGTCTCGTGAATTCGGATTTCGGAATTCGGATTTCGGATTTGGGGGGTCGCTGGTTCGCATGACGGACGAGAAGATTTCTCAAGCCGAGAAGGACGAGGCCGCGTACTTCGCCGAACGCGCGCAGGCGGGCGCCGCGGCCGCGCGCTCCGGGACGGCCGCCTCGCCGGAAGCCCACACGCTTTTCGACGTCCAGGAGATGGAGCTCAACTTCGGCCCGCAGCACCCCTCGACGCACGGCGTGCTGCGGCTGGTGCTCAAGGTCGACGGGGAAAAGATCCTCGAGGCGAAGCCGGACATCGGCTACCTCCACCGCGGCACCGAGAAGCTCTTCGAGACCGAGACCTACCCGATGGGGATCCCGCACACCGACCGCCTGGACTACGTGGCGGCGGCGACGAACAACCACGCCTTCTGTCTCGCCGTCGAGAAGCTACTCGGCGTCGAGATCCCGCGGCGCGCGCAGCTCATCCGCGTGATTCTCGACGAGCTCCAGCGGCTCTCCTCGCACCTGGTGTGGCTCGGGACCTCGGGCATCGACCTGGGAGCGGTGACCCCGTTCTGGTACGCCTTCCGGGAGCGGGAGCAGATCCTCGACTTCTTCGAGGAGTACTGCGGCGCCCGGCTGACGCTCAACTGCATGCGCATTGGCGGCCTGCCGTTCGACCTGACGGCCGGTTGGACGGAGCGCGTGTCCGAGTTCCTCGCTGACCTGCCGGCCCGCATCGACGACTACGAGCAGCTCCTGACGGACAACCGCATCTGGAAGAAGCGCACGGTCGGCGTGGGCGTCATCTCGGCCGAAGAGTGCGTCGAGTGGGGCCTGACCGGGCCGATCATCCGCGGCTCGGGCCTGGCGTGGGACCTGCGCCGCGCGCAGCCCTACGAGTGCTACGAGGAGCTCGATTTCGTCGTCCCCACGCGGCAGAACGGGGACACGTACGACCGGTACATCGTGCGCGTGCAGGAGATGCGCCAGAGCGCGCGCATCCTTCGGCAGTGCCTCGAGAAGCTCGAGCCGGGCGAGATACGCGGCAAGGTGCCGCGCGTGATCAAGCCGCCGGCCGAAGAGGTCTACGCGTCGATCGAATCGCCCAAGGGCGAGCTCGGCTTCTACTGCGTTTCCAACGGCACCAACAAGCCGTACCGGATGCACGTGCGGCCGCCCTCCTTCATCAACCTGCAGGCGCTGCCGCGGCTGGCGAAGGGGCATCTCGTGTCGGACCTTGTCGCCCTGATCGGCACGATTGACATCGTGCTCGGTGAGGTGGACCGGTGACGCGCGCGGGAAACGCGAAACGGGAAACGGGAAACGCATGAGCGCGGACGTCTGGACATACGTCAAGGTCGTGCTGCTGGTCGCCACGGTGCCGGCGATCGTCGGCTTCGTCATCGTGCTCGCCGAGCGCCGGATCATGGCATTCATGCAGGTGCGCCTCGGGCCCAACCGCGTCGGGCCGCAGGGGACGCTGCAGGGATTGGCCGACCTCGTCAAGCTCGTCACGAAGGAAGACATCACGCCGGCGAAGGCCGAGAAGGCCGTGCACTTCCTGGCGCCGGTTCTCGCCGTGATTCCTGCGCTCACCGCGCTCGCCGTGATCCCGTTCGGTCCGCCGGTCCGGATCGGCAAGACCATGGTCCCGCTCTGGGTGGCCGACGTGAACATCGGCCTGCTGTTCCTGCTCGCGGTCACGTCGATCGGCGTCTACGGGATCATCCTCGGCGGCTGGTCCTCGAACAACAAGTACTCGCTGCTCGGCGGGCTGCGCTCTGCCGCGCAGCTCGTGTCCTACGAAGTGCCGATGGGCCTCTCGCTCGTGTCGGTGCTCCTGATGACGCGGTCGCTCTCGCTCGTCGCGATCGTGCGGCGCCAGGAGGCGATGGAGCTCTGGTTCATCTTTCCGGGGCTCGTGGCCTTCTTCATCTATTTCGTCTCGGGCGTCGCCGAGTCCAATCGCAACCCCTTCGACCTGCCCGAGGCTGAGTCCGAGCTCGTGTCGGGGTTCAACACCGAGTACTCCGGCGTCAAGTTCGCCTTCTTCTTCCTCGGCGAGTACACGGCAATGATCATCATTTCGTGCGTGGCCGTGACGGTATTCCTCGGAGGGTGGCTGCAGCCCTTCCCGAACGTGGCCGCGCTCAAGTTCCTCGGCATCGTGCCGCCGTTCGTCTGGTTCCTCGGCAAGGTCGGCGCGTTCATCTTCTGTTACATCTGGTTCCGGTCCACGTTCCCCCGGTACCGCTTCGATCAGCTGATGGCGCTCGGCTGGAAGTGGCTGATCCCGATGGCGCTCGCGAACATCGTCGTGGTCGCCTTCGCGATCCTGCTCACGCCGGGAAGAACGACGGGCCTCGTGTGGCTGGCGTGGATCTTCGGGGGCCTCTTCGTCGCGATGTTCCTTCTCTCGAAGCTTCGGCAGAAGCTCACCCGGCGCGAGCGGCTGGCCGCCGAGCCGCATCCGGTGGAGGGTTGACCTAAGTGGCTCTGAAGAAATGGCTCGACAAGATCGCGCTGCTCGACCTGTTCGACGGCCTCTCCGTCACGGGGCGGCACCTGTTCAAGAAGAAGGTCACGATCGAGTACCCCGAGCAGAAGAAGCTCCCGTCGGACCGGTTCCGCGGGATGTTCCGGCTCGACGAGGAGCGGTGCATCAAGTGCACGCTCTGCGCGATCGAATGCCCGATCAACATCATCTACATCGACTGGCACAACGAGAAGGACGAGGCGGCCAAGTCCGTCAAGGTGCTCGACCGCTTCGACGTGGACCTGAAGCGGTGCATGTTCTGCCAGCTCTGCGAGGAGGCCTGCCCGACGGTGCCGAAGTCGATCTGGCTGACGACGAAGACCTACGAGATGGCGTCGTATGACCGCAACGAGTCGCTCTACCTCGACATCCGAAAGCTCACGGACTGGCGCGAGGCGCCGAACGTGAAGCCCTTCACGGTCGTGGAGAGAGGGTAGGGCGCGATGGAGGGCGGGGCGCTGCTGACGGGAACCGCGGGCTGGCTGTTCGCGATCTTCGCGGTCCTCACGCTCGCGTCGGCGATCGCCGTCGTGGCGGCGCGCAACCCGGTGCACTCCGCGCTTTTCCTTCTCCTGTCGTTCGTCGTCGTGGCCTGCATCTTCATCCTGCAGCAGGCGGAGTTCGTCGGGGCCGTGCAGATGCTCGTGTACGCGGGCGGCATCATGGTCCTGTTTCTGTTCGTCGTCATGCTCGTGAACCCCGGCGTCGTCCAGGCGGGCAAGGCGTTCCAGACCCAGTTCGACGTCGCGCTCCTGCTGCTGCCCGTCTTCCTGCTCCCGTTCCTATACATCCTCGGCACCGAGAAGCTCCCGGACGTCGCCGTCAAGCCGGACGCGTTGCGGATGGTCGGCGACAAGATCGCGGGCAACACCGAGGCCGTGGCGTGGGTGCTCTTCCGCGACTACCTCGTGCCCTTCGAGGTGGCGTCGGTCTTCCTGCTCGTCGCGATGGTTGGGGCGGTGGTGCTCGGGAAGCGTTCGTTGGAGAAGATGGACTGATGACGATCACGATCAACCACTATCTGATCGTCAGTTTCCTGCTCTTCTCGATCGGGTTCTTCGGCGTCCTCGTGCGGCGCAACTTCCTGACGATCCTCATGTCGGTCGAGCTGATGTTGAATGCCGTCAACCTGAACCTGATCGCGTTTTCGCGGCGGCTCTCCGACCTGACGGGCCAAGTGTTCTCGGTCTTCGTCATCACGATCGCCGCGGGCGAAGCGGCCATCGGCCTCGCGCTCACGATCTCCTTCTTCCGGCAGCGCAAGACGCTGGACGTCGAAGAAGCCCGCACGATGCAGGGATAGGCGCAGAGCGCGATGAAGAACCTGCTCTGGGCGATCCCGCTCTTCCCGCTGGCGGGCTTCGTGATCAACGGCCTTCTGTACCTGCTGTCGCACCGGACGCAGGGGGAGGCGCACGTGGATGGCCACGGGGGTACCGGCCACGCGGCTCCCGCGGCGGCGGCCGCGCACGATGCGCACGGCAGCGGGCATGGAGGGGCGCACGCGATTCCCCTCCAGGCGGTCCACACCGTGGTGGGCGCGGGCAGCGTTGCGATCGCGTGCCTGCTCGCCTTCGGAGCGATCTTCGACGTGGGCCTGAAGGCTTTCGCCGAAGGCGCGTCACACACCGTGACCCTCTACCGCTGGATACCGCTCGGCGTGAACCAGGCGGTCGGGCAGATCCACGGGGGCGTCGGCGACTGGGTCGTGGACGCTGCGTTCCGGCTCGACTCGCTGTCGGCTCTGATGCTCGCCTTCGTGACCTTCGTCGGATTCCTGATCCACGTCTACTCGGCCGGGTACATGGCGCACGAGGAGGGCTACGGCCGTTACTTCGCGTACCTGAACCTCTTCATGTTTTCGATGCTCGTGCTCGTCCTCGGAGCGAACTTCCTCATGCTCTTCGTCGGGTGGGAAGGCGTGGGCCTGTGCTCGTACCTGCTCATCGGCTACTACTACGAGAAGAACTTCGCGGCCGACGCGGGCAAGAAGGCCTTCGTCGTCAACCGGATCGGCGACTTCGGCTTCGTCCTCGGCATCTTCGGGGTCTTCGCCCTCTTCGGCTCGCTCGACTTCCAGAAGGTCTTCGCGGCAGCCGCGGCGAATTCCTCGGCGTACACGCCGTACATGACGGTGATCTGCCTGCTCCTCTTCGTCGGGGCCTGCGGCAAGTCCGCGCAGTTCCCGCTCCACGTCTGGCTGCCGGACGCCATGGCCGGCCCGACGCCCGTCTCGGCGCTCATCCACGCGGCGACGATGGTCACGGCGGGCGTCTACATGGTGGCGCGCTGCAACGTGCTCTTCCGCCTCGCGCCGCACGCGATGATCGTCGTTGCGATCGTGGGCGCCTTCACGGCGCTCTTTGCGGCGACGATCGGCGTCGCCCAGAACGACATCAAGAAGGTGCTCGCGTACTCGACCGTCTCGCAGCTCGGGTACATGTTCCTCGCCTGCGGCGTCGGCGCCTTCAGCGAGGGCATGTTCCACGTCACGACGCACGCGTTCTTCAAGGCGTGCCTCTTCCTCGGCGCCGGCTCGGTCATCCACGCGATGGGCGGGGAGCAGGACATCCGGAGGATGGGCGGCCTCGCGAAGAAGATCCCGAGGACGTACTGGACGTTCCTCGTCGCCACGCTGACCATTTCCGGCGTGCCCTTCCTCGCGGCCTTCTTCTCGAAGGACGCGATCAAGGCGGCCGTCTTCCATGCGGAGTTCGAGGCCGTTCCGTGGCTGCCGCGCGTGCTCTATGCGGTCGCGCTGTTTACCGCGGGGCTGACGGCCTTCTACATGTTCCGCCTCCTGTCGCTGACCTTCTGGGGGAGCTTTCGCGGAACGAAGGAGCAGGAGGCGCACGTCCACGAGTCGCCGGCGACGATGACGGTGCCCCT
Organism: Thermoanaerobaculia bacterium; assembly: GCA_041483715.1. Classification (GTDB taxonomy): domain Bacteria; phylum Acidobacteriota; class Thermoanaerobaculia; order UBA5066; family Gp7-AA6; genus DAHUXD01. Next base: position 6,336 of record JBGPGG010000003.1, read on the forward strand.
CGTCGTGCTGGCGTTTCTCTCGATCGTGTCGGGCTACGCGGGCGTGCCGATCATCGAGCACGGCGACCGGATCGGCGAGTTTCTTCGGCCCATCCGGCTGCCCATCGCGGGCCTTGCCGAGAAGGGACACCACGCGTCGCTCTCCCTCGAGCTCGCGCTGATGGCAGCCGCGGTTGCGGTCGCCTCCATCGGCATCTACCTCGCCTGGGCGTGGTACGTGAAAGGCCAGGGACGGGCGCCCGCCCGCCTTGCCGAGCAGTGGCCGGGCGTCTATCGCGCCGTCTCCAACAAGTACTTCGTGGACGAGGCCTACGACCGGGTCTTCGTCAAGGGGCTCGCGCTCGGCGGCGGACGTTTCCTGTGGGACGTCGACGCCACGGTCGTCGACCTCATTCCCAACGGGGCCGCGGCCCTCACGCGCGGCGTGTCCTGGGTCGCCTCGCTCTTCGACCAGTACGTCGTGGACGGCCTCGTCAACGGCGTGGCCAGTACGCTGCAGGGGCTCTATGGCCTTTTCCGCCGGGCCCAGACGGGACGGGTGCAGAACTATGCGCTGGTGATGGGGGGCGGGTTGTTTTGTCTGGTGGCTGTGTATCTGTTGTTCCGGTGAGACATGAGTCAACAGTCAACAGTCAACAGTCAACAGTCAACTTGGTGAAGGAAGGCCTATGGACTTGAGTCAAGTTCCGATCCTTTCGCTCATCACCTACATCCCGCTCCTCGGGGCGCTGGCGATCATCTTCCTCTTCCCGAAGGAGAAAACGGGGCCGATCAAGGCCTTCGCGACGTTCGTCGCCGCGGTCGATCTCGCGGTGTCGCTGCCGCTCTGGTGGGCCTTCGACCGCGCGAAGGACGGTTACCAGTTCGTGGAGAAGGCATCGTGGATCCCGTCGCTCGGGGTCAACTACCACTTCGGGATCGATGGCATCACGCTCCTGCTGATCCTGCTGACGACGATCATCGGCCTGATCGCGGTCTACTGCTCCTACTCGGCGATCACGGAGCGGCAGAAGGAGTACTACGTCCTGCTGCTGCTCCTGCAGACCTTCATGATCGGGACGTTCTGTTGCCTCGACCTCTTCCTCTTCTACGTGTTCTGGGAAGTGATGCTCGTCCCGATGTACTTCCTGATCGGCGTCTGGGGAGGCGCGCGCCGGCTCTACGCGGCGATCAAATTCTTCCTCTACACGCTGGCCGGGTCGGTGCTGATGCTGCTCGGCGTCATCGCGCTCTACTTCTACAACACGACCGGGTTCCTCGGTTACAGAGGCCTCGGCAACGCGGCCACCTTCTCGATCGAGAAGCTGACGGCGGTCGCGGCGGGGATGCCGGCAGAGTTGCAAATCTGGCTCTTCTTCGCCTTCTTCTTCGGGTTCGCGATCAAGGTTCCGATGTTCCCGTTCCACACGTGGCTGCCCGACGCGCACACCGAGGCGCCCACGGCGGGCTCGGTCATCCTCGCGGCGGTCCTGCTGAAGATGGGGACGTACGGCTTCGTCCGGTTCTCGCTGCCCATGTTCCCCGAGGCGGTGCGCAACAGCCGCGTGATTGCCGTCATGGTGACGCTTTCGATCATCGGCATCGTCTACGGCGCCATGGTCACGCTCGTCCAGAAGGACATGAAGAAGCTGATCGCCTACTCCTCGGTCTCGCACCTCGGGTTCGTGATGCTCGGGATCTTCGCGCTGAACATGGCGGGCATCCAGGGCGGCGTCCTCCAGATGATCAACCACGGCATCTCGACGGGCGGGCTCTTCCTGCTCGTGGGCATCCTCTACGAGCGGCGCCACACGCGGATGATCGCCGAGTACGGCGGCCTCGCGAAGCAGATGCCGATCTACGCGACGTACTTCCTGATCTTGGCCCTCTCCTCGATGGGACTGCCGCTCTTGAACGGCTTCATCGGCGAGTTCACGATCCTGCAGGGCGCCTTTGCAAGGAACTTCTGGTGGGCCTTCTTCGCGGCCACCGGGATCGTGCTCGGCGCGGCGTACCTGCTCTGGCTCTACCAGCGGATCTTCTTCGGCGAGTTGACGAATCCGGCCAACGCCAGGCTTGCCGACCTGACGCTGCGCGAGCAGCTCACGCTCGCTCCGCTCGTCGTGCTGGCCCTCTGGATCGGGCTCTACCCGAAGCCGATCTTCGACGTGCTGCGCCGGCCCTCGGAGAGGATCGTGCAGGCCGTCGGCGGCCCGATCGCAGAAGCCCCGGCCATGGCGCTGAAGGCCGATGCCCCCGCGGCCGCCGGCAGCGAGCCCCCGCGCCCATGACGTTTTCGTTCGCCCCGTCCAACTGGAAACTGTTTTCGCCCGAGCTTTTTCTGACGGCGGCAGGCCTGTTGCTGCTCGGCCTCTCGGTGACCTTCGGCAAGAAGCGCGAGGAGTTCCTCGCGTTTCTGGCGGTCCTCGCGATCATGGTGACCGCAGGCCTGCTCGTCTTCGTCTCGGGACAGCCGGGCCGCAAGGCCCCGATCCTCGGGGGCACCTTCGTGGTCGACAACTTCGCCCTGTTCTTCAAGGCGCTCATCCTGCTCTCGCTCGCGCTGACGGTGCTCGCCTCGGTGCGGTTCGTCGGGTCGGCGCCCTATCCCGGTGGCGAGTACTACGCGCTCCTGCTGTTCTCGGGCGTCGGGATGCTCTTCATGGTGTCGGGCAACAACCTGATCTCGATCTACGTCGCGCTCGAGCTGATGGCGCTCTCGTCCTACATCCTTGCCGGCTACTTCAAGGCCGAAGCGAAATCGACCGAGGCGGCGCTGAAATACTTCATCCTCGGCGCCTTCTCGTCGGGCGTGCTCCTGTACGGCCTGTCGCTCGTCTACGGGGTGGCCGGGATCATGGGCGTGCCGGAGCTCGCGAAGCTCTTCGCCTCTGCGGAGCGGTCGAACCTGCTGATGCTGGGGATCCTGCTGGTCCTCGCGGGCCTGCTCTTCAAGATTGCGGCCGTGCCGTTCCACGTGTGGACGCCGGACGTCTACGAGGGCTCGCCGACCCCGGTGACGGCGTTCTTCTCGGTCGGGCCGAAGGTGGCCGCGTACGCGATCCTCGCCCGGATCTTCTACGTGGCGTTCGCGAAGTTCCACGCCGACTGGGGCCTCATCGTGGCCCTCGTGTCCGCGGCGACGATGATCCTCGGCAACATCGCGGCGCTGCTGCAGTCGAACGTCAAACGCATGCTCGCCTACTCCTCGATCGCAAACGCGGGCTACGCCCTGCTCGGCGTTCTCGGGTTTCGAACGGAGTGGGGGCTGTGGGGGATCCTGGTCTACCTGCTCGCCTATACGTTCATGAACTTCGGGGCGTTCACTCTGGTCATCCTCCTCGAGAGCAAGGGGTACGCGGCGGAGTCGGTCTCGGACTTCAACGGCCTGGCCAGACGCAGCATGCCGGCCGCGGTCGTGATGCTGCTCTTTCTCCTCTCGCTCGCGGGGATCCCGCCGACCGCCGGCTTCATCGGGAAGTACTACCTCTTCTCTGCGGCCATGAAGGCCGGGTACGCATGGCTCGCGGTCCTGGCCGTGGTCATGTCGGCGGTTTCGCTCTTCTACTACTTCCGGATCGCCGCCGCGATGTTCTTTACCGAAGGGTCGGGGGCGAAGCTCTCGAGCTCGTACGCGCTGGCCGCGGTGATCGCGATCTGCGCCGTGGGGACCCTCGCGATCGGGGTTCTGCCGCAGCCCTTCCTGTCGGTTCTCAAGGCCTGCAGCCTGGCGCCCTGAGTTCGACGCGAGCGGGTAGACTTCCCGCGTGCCTGCGCCGTCCGGTCACTCCCGCTATGGCCTCGTCGCCGAAGCGAGCTCGGCCGGGCTCCTCTTCTTGCTCGGGCCGGGGGCCGGCTATCTCCTCGGCAAATGGACCGGCGCCGCGCTCGGCCTTGGGATGGTGCCGGCGTGGCTGGGCGGGGCGCTCGGCCTGGTCGCAGCCTTCGTGAATCTCCTGCGCCTGACGGGGAGGGCGTCTCGGTGAGCAACATGGACGCCGTCGTTCGGCGCGTGAAGCGGCGATCTTTTGCCATCGCGGCCGCCGAAATCCTCGCCGGATTCGTCCTGGGAGTTGGTCCAGGGGTTTCCTTGACAATATGCGCCGCCGTGGTAATTTCCAGCCTCCTGGCTCTTGAAAAGCTGCTGGAGCGGATGTCTCCCGGAAGAAAAGAGCCGGGATGGCGAACTTTAATTCCCCTTCTCCTGGTAACGGTTGCGAGTTTTACGCTGCTCGGGATAGTACTGTGGCGGTGGCGGGGGTTTCAGCCTTTGGCGGGTGCCGCGGGGCTCTCCGTCGTGGTCCTGGCGATCATTCCAGAGATCTGGACGAAGAGGTAGGAGCGCGTGCAGGAGCATCATTCAGTCCTTTTCAGGCCGATCAACGCGCTCCTGATCCGGCTGCTCGGCGAGCCGCCGGTCGAGCGGCTGTCACCCGGCCTGGCCCATTTCTTCTTCCCGGACGGGAAGGAAGCATGGATCCCGGACGCGGCCATCATGACCCTGCTGCTCGTCGCGATGATTGCCGTTCTCTTCCCGCTAGCCGCCCGGCGGTTCGACCGCAATCGGCCGGGAGGCGTTCAGAACTTTCTCGAGATGCTGGTGTCGTTCCTGCGCGGCCTGGTCGGAGAAACGATCGGGGGGCACGACGCGACAACATACCTCCGGCTCATCGGCACGCTTTTCGTTTTCATCGCGCTGGCCAATCTCTTTGGCGTGTTCTTCTTTCTGCAGCCACCGACGGCGACCCTTTCGACGACTGTGGCCCTTGCTTTCGTGTCGTTCTTTTACTTCAACGTGCACGGCATCCGAGAGCACGGTCTGGGCGGGTATCTCAAGCACTTCATGGGGCCGATGCTGCTCATCGCGCCACTTTTCTTCGTCATCGAGATCATCGGCACGTGCGCGCGGGTTCTCTCGCTGTCGCTGCGCCTCTTCATGAACATCTTCGGGGAGCACACCACGACGAACGTCTTCGCGAGCCTGGTGCCGATCGTCGTGCCCTGGCCGATGATGGCGCTGGGAATCTTCACGGCCTTACTTCAGGCATACGTCTTCGCGTTGCTGACGGCCGTCTACGTTGGGTTGGCTGTGGCCCACGAGGAGCACTGAACCGGCAGTCGTGATAGCTTTCGCAAACCACAGCGCCGGACGGCGTGAAAAGAAGGAGATTTTGGGATGCTGAAGAAGACGGTTCTGTTTCTTGCCTTGGCCTTGGTCCTCGCTGTGCCGGCGTTTGGACAGGAGACCGGGGGGGCGGCAGGCGCCTCCGGCGGGGTCAAGTGGGGCGTCATCGGCGCGGCGTTCCTGCTTGGGTTGGCCGTCTTCGGCGGGGCCGCGGCTCAGGGAAGGGCCACCGCCGCCGCCGCGGATGGCATGTCGCGCAACCCGGGCGCGTCCAAGGACATCCGTGGCATGACGCTACTCGGCCTGGTTCTGATCGAGTCGCTGGTTCTGTACGCCCTCCTGATCTGCTTTCTCATTTACGGCAAGTAGCGCGGGCTTAGACAGCGACGGGGGCCCCGACGGCCCCCGCGCGCTTTTTTGTCCTCATTCGGGTACACTCTGACCCCGCGGAGAAACCTGCCACCGGATGGGGACGTATTTCCAAGTGAAAGGGCCCGACGGGTCCGGGGTCTACTCCGTAGAAAAAGCGGAGGTTAGCCCGGTCCGACCGGCGGCGAAGGCCGCGTGGCCGGACGGGCAAGGATCTTGCGCAAAGGAGAGGGCATGGAAAGACTAAGCGTGCAGCAAGCTCCCGAATCGGTTGCTCCGCAGCCCGTGTCGGCGTGGGACTTCAACTCCCAGGCCATGCCCTTCGTGGATTCGCTCTACAACACGGCGTACCGGATGACCCGCAGCTCCGAGGACGCCGAAGACCTCGTGCAAGAGACCTTCTTCAAGGCCTACAAGTACTACGACAAGTTCGAGGAAGGCACGAATCTGAAGGCCTGGCTCTTCAAGATCCTCAAGAACACGTTCATCAACAACTACCGCAAGAAGAAGCTCGAGCCCCGCAGCGTCGATTTCGCGGAGATCGAGGATTCGTTCGAGCGGATCGTCCGGCGCGACAGCGCTGTGCCCGGGTCCGACCCCGAGACCGAGTTCTTCACCGGCGTCATGGATGATGACGTCCGCAAGTCCCTGGAGGCGCTTCCCTACGACTACCGCATGGTCGTGATCCTGGCCGACCTCGAGGACTTCTCCTACAAGGAGATCGCCGAGATCCTGGACTGTCCCGTCGGCACGGTCATGTCGCGCCTCTACCGCGGCCGCAAGCTCCTGGAAAAGGCCCTCCTGAAATACGCCCGGAAGCACGGATACATCCGGGGGGCGGAGCCGACCAAGATGCGCACCCGTCCCCGCCCTCAGACCGCCTGACGGGCAGGGACGACAGGCCCCGCCGGAGGGACGGAATAAGGGCCCCGCGGGGCCCGTTTCCGTCTCTGGCCCGATGAACTGCGCAAGAGCCCGTTTTCTCCTGTACGCCTACCTGGACCGCGAATTGCCGAGTGCGGAGGGGGGAACCCTCGACCGCCATGTGGCTTTTTGCGCCCCCTGCGCCGCCCGGGCCCGTTCGGCCCGCGGCCTCTCGGGGCTTCTTCACTCTCGGCTCCGTTACGACCGCGCCCCTCAGGCCCTGCTGGACCGGCTCCGCAGCGGCCGTCTCGAGCCCCGGATGCGGATGCGGTACGCGCCCCTCGGCCTTGCCGCCTCGATCCTGCTCCTGATCCTCCCGCTCGTCGCCGATCAGGCCCCGCGCGGCGCGGTTTTCTCCATGGTCGCGCCGGTGGCCGTGACCGCCCCCCGGGGCATCCTCCCGGTCTCGCGCCAGATGAGCGGGACCTTCGTGTGCCTCCAGTGCGAGGGTCGCCACGAAAAGGAAACCTGCCCGCTCACCGAGCCCGTCCACGAGCTCGGCTTCTGCGCCGACAACGGGGAGACCTTCCGCGTCATGACGACCGACGCCGCGTTCGCGTCCGCCTCGGTGGGCCAGGCGGTCACGGTCGAGGGCGTGGCCTTCCCCGAGTCCGGATTCCTCCGCGCCAGCCGCGTCGGATACTGACGCGAGGCTGCGCCTCGCGCAGGAGACGGTTCACAGTCGACGGTTGACAGGCCACAGCGGGAGAAAATTGCGCTCCGCCCTGTCGACTGTTGACTGTTGACTGTCGACTCCCGACAATCGGTCGCGAATGTCCTCCGCGATGATCGAGGCCTCCGCCCCCGCACGCATCGACCTCGCGGGCGGGACGCTCGATCTCTGGCCCCTGCACGTCCTGCATCCCGGATCGGTCACCGTCAACGTGGCGATCGATCTGCGCGCCCGGTGCCGGGTCCGCAAACGGGAGGGCAGCTTTCGCGTCACGGTGCCGGGCCTCGGGTACGAGCGCGTGGCCGCCAAACCCGCGGAACTGTTGGCGGATCCCAGGGGGGCACTCGCCGGGGCGCTGCTCGAGGCGCTCGAAATCGAGGAGCCGCGCGACATCGAGCTCTCTTCGGACGTGCCGTACAGCTCGGGCCTCGGCGGCTCCTCGGCGCTGACCGTGGCGATGGCGGCGGCGCTGGCCGCGAGCGCCGGCCGCGAGTTCGGGGGTCCCGGCGAGGTCGAGTTCGTGCGGGACGTCGAGACGCGCGTGCTCGGAAAGCCGGCGGGAGTCCAAGACTACTACCCGCCCCTGTCGGGCGGGCTGCATAACCTGCGTTTCCTTCCGGGCCGGATCGAGCCGGAGCGCCGGGAACTCGACCCGGAGGCGTGGCTGCGACACCTGACGCTCTTCGACACCGGCGCGTCGCACTCGTCGGGCATGAACAACTGGGAGATCTTCCGCTCCCGGCTCGAGGGCGACCTCGGCGTCGCGGCACGCCTCGACGACGTCCGGGAGGCCGCCCGCGAGATGGCCGAGGCGGCCGAGAAGGAGGACTTCCGCGCGATGGGCGCGGCGCTGCGAAGAGAGTGGGAAGCGCGGCGGCGACTGGCCCCGGTCGTCTCCTCACCCGGGATCGAATGCGTCATCGCGGCGGCGCTCGAAGCGGGCGCCTGGGGCGGCAAGGCTTGCGGCGCCGGAGGGGGTGGTTGCGTCGTCGTCCTCTCCGCGCCCGAGAAGACGCCGGCGGTGCGCGAGGCGCTGACCCGGTTGAGCGAGGGGCGGCTGCTCCTGGTGGCCGCGGAGAACCGCGGGCTCGCTGTCCGCTGACCGCGGCCTCAGATCCGGTCGAGCTCGACGACGGTGCGCTCCCCGACGACGTTGCCCGTGTTCAGCGTCGTCTTCGGCTCCATGAGCACGATCCAGCACTCGACTTCCGCCGAGGGCTTGTGCTCGGTTCCTTTCGGCACGATGAAGAACTCGCCTTCGGAAAGCTCGATGTCGCCGGTGCGCAGTCCCATCCGCAGCCGTCCCCGGACGACGAGAAACATCTCGTCCTCGTTCTCGTGGTGGTGCCAGACGAACTCGCCCTGGAGCTTGACGAGCTTGACCTGATGGTCGTTCAGGTCGCCGACGATCTTCGGGCTGAAATGGTCCTGGAAGAGCGCGAACTTCTCGAGCAGGTTCACCTTGTCCATGGCGGCTCACCTCCCCCGATCACATGCGGCCGGGCTCGGGGATCCCGAGGAGCCCGAGCAGGCGCGACATCTCCGTCCGGAAGATGCGCGCGATCGCCACCCGGCGGTTCCGGATTTCCGCGTCCGCTTCTTGGAGGATGGGCTGGCGGTGGTAGAAGTGGTTGAAGCTCTGGGCGAGGCCGAAGGCGTGGCGGGCGAGCGTCGCGAGCTCGAGCGAGTCCACGGCCCGTTCGGCGACGTCCGGCGTCGACGCGGCCTCGAGGGCGATCGCCCAGAGGTCGTCCTCCCAGTCCTGGCCGGCAAAGTTTCCGCCGTGAAGGGTGGCGGAGATGCCCTTCTCCTCGAGCTTGCGGAAGATGTTGTCCGCCCGCACGAGCGAGTACTGGAGGTACGGCCCGGTGTCGCCCTCGAAGTTCAGGGCCTCGTCGAAATCGAAGGCGATGATCTTGTTGCGGCCGATCTTGAGCAGAAAGTACCGCAGCGCGCCGATCGCGATGGCGCGGGCGTCCTGCTCGGCCGCGGGCGCGCCGCCCCCCGCATCCGGCCCGCGGCGGCTGGCGATCTCCGCGCGGGAGCGCTCGAGCAGGAGCTCGACGAGGTCGTCCGCCTTGACGCCCAGGCCCTTGCGGCCCGACATCTCGACGAACGGCTTCTTCTCGTCTTCGGCGGAGAGGCGGTATTCCTCGCCGAAGCGCTCGGCCAGCTCGCGCGCCGCCTTCGGCGAGAGCGCGACGATTTCGTAGGAGAAGTGGATCGAGCGGTCCGCCTCCGCCGTGTGTCCGAGGGCCCGCAGGCCCTCGCGGACGACCTTTTGCGGGTAGGACTGGCGCACGTCGATGACGTTGAAGACGCGCTCGCCGTGCCCGAAGGCCGGCGCGCCGGCGGCCCCGCCCTCGTGCGCGGTCCTCCAGATCGAATGGTCGAGGACCGCACGCGGGATCTCCTCCTCCCGCACGGAGCCCGAGCTCCAGGCCGGCCGGAACGCCGTGTAGTCGAAGTCGATCGGCAAGAGGCCGAACTTCCAGAGCTGGTAGGCGATGTCCTTGCCCGTGTACGTGACGGTACCGGTCGAGCGCACAAGGATCTTGTCGGGCTCCTCCATCCCGGCGAACTCCTCCGATTCGGTCAGGCGCAGCACCCAGCAGCCGGCGTGCTTGCCCTCGGTCTCGAGATGGATGGCGCCCTTCTCCTTGAGCATCGTGAACGCGCGCGCCCAGAATTGCTTGTGCAGGATGTCGCTCTCGCGCGGCAGGACGTCGTAGGCGATGCCGAGACGGCCCATCGTCGCCAAGTGCGCCGAGACCACGGCCTCGACGACCATGGCGGCGATCCGCGCCGTCTCGTTGCCGCCGGCTTCGATCGCATGCAGCACCCCGTCGCGCCAGGCCTTCGTCTCCGGGCGCGCGGCGTAGGTGCGACCGACCTCCGCGTAGAGGTCCCAGCACAGGTAGGCGAAGCCCTTCGGGTTCACCGCGCCGCCGGGCAAGCGGCTGTCGCGGATGACCTGGCGGGCGGCCTCGACGGTCGAGACGCCGCGCAGGTGGACGAGCCCCGCGACGACGTCGGCGACCTGTACGCCCGTGTCGTCCAGGTAGTTCTGGACCTCGACGGGGAAGCCCAGGTGCCGCAGCACGCGGACGAGGACGTCGCCGAGGACCGCGTTGCGCAGGTGGCCGATGTGGGCCGCCTTGTTCGGATTGATGTTGGTGTGCTCGACGATGATCTTTCCCGGGCGCGGCGGCGAGGGCGGCGACCCGGCGGAGAGCGCCTGGACCACCGGCCCGCGATCGAGGAAGAAGTTCAGATATCCGCCCCCCTCGACCCGCGCCTGCCGCACGCCCACGGGAAGCCGGATCGCCGCGGCGAGCTCGGTCGCGATCGCCCGTGGCGCCTTCTTCAGGGCCTTTGCGAGGTCGAAAGCGACCGGGCACGCGAGGTCGCCGAGCGCAATCTTGGGAGGCCGCTCGAGGACGACGCGCTCGACCTCCGCGCCGAGCCTTTCGCGCGCCGCGGCACGGAGAGCGTCCGCGATCGCCGTGCGAATGGCTTCCAGCATGGGGCGCGAGTATACGAGACGAGCCGACAGTCTGCAGTCGAGAGTTGACAGTCGACAGTCAAGTCCAGCCTCGAGGACTGTCGACTGTGGACTGTTAACTGTCGACTGGCGTCCGGCGCTAGAATGCCGGTGTGATTTCCCCCGTCGTCCGTTCTGTTGCGGTCGGAGCTTCGGCCGTGGATGCCTTCGACGCGTTCACGCGCGTCTCGGACCTCCTGTCCTGGCTGTGCGAGGGGGCGCTCGTGGGACTGCGCCCTGGAGGCAACTGGGCGGTCGGCTTCACCGACCAGCGCGGGGTCACGGAGGCGACCGTGCTCGGCAAGATCGAGGAATTCGAACGCGGCCGCCGCCTGGTCGTCGGGGACATCGCATACGAGCCGCGCGAGGGCGAAGCGCTCTCGGGGATCCGCATGGAGCTGACCTTTTCCGAGAGCGAGTGTGGCTGCGTGGTGACGGTCTCGCAGGACGTGCCCGACGCCGGACCGGCCTACGAGCGTTACTCGGGCGAGGCGGGGACCGGCTGGGAAACGAGCCTGGCGGATCTGAAGAAGTATCTCGAGGGGCCGCGCCGCCGCCGTATCCTCATCGAAGTCGGCCTGCCGGAGAACTGACGCATGGACTGGACGGGAGTCGTGGAGACGGGAGCCTGCGCGATCTGCGGCGGCGCGGGCTGGGTGCTGGACTCCGCCGACGGCCGCAAGCAGGCGCGTCCCTGTGCCTGCCGCGCGGCTGGTCTCGCCCGCGCCCGGCTCGACTCCGCCGGCATTCCGCAGCGGTACCGCGACTGCACGCTCGGCAACTTTTCCGACAACAACGTCAGCCTCACGAAGGCAAAGACGGCGGCGCGCGACTTCGTGGACGCCTACCCGGTCGTGGAGGCGGGACTGTTGCTCGTGGGGCCGGCGGGCAGGGGCAAGACGCACCTCGCGTGCGCCATCCTCTCGGAGCTCGTGACGACCAAGGGGGTTGCGGGCCTCTATGTCGACTTTTCGGACCTGCTGATGAAGATCACGACGTCTTTCCGCCCGGACGCCGATGTTTCCAAGGAATCGGTCCTCACGCCTTACGCGGACGCGGAGTTCCTGGTGCTCGACGAGCTCGGCGCCTCCAAGCCGCATCCGTGGGTCCTCGACGTGCTCTACAGCCTGCTGAACACGCGCTACAACCGCAAGCGGATCACGGTGGCCACCTCCAACTTCGAGGACGATCTCGAGCCGTCCCAGGGCGAGCGCGAGAAGCTCGAGGACCGCATCGGCTACCGGCTGCGCAGCCGTCTCTACGAGATGTGCCTGATGGTGTCCCTGCGTGGGAGCGACTTTCGCAAGGACGTCCTCGGCACCCGGATCCGGTCCCGGTTTTGAAAGCGCGGACCTCGAGCCCCCTCGCGCGCCTGGCGTTACTCGGCTTGCCGTGGGCGCTCTCCTGCGCCACGCCCGCGCCGCCGCCCCCGGCGCTTCCATCTCCGGTCGAGGCGCCGCTGCCGATCCCGGCGATGCACGTCGCGCCCCCCGCACCCGTCGCGCCTTCCGGAGTGCTGTACCGGGTCGGCATGAAGAGCGACCTGACGGAATTCGTGGCGGGAACGGCCGGGACGGTCTGGGTCGTCGCTTCGGCCGCGCGGGCGGAGCTCGTTCAGGGCCCCGTCACGCTGCGCCCGGAGGGCGCAGCCGCCGCCGGCTTCTTCCAGGTCCAGGCGGGAGCGTTCTCGCAGGAGGAGCCCGCCAGGAAGCTCGCCGAGCGGCTCGGGGTGACATTTCAATCCTCGACGCAGATCGCGTTCTCGGCCGATCGCGGGCTCTATCGCGTGCTCCTCGGCGCCTTCCCTTCGCGGGCCGAAGCGGACGCGTTCCTCGCGAAGCTGAAGGCGGCGGGCCAGGACGGCTTCGTGGTGCCCGGAGCCCCGGTGACCTCGGCGGCGCCGTCCACGATCTCGGTCACCGGCGGCGCGGGCGCCTCGCTCACGCTGCCTTCGCCTGTCGATCTCTACGCTCCCGCGCCGGACGCGCGTGTCGTCGTGGACGGCGCGCCCTATCGGGGCAGTCTGCGGATCGCGGTCAATGCGCGCGGCACCCTGAATGTGGTCAATCGCGTGGACCTGGAGGAATACCTGTACGGCGTCGTGCCGGCCGAGATGGGGCCCAAGCGGTTCGACGCGATCGAGGGGCTCAAGGCACAGGCCGTCGCCGCGCGAACGTACGCGATGGCGCACCGCGCCCAGTTCGAGAGCGAGGGCTACGACATCTGTCCCGGTCCGAAGTGCCAGGCGTACGGCGGGGCGTCGGTGGAAGATCCGCTCTCGACCGCGGCCGTCGAGGGCACGCGGGGTCTGGTGCTCGCCTTCAACGGTCAATTCGCCGATGCGCTGTTCGTGTCGACCTGCGGGGGCGTGACGGAGAACGTCGAGAACGTGTTCTCCGGCGGGCCGCTGCCGTACCTCGTGTCGGTGCCGTGCGGCGAGCTTCCGACCGAAGAGCTTCTCGGGGCCCCCATCGGCAGGGATGGGGCGGGGCAGCCCCGCGCCGGCCTCGCGTGGCGCGGCTACGTGCTTCACCGGCACACGCCGAAGAAGGCGGCGCCACGCGCCGCGAGCCTCGAGCTGGCCCGGAAGTGGGCCGGCGTGCCGCGCCGGGGCGCGGCCCCTCCCCGGCTCGCGCCCTCCGACGTCTACCCCTCCTTGCTCTCCGATTTCAACCTCACCGAGGCCCGCCTGCTGCATCTTAGGCCGCCCGACGAGCGCTACTACGCCGAACATCCCTCCGCCGTGGGCGGGCTGAGCGGGTCCGCCCGCAGCGCCTACGAATTTCTCCTGCGGTTCCGGTTCGCCGGAGATCTGATTCCGCCCGCCGACCGTGATCTCGGCGAGGAGGAGTACGCGGGCCTTCTCTTCTCGGTCGCCCTGCGCCTCGCCGGAGTCACCGAGGGCTCGGGCCGCTTCCTTTCGCGCGAGGGCTCGAACCTCTGGATCAAGACCGCGGACGGGCGGCAGGGCCTGCCGGTCAATCCGGACATCCCGCTCGCGCGGCGCGTGGGCAACCTCTACCACCCGACGAGCACGCTGACCCTGCGGCCGGGCGATCGGCTGCGCTGGTTCCGGAGCGGGAGCCAGGTGCTCGCGCTCTGGGTCGAAATGGAGGCGGACGGGCCCGAATTCGAGCGCGACTCGGCGTGGACGGAATGGGTCCGCCGCGTGCCCGCCCCCGAGCTCGCGCGGCGCATGGCGGGGCGGGTCGCTGGTAACGAGGTCCGGGAGGTCACCGTCACGAAACGCAGCTTGACCGGGCGCGCCATCGAGATGCGCGTGAAGACCGACCTCGCCGAGGCGACCTTCAAGCGGTTCGATCTGCGCCAGGTGGTCGAGATGCCGGAAATGCTCTTCACGGTCTCGAAGATGGAGGGGGCGGACGGCCAGGCGGAGTTCGTCTTCCTCGGGCGCGGGTGGGGACACGGCGTGGGGCTCTGTCAGAATGGCGCCTTCGGCATGGCGCTGGCCGGCGAGACGTACGACCGCATCCTCCGGCACTACTACACCGGCATCGACATCGTGCCGGCCTCGTCCGTCGCGGCGCCGGCCGCCCCCTCGCTGCGCTGAAACAGCCCGGTCCCGGGGGCGATAGACTTGCTCCGATGGACACCGCCCTTTCCGCCGAGCGTCAGGCCATCCTTCGGACACTGCGCGATTTCTGCGAAGCCGAGATCCGCCCCAACGTGATGCGCTGGGACGAGGCCCAGGAGTTCCCGCGCGAGGTTTTCCGCAAGCTCGGCGAGCTCGGTTTCCTCGGCGTGCTCTTCCCCGAGAAATACGGCGGGGCGGCGCTCTCCTACATGGATTACCAGGCCATCATCGAAGAAGTCTCGTGCGTGGACCCCTCGGTCGCGCTCTCACTCGCGGCGCACAATAGCCTCGGCTCGAACCACATCTACCAGTTCGGCACCGAGGCGCAGCGCCAGAAGTACGTTCCGAAGCTCGCGTCCGGCCAGTGGCTCGCCGCCTGGGGGCTCACCGAGTCCGAGGCCGGGTCGGATTCGAGCGGCACGAAGACGACCGCTGTTCGCGACGGCGACGGATGGGTCCTCAACGGCTCGAAGAACTTCATCACGAACGCCTCGGTCGGCAGCGTCGCGGTGCTGATGGCCGTCACCGACCGGGACAAGGGCAACAAGGGCATCTCCGCTTTCATCGTGGAGCTCGACAATCCGGGGATCCGGGTCGGCAAGAAGGAGAACAAGCTCGGGATGCGCGCCTCGGACACCTGCACGCTCGTCATGGAGGACTGCCGGGTCTCCGCGGACAGCCTCCTCGGCCAGCCCGGCTCGGGCTGGGTGGACTCCATGAAGATCCTCGACGGCGGCCGGATCTCGATCGCGGCCCTGTCGGTCGGGCTCGCGCGGGGCGCGTACGAGGCGGCGCTCTCCTATGCGCGCGAGCGGCGGCAGTTCGGCAGGCCGATCTGCGAGTTCCAGGCGATCCAGTTCTACCTCGCCGAGATGGCGACGGAGATCGACGCGGCGCGGCTGCTGACGGAGAGGGCGGCCGCCGCCAAGGACGCGGGCCAGCCGGTCACGAAGCTCTCGGCGCAGGCCAAGCTCTACGCTTCCGAGATCGCGGTCCGGGCGACCGACCGGGCGATCCAGATCCACGGCGGATACGGTTTCACCAAAGACTTCCCGGTCGAGAAGTACTACCGCGACGTCAAGCTCTGCACGATCGGCGAGGGCACGAGCGAGATCCAGAAACTCGTCATCGCAAAGCAGCTCCTCGCGGGCGGCGCATGACCCCTGCGCCGGCCGCGGGATCCGAGGAGCTCGCCCAGGGCGTCCTCGCGGGGTTGGCGCGCCCGATCGGCCGGGCGATCTCCGAGGTCGAGCGCGACTCGGGAACGGTGCCCGAGATCCTGCGGCGCCTCTTCCCGAGGACCGGACGCGCCCGGATCATCGGCATCACCGGCCCTCCGGGCGCCGGGAAGTCGACCCTCGTTCAGCGCCTGGCGCAGGCCTACCGCAGGCAGGGGCGCCGGGTCGGCATCGTCGCCGTGGACCCGTCTTCGCCCTTCACGGGCGGGGCCATCCTCGGCGACCGGATCCGCATGGCCGAGATCTACACCGACCCGGGCGTGTTCATCCGCTCGATGGCCACGCGCGGCGCCCTGGGCGGCCTCGCCCGCTAGACGAGCGACGCCGTGGACGTGCTCGACGCCGCCGGGTTCGAGGTCATCCTGATCGAGACGGTCGGCGTGGGCCAGGACGAGGTGGACATCGCCCGCGCCGCGGACACGACCGCGGTCGTGCTCGTGCCGGGGCTCGGCGACGACATCCAGGCCATCAAGGCCGGCATCCTCGAGATCGCGGACGTCTTCATCGTCAACAAGGCCGATCGCGAAGGTTCCGACCGCGTGGTGGCCGATCTCTCGATGATGCTCGACTTCGCGGGTCATCCGCCGTGGAGGCCGCCGATCGTGAAGACCTCGGCGCCGTCGGCGGCCGGGGTGCCCGAATCCATCCAGGCGCTCGAGGCGCACGGCGCCTACCTGAAGGAATCGGGCGAAGGTCCGCGGCGGCGCGTGGTGCGGGCGCGGGTGCGCCTGCTCGCGCTTCTCGAGGGGCGTTTCCGCCGGGCCGTGGAGGCGCGGGCGCCCGAGCCTGACGGCCTCGAGGAGGCCGTGCGCGCGGTCGTCGCGCGCCACGAGGACCCGTACTCCGCGGCCGGGCGGCTTTTCGAGGCGATTCTCGGCGCCGGCGCGCCGCGCGAAGCGGCCGGGGAGCCGCCGACGTGACGGCGTACAAGATCGATCACCTCGGGGTGGCGGTGGCGTCGATCGACGAGGCGCTCGCGGTCTATCGCGCCCTGGGCATGGTCGAGGAAAGGCGCGAGGCGGTGCCGACCCAGAAGGTGATGGCCGCATTCCTCCCCATCGGGGAGAGCCGCATCGAGCTTCTCGAGCCGACTTCCCCGGACTCGCCGGTGGCGAAGTTCCTGGCAAAGCGCGGAGAGGGGATCCACCACCTCTGCTTCGCCGTTCCCGACCTCGATGCCGCGCTCGCTGACCTCGCAGCGAAGGGCTTCCGGCTCATCCACACCGCGGGCGTTCCCGGCGCCGAGGGCAAGCGCGTGGCATTCCTCCATCCGGAGGCGGGCCGGGGCGTCCTGATCGAGCTTTCCGAGAAAGCGGAGAACCCATGAAGATCGGCGAGTTCGTGCTCGTCCAGCTGGTCAGCCCGAAGGAGAAGTTCTGGGGGATCTTGAAGGACCGCGACGTCTCCGGGATCACCGTGCGCGGGCTCTCGCTCGAGGGCTTCGACGACTGGCTTCGCGAGATCGCGCGCCGCGAGACCGTGACTGTTCTGCCCTCGACCGTCTTCTTTCCGCTCCACCGAGTCGAGCGGATCTTCCTCGACGAGACCGCCGGCGACTTCGTCTCCCTCTCCGACCGGTTCAAACGGACGGTGGGGGAGGATGCGAGGTACTACCTCACGCCGATGCCCGACGAACTGGAGAGTTAGGAGTCGGGAGGAGTCGGGAGTTTACTCCTGACTCATGACGCGCGCCGTTAGGCGCGCAAATGATCCGCCTGCCAGTTCTTGACCCGGTGCTTGATCTCCTTGCGATCGGTGATGTTCTTCGCCAGGACCTCGCGCACGAGGGCCGGGAGCTCCTCATCGCCGGCGAAACGCAGAGAGATGAACTGGTCCGGCGTCAGGTCCGGGATCCGCCCCTTGAGGTCTCCCGGCAGAAGCTTCTCGAGGCGCAGGCGCATTTCGAGGCGGATGACGCGGTCCTGCACGGTGAGGGCGAAGGTCCGCATGTAGAGGGCCATACCGATGAAGGCCAGGGCCATGAGCGTCGAGAGGACCGTCGGCCAGGAGAACGCCTTCACGAGCTGGTACAGCGACCAGACCAGGTTGATGGCGAGGATCCCGAGGACTCCGACGTGGAAGGGCGGGACGATGCGCACGTGATTCTCGAAGGACTGAGGCTCTGCGGGCATGACTTCTCCTTTGAGGGTTCGTGGTCCTTGGTTTGTAGCCGAGATCGTACCAAGAATCGGGAACTAAGGACTACGGACCAGGGACCGGCTGGGGACGAATCTCGGTTACAGCGCGACGTTCTTGACGAAGAAATCCGCCGCGACAACCTGGCCGTTGACGAGCTGGCGGGCCTGCTCAGGCGACATCTCGAGCGTGCCGCCCGATTCTCCACCGGAGCTCGTCAGGACGATTTGGATGGTCACGGGCACTCCGCGGCTCGTGGGGCTCGAGATGGCGCGGGCGGCGGCGTTCAGCGCGTTGAAGACGGCTTCCTCGGTGTTCGTGGTGACGAGCAGCCGCGTCTTGCCGCGGAAATTCGTCAGCTTGTACTGTGTGATCCCCGCGCCGTCGAAGACCTTGGAGAAGGCGGACTGGAGGTTTACGTCGACCTGCTGGAACGAGGGGCCCTCTCCGTCGGCGGCGGGTTTCTCGGCCTGGGACGGCAGCGCCATGCGGGGCTTCTTCTCCCGGATGTAGTCCTGCAGGCGCGGCGCGGCCGGCGCGCTGGGGGCCGACGTGGGCTTGCGGCTGTCCGGCGTGTCGAGGGCCACGACGTTGCCGAAGTTTTCCTTGTTGTATTTGTCGGACCCCTCGATGTCGACCTGGTCGAGCTTGATCGCTGTCACCGTGCCGTTCTCGAGCGTGATGATGGCCTTGTCGCCCTTCACGGTGTACTTCGTCCGGGCAAAAATCAGCGAGCCGTCTTTGAGCTTGACGACGTAGGCGAGCGCGGAAGATGCGGCGAAGACGAGCGCGAAGACCGCCAGGAACAGGCTCTTTCTCACGATCGCGAAGCCTCCTCCGCCCGCAGCCGGACGGCGTTTGACACAACCTCTCGGGCCACTAATGATAGCACCCGCATGCTCATCGTGATGGACGCGGCCGCGACCGCGGAAGAGGTCCGCCGCGTCGTTGGGATCATCGAGGCACTGGGCCTGCAGGCGCACCCCATCCCCGGGGCGCAGCGCACGGCCATCGGCATCACGGGTAACAAGGGAACGGTCGACCGCGGGGCCTTCGAGAACCTGCCCGGCGTCAGCGAGGTCATCCCGGTCTCCGCTCCCTACAAGCTGGTCTCGCGGGAGGCCAAGCGGGAGAACACGGTCGTCTCGGTCGGCGGTGTGCCCGTCGGCGGAAAGCGCCTGGCCGTCGTCGCCGGGCCGTGCGCGATCGAGTCCGAGGCCCAGGCGCTCGAGATCGGCCGCCTCGTGAAAGAGGCGGGCGCCTCGCTCTATCGCGGTGGCGCCTACAAGCCGCGGACCTCGCCCTACTCCTTCCAGGGCCTCGGGGCCGAGGGGTTGCGGATTCTCTCGCGCGTCCGCGCGGAGACGGGGTTGCCGACCATCACCGAGGTGCTCGACACCGAGACCGTGGACCTCGTGGCCGAGCATGCCGACTGCCTGCAGGTGGGAGCGCGCAACATGCAGAACTTTTCGCTGCTGAAGCGGCTCGGGCGCCTGCGAAAGCCCGTCCTGTTGAAGCGCGGCCTCTCGGCGACCCTCGAGGAATTGCTTCTGTCGGCCGAGTACTTGCTGGCCGAGGGCAACTACGAGGTCATCCTGTGCGAGCGCGGCGTGCGCACCTTCTCCGACCACACGCGCAACACGCTCGACCTCTCGTCGATCCCGTACGTCCAGCGGATCTCGCACCTGCCGATCCTCGTCGACCCCTCGCACGGAACGGGGAAGCGCTCCAAGGTGCTCCCGCTCTCGCGCGCCGCGGTCGCGGTCGGCGCGGACGGGCTCCTGATCGAGGTGCATCACCAGCCCGAGCTCGCACTGTCCGACGGGCCCCAGGCGATTCTGCCCGAGATGTTCCGAGAGCTCGTGGAAGAGATACGGCGCCTGGCGCCTGTCGTCGGGCGCACGGTGTGAAGGGAATCCTCGTCCTCGAAGACGGCACGGTCTTCCGGGCCGAGGCCATCGGCCGGCCCGGCACGTCCTTCGGCGAGCTCGTATTCAACACTGCGATGAGCGGATACCAGGAAGTGCTCACCGACCCGTCGTACTCGGGGCAGATCGTGGTGATGACCGCGGCGCACGTCGGCAACTACGGCGTCCGCGCCGAGGAGGCCGAGTCCGACCGGGTCCACGTCGCGGGCTTCATCGCCCGCGATTTCCCGTCCCGGTGGAGCGGCACGGGCGGCGAGCAAAGCCTGGCGGACTACCTCGACACCAGTGGCGTGACGGGCCTCCACGGCCTCGACACGCGCGCGCTCGTGCGGCGCATCCGGAGCCAGGGCGCGATGCGGGCCGGGCTTTCGACAGAGATCGACGACCCCGAGGAGCTCCACCGGCGCGTGCTCGCTTCGCCGCCGATGGTCGGCAGCGACCTGGCGCTCACGGTCTCGCCGAGGCAGGCGCGGCTGGCGCCCGGAGGCCGCGGCCGCAAGAAGTTCCGCGTGGCCGCGGTCGACTACGGCATGAAGCGCAACATCGTGCGGCTTCTGCAGGCGGGCTCGTGCCGCGTGATGGTGTTCCCGGCGACGGCGTCCGACCAGGAGATCCTCGAGAGCCAGCCGGACGGCATCTTTCTCTCCAACGGCCCGGGCGACCCCTCCGCGCTGCCGGGCCCGATCCGCACGATCGAGAAACTCGCTCCCACGGGCAAGCCCATCTTCGGCATCTGCCTCGGCCACCAGCTGCTCGGTCTCGCCCTCGGCGCGAAGACTTTCAAGCTGAAGTTCGGGCACCGCGGGGCGAACCATCCAGTCCAGGACCTGCAGACGGGGCACGTCGCGATCACGTCGCAGAACCACGGCTTCGCGGTCGACGCCTCCCAGCTCCCCGCCGAGATCGAGGCGACGCACCGCAACCTGAACGACGGGACGCTCGAGGGCTTCCGGCACCGCCGGCTTCCGATCCTCGCCGCGCAGTTCCACCCGGAGGCGGCGCCCGGTCCCCACGACGCGAATGTCCTGTTCAACGGCTTCCTCGAGGCCATGGCCCGGGCCCGGCCGTGAAGTCGTTTCCGCTCCAGGTCGCGGTCCGTTACCTCCGGTCGCGGCCCTCGCGGCTGGTCTCGTCCGTCTCCCTCCTCTCGATCGCCGGCATCGCGCTCGGCGTGGCGGCGCTCGTCGTCGCGATGGGGCTGCTCTCCGGATACCGGACCGAGATCCGCGAGAAGCTGATCGGCGCCAACGCCGAGGTCGTTCTCTTTCCGATGATGGCGGGCGGCGATGCGGACCCGTCCGTGCTCGAGCGGCGACTGGCGAAGGTGCCGCGCGTGCGCGCAACCGCGCCCGTGATCTACCAGGCCGGCGTGGCCTCGTCGGCCGCGACGCCCGACGGAACGGACGCGATCATGAAGGGGATCGACCCCGCCGCCGAACGTAAGGTGTCCGAGCTCGACGCGTACCTTCCGAACGCCGAGCGGGCGATCACGCGGAGCGCGCCGGGTACCCCCGCCTCCGTCGCGATCGGGCACGAGCTGGCGCGGCGGCTCGATCTGCACGAGGGGGACGCGATCCTTCTCTCCGTGGCGGACGGTGCGGGCGGTGCTCGGCGGTTCGCGCCGCGGTCCGGCCGCTTCCGTGTCGGGCGGATCTTTCGCACGAACTTCTCCGAGTACGACTCCGAGTGGATCTTTCTCGACCGCGAGGAGCTGCAACGGCTCTCGCGCATGCCGGGCCGTGCGAACGTCGTCGAGGTGCGCCTCGACGCGATCCGCGATACGGAGGGGGCGGTGGCTGCCATCAGCGCCGCCGCAGGCAACGGCTATTCCGTCTCAGACTGGCGCTCGATGAACGGAGGCCTCTTCTCGGCCCTCGCGATCCAGCAGACGACGCTCTTCCTCGTCATCGGCCTGATCGTCGCGGTCTCGACCTTCAACATCGTCGCGACGCTCGTCATGACCGTGCAGGAGAAAAAGCGGGACATCGGGGTGCTGACGGCCCTCGGCGCCGAGGCGGGATTCTTCTCGCGGGTCTTCCTCTCGCTCGGCGCGTTCCTCGGCGGGGCGGGTGTGCTCGCCGGGGTCGCCCTCGGAGTGCTGATCTGCTGGGTCACGACGCGATTCCGGCTGCTATCGTTCCCGCCAGGCGTGGCGGAGATCTACTTCGTCTCGTACATCCCGTTTCTCGTCCGCTTGAAGGACATCGCGGCCATCGTGGGCTTCGCGGCGGTCGTGATCCTCGCCGCCTCCTGGTGGCCCGCGCGCCGGGCCTCGCGCATCGACATCGCCGACGCGCTGCGGTACGAGTGACCAGCGGTGCCCGTCACTCGTAGTGGGTCCACATCCGGAGTACCTTGACGGTGCGCTCCTCGTCGAGGATCTGATACACGAGCCGGTGCTGGACGTTGATACGGCGCGAGCAGGCGCCCGCGAGGTCACCGACCAGCTTCTCGAAGCGGGGCGGACTCTGCCTCGGATTCCTGCGGAGAGTCTCCAGGATCTGCTCGGCCTTTTCCCGCAGCCCGCTGCGGGAGAGCTTGCGGGCATCTCTCTGCGCCTGGCTCGTAAAGACGAGTCGCCAGGGGCCCGCGGGCCTCACCAGCCGGGCTTCTCGGAGGTCTTAGAGAGGAGAGTCTTCAAGCCCTTGCGAATCGACTCCCGCATACCGGGGATCGACAGGAGATAGAGGGTCTCCTCGATGGCGTGCCAGTCGTCTTCCGAGATCAGCACGCCATTGTTCCTCCGGCCCGTGATCTGGATCGGGCGATGCGTCTTGGCAGTCTCATCCAGGAGGCGGTAAAGCTGGGCGCGCGCCTGTGTCGCCGTCTTCGTCGTCATGCCGGAAAGCGTACGTCATTACGTACGTAAACGCAAGTCCCCCAGGGGCGGACCCTCAGGGTGTCGGGGCGCTCGCGCGCCGGACGATGAACTCCTTCTGCCGACGGATCGCCTCCGCGCGGATCGCGGCAAACTCGGGGTCTTTTCGCACGGAATCGAAGAGCGGGTCGTTGTCCATGGCCGGGCAGCAGAGGAAGTTGCCCGCGACCACACTCCGCAGCAGCCGGAGGCTGGCGTCGTTGTAGCCGAACGCGGACAGGAGAGCCGCGATGAAGTACCTTGGCTCCGGGTCGCGTTCATGGGCCGCCGCGGCTTCGATCTCCTTCGCCGCGCGGTCCCGGTCGGCGGCGGAACCCGAGCGCAACAGCAGAGCGGCGAAGACGGAGTTTCCCATCTCGCGAAACCGGGCGGCCGCGGCATCGCTCCGGCCTTCGCGATAATCGATCTCGGCCTCCCTCTCCATCGCCCAGCGCGAGCCTGCGTCCAGCCGAACGTAGTCCCGGGCCCGCTCGTATCTCCGGAGCAGCATCAGCGGGACATAGCAGGAGCGATAGTCGCGGCTGCCGGGGTTGGCCGCCAGAGCCGTGTCGCACTCGTGAGCGGCCTCCTCCAGGAGGCCGGCGTAGCGGAGCACGTAGCTAAGGGTGAAATGTGCATCCGCGCTCTCGGGCCGCCGGCGGACGAGGTCTGAGGCCAGCCGGTAGGCTTCGTCGAGCTGTCCGGCGTCGGCGCGATCGGTCGCCAGCCATCCTGCGGCCATCGAGAGGTTCGGATCGAGGGAGAGTGCCCGCCTGTAGGCAGCTCGCGCCCTTTCCTGGGCCGCGAGGTCGGCCTCGGTTGCGCCGCTGATTCCATCGAAGTAGTAGCGCTTGCCGAGCGCGTTCCAGGCCGGCGCGTAGGCCGGGTCGAGCCCGACGGACTTCTCGAGCATCGGGATCGCATGCTTGTTCTGTTGTTGATCGAGGCTGTAAGGCAGACTCTGAAGATAGAGATCGTAAGCCTCCGGATTCCTCGGGCGTGTGGCGGCCTGAGTCGCCCCCGCCGCACCGCCGAGGAGCGGGAAGAGTCCCTGCTTCAAGCGCGAGGCGATCTGCTCGCGCAGGCCGATGAGGTTGCCCGCCGCGGCGCTCGAGGTATCGCGCCAGAGAAGCCGGTTGCTCTCCGTGTCGATGACTTCGAGCGTGACCCGGAGCTGGTCTCCCTCCTTCTGGAAGTGGCCCGTGAGGACGTCGGCGACCCGCAGCTCGCGGCCCGCCGCCTGCGGATCCACGTCGCCCTTCGCGTACTTTTGCGTCGAGGCGAAGGGGCGGATCGCGAGGGTCGGGATGTAGGACAGCGTCGTCGCGATCTCGTCGGGCAGGGCGAGGCGCAGGTAATCGGCGGAGGCGTCGCCGCTCAGATTCTGGAAGGGAAGGACGGCGATCGTCGTCTGGCCGCGGGGACCGGAGGCGCTCGAAGAGCGGCGATGGGTAGCCCACCAGCCCGCGGCGCCCGCCGCGATCATGACGGCGGCGGCGACGGCCGCAATTTTCCATCGCCCGCGAGGCGCCGGCGGCGCCGCGACGGGAACGGCTGCCGCGGCGGTGCCGCTGCGGCCCGAATCCGAGTCGCGCTTCAAGCGCTTCAGATCCGTCCTCAGCTCCGACGCGCTCTGATACCGCAGCTCCCGGTCCTTTTCGAGCGCCGAGTTGACGATCCGCGAGAGCTCCTCGGGAAGCTCCGGGTTGACGCGCGTGGGAGACAACGGCGCGCGATTCAGGATCGCCTCGAAGATCACGGCCGACGTCTGCCCAGCGAAGGGCTGGCGGCCGGTCGCCACTTCGTACAGCACGGCTCCGAGGGAGAACAGATCCGAGCGAGCGTCGAGCGGCTCTCCCCGGGCCTGCTCGGGCGACATGTAGGCCACGGTTCCGAGCGCCGTGCCGGGGCTCGTCAGGTGCTCTTCCCCCATCTCCGTGGGGAGCGCGGTGTCGCCAGGCGCGGGCCCGGCCGACGCCTGGAGACTCGTCTGCTTGGCTAGCCCGAAGTCGAGGAGCTTGGCCTGCCCGCGCCGTGTGACGAAGATGTTTGCCGGCTTGATGTCGCGGTGCACGATGCCGCGCGCGTGCGCGGCATCGAGGGCGTCGGCAAGCTGGATCGCGATGTCGAGGAGCGGGTCGAGCTTGAGCGGTCCGGCGGCCAGCCGATCGCGCAGGGTCTCGCCCTCCAGAAGCTCCATCGCAAGGAAGGGCCGCCCCTCGTGCTCGTCGACGTCGTGGATCGTGCAGATATTCGGGTGCTGGAGGGAAGAGGCGGCTCGCGCTTCGCGCTGGAGCCGCTCGAGCGCCTGGTGGTCCCTGGCGAGCTCCTCAGGAAGGAACTTCAAGGCGACGCGCCGGCCGAGCTTCAAGTCCTCCGCCTCGTACACGACGCCCATGCCTCCGCCTCCCACTTTCGAGAGGACGCGATAGTGCGAGACGGTCTGTCCGATCATGTTGGGCGAGGCTCCTTCGCGCGGCCTGCTACACCGCCCCGCGCCGCGCGAGGAATTCCTTCTGCCTGCGAATCGCCTCGGCGCGGATCGCAGCGAACTCGGGGTCCTTCCGAATCGAAGTGTAGAGCGGGTCGTTGTCCATCGCCGGGTAACTCAGGTAGTTCCCCTCGACGGCCTTCCGCAGCAGGCGCAGCGCCGCGGCGGGGTAACCGCTCGCGGCCAGAATGGCTCCGATGTAGTACTGGTCCTCGGGGTCGGGATCGGCGAGAGCGGTCGCTTCCAGGGCGGCGCTCGTCCGGTCCCGATCGGCCTGCGTTCCGGACTTGCGTCTGAGTTGCGCCGCCTCCGGGAATCCGGTGGAGGTATAGAGAGCGGCCGCGGCCTCGGTCTTGCCTTCCCGGTCGAGGATGTTGGCTTCCCGGCCTTTCACCCAATCCGAGCCGGCGTCGAGGCGAAGGTACTCGCGGGCGCGGTCGTGCTTTCCGAGCGGCATGAAGGCAAAGGTGCACGAGCGGAAGCCCCGGTTGTGAGGATCCCTCGCCAGGGCGGCGTCGCACTCCCGGGCGGACTCTTCGAGCAGGCCCGCGTAGCGCAGGACGTACGCGAGGGCAAAGTGGGCCTCGGCGTCCTGCGGCCGGCGGCTCACGAGGTCCCGGGCCTTTCGGTCGGCCTCCTCGAGCTTTCCCCCTTCGGTTTCGTAGACGATGAGGTTCTGCGTGGCCTCGGTGAGATTGGGGTCGAGAGACAGCGCCCGCTCGATGGCCGCATTCGCACGGGCGTTGAGGTCGGCGACGGAGGTGCCGGGCGGCGTGCCGGCCACCAGGCCGTTTGCGCTGTATGCCCCCTTGTAGTAGTAGCGCAGCGACAGCGCGGCCCAGGCGGGTGCGAAGTCGGGGTCGAGGCCCACCGAGCGCTCGAGCATCGCGACTCCCTGCGTGTTGGGCTCGGGGTCGCTCGAGAGCGGCTTGCTGCGCAGATACAGGTCGTAAGCCTCCGCGTTTTTCGGGCGGGTCGCGGCCTCGCCAGCGCCGGACGCCGACCCGAGCAATGGGAACAGGCCCTGCCGCAGACGCGTGGAAATTTGTTCGCGCAAGCCGATGAGGTCGTTCGCCGCGGCGCTCGACGTGTCGCGCCAGAGGAGACGGTTCGACTCCGTGTCGACCACCTCGAGCGTGACCCGAATCTGGTCCCCCTCCTTCTGGAAGTGGCCCGTGAGAACGTCGGCCACCCGGAGCTCGCGTCCCGCGGCCTGCGGATCGACGTCGCCCTTCGCGTACTTCTGCGTCGTCGCGAACGGCCGGATCGCGAGCGTCGGTATGTAGGAGAGCGTCGTCGCGATCTCGTCGGGCAGGGCGAGGCGCAGGTAATCGGCGGAGGCGTCGCCGCTCAGGTTCTGGAAGGGGAGGACGGCGATCGTGGTCTGGCCGCGGGAGCCGGAAGCGCCGGAGGAGCGGCGGTGGGTGGCCCACCAGCCCGCGGCCCCCGCCGCGAGGAGCAGGGCCGCCACGATTGCGACGGCCTTCCCGAGACCTCGGCGCGCCGGGGGCGTCTCGGCGGGGGCGGCCGCTGCGGCCTTGCCGCTCCGGCCCGAGTCCGAGTCGCGCTTCAGGCGCTTCAGGTCCGTCTTCAGCTCCGCGGCGCTCTGGTAGCGCAGGTCGCGGTCCTTCTCGAGGGCCGTGTTGACGATCCGTTCGAGCTCCGCCGGCAGCTCCGGGTTCAAGCGCAGCGGAGAGACCGGCGCGCGGTTCAGGATCGCGTCGAAGATGATTGCGGACGTGTTTCCGGCAAAGGGCTGGCGTCCCGTCGCCATCTCGTACAGGACCGCGCCGCAGGAAAAGACGTCCGTGCGCGCGTCGAGCGGCTCGCCCCGTGCCTGCTCGGGTGACATGTATGCGACCGTCCCGATCGCGGTCCCGGGGCTCGTAAGGTGTTCCTCGGCCATGGCGGTGGGTTGGGCCGTGTTGCCGCCGGAGATTCCGGCAGGCTGGCCCGCCTGCTTGGCCAGGCCGAAGTCGAGGAGCTTGGCCTGCCCGCGCTTCGTCACGAAGATGTTCGCCGGCTTGATGTCCCGGTGCATGATGCCGCGCGCGTGCGCGGTCTCGAGGGCGTCGGCGATCTGGGTCCCGAGATCGAGGAGGGTGTCGAGCTTCAAGGCCCCGGGGGCCAGGCGCTCGCGCAGCGTCTCGCCTTCGAGCAGCTCCATGGCAATGAAGGGCCGCCCCTCGTGCTCGTCCACGTCGTAGATCGTGCAGATGTTCGGGTGCTGGAGGGACGAGGCGGCGCGCGCTTCCCGCTGCAGCCGCTCCAGCGCCTGCGCGTCCCGCCCCAATTCTTCCGGAAGGAACTTCAGCGCGACGCGGCGCCCGAGCCTCAGGTCCTCGGCTTCGTAGACGACGCCCATGCCGCCGCCGCCTACCTTCGAGAGCACGCGGTAGTGCGAAACCGTTTGTCCGATCATCGTTTGCGAGCCGTCCGAGAGCGGTCGACCGGCGGCAGTCTACCGCTTCCGCTCCCCGCTATACTCCCGCCCCGGTGCCGAAGCGCGACGACATCAAGAGCATCCTCGTCATCGGTTCGGGGCCGATCGTCATCGGCCAGGCGTGCGAGTTCGACTACTCCGGAACCCAGGCCGTCCGCGCCCTGAAAGGCGAGGGATACCGGGTCATCCTCGTCAACTCGAACCCCGCGACGATCATGACGGATCCGGAGCTGGCCGACGCGACGTACATCGAGCCGCTGACCCCCGATTTTCTCGAGCGAATCATCGATCGCGAGAGGCCGGACGCCATCCTGCCGACGGTCGGAGGACAGACGTCGATCAACCTGGCTCTGGCGCTGGCCGAGCGGGGTGTGCTCGAGAAGCGCAACGTGCGCCTCATCGGGGCCAACGAGCACTCCATGCGCCTGGCCGAGGACCGCGATCTCTTCAAGAAGGCGATGCTCGAAATCGGTGCGGAGGTGCTCCGCTCTGGCCGCGCGCGCACCCTCGCGGAGGCCGAGTCCATCGCGAAGGAGATCCGCCTGCCGCTCGTCATCCGCCCCTCGTTCACGATGGGCGGATCGGGAGGGGGCGTCGCGCGCACGGCGGCGGACTTCCGGCGGATGGTCAAGAACGGCCTGGCCGAGTCCCCGACCCACGAGGTCCTGATCGAGGAGTCGGTCGAGGGCTGGAAGGAGTTCGAGCTCGAGGTCATGCGCGACACGGCCGACAACGTGATCATCGTGTGCTCGATCGAGAACTTCGACGCCATGGGCGTCCACACCGGCGACTCGATCACCGTCGCGCCGCAGATGACGCTCTCGGACCGGCAGTACCAGGCGATGCGCGACGAGGCGAAAGCCGTCATTCGCAAGGTCGGCGTCGACACCGGCGGGTCGAACATCCAGTTCGCGATCGATCCGAAGACCGGCCGGCGCGTCGTGATCGAGATGAACCCGCGAGTCTCGCGCTCCTCGGCGCTCGCCTCCAAGGCCACGGGCTTTCCGATCGCGAAGATCGCGGCGCTGCTCGCCGTAGGCTACCACCTCGACGAGATCCCGAACGACATCACGAAGAAGACACCGGCTTCCTTCGAGCCGTCGCTCGACTACGTGGTCGTGAAGATCCCCCGCTGGACGTTCGAGAAATTCCCCCGCGCGGACGCCCGCCTGACGATCCAGATGAAGTCGGTCGGCGAGGCGATGGCGATCGGGCGCACGTTTCCAGAGGCCCTCGGCAAGGCGGTGCGCTCGCTCGAGATCGGGCGCGACGGGTTGAACGACGGCCATGGCCCGCTGCCGCAAGCGGAGCTGCTTTCGCGCCTCGAGGAGCCGACGGCGGAGCGGCTCTTTCACCTGCACCGCGCGTTCACCGCCGGGATGAGCGTGGACGAGGTCGCGGCGCACACGCGGATCGATCCCTGGTTCCTGGACGGCGTGCGTCGGATGGTAGAGGCCGAGGCGTCGTTTTCCGGGCGCAGCGTCGCCGGGGTGACGCGCGAGGAGCTCCGGGACGCCAAGCGCCTGGGGCTGTCCGACCGGACGCTCGCCCGCGCGATCAACTGCGAGGAGGGCGCGGTCCGCGCGCGCCGCCGCGAGCTCGCGGTCCTTCCCGTCTACAAGACTATCGACACGTGCGCGGCCGAGTTCGAGGCCGAGACGCCCTACTTCTACTCGACCTACGAAGACGAGAATGAGTCGCTGCGCACCGGCAAGCCCAAGGTCGTCATCCTCGGCGGGGGGCCGAACCGCATCGGGCAGGGGATCGAGTTCGACTACTGCTGCGTCCACGCCTGCTACGCGCTCGCGGAGGCGGGCTTCGAGACCATCATGATCAACTGCAACCCGGAGACGGTCTCGACGGACTACGACACGTCCGACCGGCTCTACTTCGAGCCCCTGACCTTCGAGGACGTGTCCGCGGCTCTCGACAACGAGCGGCCCGACGGCGTGCTCGTGCAGTTCGGCGGCCAGACGCCGTTGAAGCTCGCGCGCGCACTCGAGGCGGCGGGCTACCCGATCTGGGGGACCTCGCCCGAATCGATCGACGTCGCCGAGGACCGGGGCCGGTTCGGCAAGCTCCTCGGCGAGCTCGGGCTCGCGGCACCGCCGCACGCCGAGGCCCGCAATGTCGCCGATGCGCTCGAGGCGGCGCGGCGCATCGGCTACCCGCTCGTCGTGCGGCCGTCCTATGTCCTCGGCGGCCGCGCCATGGCGGTCGTTTTCGACGAGACGCGGCTCGCGAGCTACGTCGAAGCGGCGGTCGCGAGCTCCGGCGAGCATCCGGTCCTGCTCGACCGCTTCCTCGACGACGCCGTGGAGCTCGACGTGGACGCGCTCTGCGACGGCAACGACACCTGGATCGGCGGCATCCAGCAGCACATCGAGGAGGCAGGGATCCACTCGGGCGATTCGTTCTCGGTCCTGCCGCCCTGGAAGATTCCCCCCGCGCTGCTCTCGGAAATCCGCGACGCCACACGCCGCCTCGCCGTCGGGCTTTCGGTGCGGGGCCTCGTCAACATCCAGTTCGCGATCCAGCACGGCAAGCTCTACGTGCTCGAGGTCAACCCCCGCGCCTCGCGCACCGTGCCCTTCGTGTCGAAGGCGATCGGCGTGCCGATGGCGCGCGCGGCGGCGCTGCTCGCGGCGGGCCGTTCGCTCGCCTCGCTCGGCCTCGTGCCCGAGCGCGATCCGGTCGACTTCTTCATCAAGGCCCCGGTCTTCCCGTTCCGCAAGTTCCCGGGCGAGGACGTGCTCCTCGGGCCCGAGATGAAGTCGACGGGGGAGGTCATGGGCATCTCGCCCCGATTCGGCGACGCCTTCGCCAAGGCCTGCGAGGCCTCGGGCACCCGGCTGCCGCTTTCGGGCCGGGCGTTTCTGACGGTCAATCCGTACGACAAGGCGGCGGTCATCCCGATCGGGAGGGAGCTCCAGGACCTCGGGTTCGCGCTGTGCGCGACCGAGGGCACGCGGGAGGCTCTGCGGGAGGCCGGCGTCGAGGCCGAGCATGTCTAC
Source organism: Thermoanaerobaculia bacterium (assembly GCA_041483715.1). Classification (GTDB taxonomy): domain Bacteria; phylum Acidobacteriota; class Thermoanaerobaculia; order UBA5066; family Gp7-AA6; genus DAHUXD01. The sequence continues at coordinate 36,652 of JBGPGG010000003.1, forward strand.
AAGGTCAACGAAGGCAGCCCCAACGCGGTCGATCGCATGGAGGCCGGCGAGATCCAGATGGTCGTGAACACGCCGCTCGGGAGCGCCTCGCGGTTCGACGAGGCGGCGATCCGGGCCGCCGCCCTGCGCCTCTCCATCCCGTGCCTCACGACGCTGTCCGCGGCGACGGCGGCGGTCGAGGGGATCCGCTCGCGGCAGGAAGAGGCGACCGGCGTGGCCCCGCTCCAGGAGTACCACCGCGGATGACGCGGCGTGCGCGGTCGGCGGCGTGAACGACCTTCCGGCGCGGCGTCCCGGCGGGAGCGCGCGGCTGCTGCTCTCGATCGCGTCGGTCGCGGGCTTCCTCGGTGTCTTCGCGATCGGCTTCCCTCCGGCCTCGCGCTCCCGGCTTCCCATCCTCGTCGTCGCCCTTGCCCTCGCTCTGCTCAGCGCATGGAAGCGGGAGCGGGGGCTCGTCGTCTTCGGATTTCTCTTTCCGCTGGCGGGCCTCGGGGACCGCCTCTTCGGCGGCGTGGACGCCATCGCCTGGCCCGTGCTTCTGTTCTCGGGGCTGGCGGCGGGGTGGACGTTCCGTTTTCTCTACGACTTCGAAGGCGTGCCGGACCCCTCGCGGGCCGACCGGACGCTGCGCGCCTTGCTGACCGTCTGGTCGCTCGCCGCCGCGCTCGCCGTCGTGCAGGCGCGCACTTTGTGGGCCCTTCTGTGCGGGCTCGCCCTGCGCGCGGTCAACGTGGAGGGCCTGCCCGACGCCGCCGCAATCCGGGGAAGCGTCCTCTCCTACGCCGTTCTCGCCGCGGGAGCCGCATTTTTCTTCCTGCTGCGCCGGGCCGGCCCCGCACAGCGCGAGCGGACCCTCCTCGCGGCCCTCGCCGGCGTCGCCGTCTCCGCGGCCGCGGCGGTCGCCGAGCGATGGGGGGTGGGTCCCGGCGAGATGAGCGGGTACTGGAAGGCCCTCGGCCGGTTGTCGGGCGGGGCGATGGATCCCAACGCGCTCGGGATCCTGTGCGGCCTCGGCGCCGTGGTCGCCGCGGACCTGGCGGTGGTCGCCGAAGGGCGCCGGCGCGTCTTCGCCGCCCTCTGCCTCGCGCTGATGGCGGCCGGGCTCGTCCTGTCGGGCTCCCGCAGCGGCGTCGCGCTCGCCGGCATGGGGATCTTCGCGCTTCTCCTCGCGCGCGGCCTCCGGGCGCGCGGCCGCGCAGCCGCTCTCATGTTCGGCACGGGCCTCGTCCTCGGCATCGCGCTCCTGCGTCTCTCCGATTCTCGGGGAAGCGCGGGCGCGCGTCTGGCCGAGATCTTCGACGGCAAGCTCCCCGTCGAATACCGCGCGTCGGCCCGGCCGGTGCTCTGGGCGAGCGCCGTGCGGCTCTTCGAGCGTCACCCCATCGAGGGAGCGGGCCTCGGTGCTTTTTTCTGGCAGCTTCCGAACCTGCTCGCCGAAGAGGGCCGTTCGCTCGGCCTTCGCGATAACCCGGGCAATGCGTACCTGCAGGCGCTCGCCGAGACGGGGGCGATCGGCCTGTTTCTGACGGCGGCCTTCGCGTTCGTGCTCGCGCGCGAGGGCTGGGCCGCCCTGCGCGACCCCGGGGCGCCGGCCCTGCGCGCTGGTGGCGGGGCGGCGGTGATCGCGTTTCTCGCCGTACTCTTGACCGGGTCCCACTGGTTCGCACCGGACGCCGCATTTCTTTTCTTTCTCCTCGCGGCCGTCACTGCGCGGCCGCAGATCGCGGACCGCTCGCGGTGGTCGGGACGGGCCCGGGCGCTCCTCGTGGCGGCTTACGCGGCGGCGGCGTTCTGGTCGGCGCTCGGCACGCTCGGGCCCGACGAGGCTTTCCGCTACCGCGCCCAGATCGGATTTCACGAGCGGGAAATCGGGCAGGGCGGCCCTTTCTTCTGGACCCGGCGGCGCTTCGCGATCCGCCTCGAGCCCGGGCAGACGGGGCGGATCTTGCTCGCTCACTTCACGCCCGAGGGCAGCAAGGTCGAGTTGACCGCGGAGGCCGACGGCCGGACGGTCTTCACTCGCGCGCTCGAGCCCGGAGAGGCCGCCCCCCTCCGGCTCTTCGCGGGCCCGGCGGGTCCCCGGGTCTTCCGGTTCACGCTGTCCCGCGCGTTCGTGCCTCGGCGTCTCGGGGTCTCGGGCGACCGCCGCGAGCTTGGCGTCGTCGCCGTGTTCCCGCCGGGAGGCTGACGTGGAATTCCAGTTCCATCCCGCGTCCCGCCGCGCAGCCGTGCGGAGTGTCGTGCTCGGCGAAAGGGGTGAGAGGGCGGCGATCGCGGCGGCCGGCCTCGTTTCCGTCATGGCAGTGTCCCTGTGGATCACCGTGCCCGCGGTTCTTTCCCGGGCCGTCCGCGCGCGGCAATCGGCCTCGATCGCTCAGACCACGGCCGCCGTGCAGAAGGACCGCCGCGACCTCGAGGCCCGTGCCGCCGGGATGCGGGAGAGGGCGCTCGACGCGGGAGACCTCGTCAGCCGCGCGGCCTTCCTCTACCGGGTGGCGCCGGCGCTCTGGCCGCACAGCCTGAACCCCGAGGCGGGCGTGCTCGCGACGAGCGATCCCGAGCTGCTGGTCCCGGGGCTCGCGCGGTACCTGTCCGGTCTCGAACGGGGCCTCGGGCTCGTCGCCGGGCGGGAGGCGGCCGATCCGGCGCTCGCCGCGGCGACGCCATCCATTCTGCCGCTCGCATCCGATCTCGTGGAGCCGGCCGTGCGCTTCGGTCCGCGGGTTTCGCCCTGGACCGGGAGCGAGGAGTTTTTCGCCGGGATGGATCTCGCAGCGCCCGCGGGCGCTCCCGTCGTCGCCCCGGCGGCCGGCACGGTCGTCTTCGCGGGCCGGGTCCCGGCCTCCATGAATTCGCGACTCTGGAGGTTCGGCAACCTCGTCGTGCTCTGGCACGGTCCCGCCGGCGCGACGGCCTTCGGTCACCTGGCGAAGGTCGACGTGCGCCGCGGCGAGCGCGTGCGCCGCGGCTCCAGGCTCGGCACGGTCGGATCGAGCGGCTGGACGATGTCGCCGGGGCTGCACTACGAGTTCTGGAGACCCGGCCCGGACGGGCTTTCGCCGACCGATCCGCGGTTCGCGATGCTCGATCTGCGCCTGGCCGGCCACGATGTTTCGCTGGAAAAGATGTTGGCGACGTCCGCCCCGGCGCCGCTCGAGCCGCTGCCGGGGACCGGCCGGTAGCGCTACCGGCCCTGGCTCGAGCGGTCTCGCCCGGCGCGCTTGCCTTCGTAGAGGGCGCGGTCGGCGCTCTCGAAGAGGTTCTCGTCGATCGCCCCGGCGCCCGTCGCGACGCCGATCGTGACCGAGACCGACCGCCGGTCCGCCCCGTGCGACAGCGGCTCCCGGCGCAGCCTCTCGAGGATCGCCTCCGCCTGGCGCTGGGCGGCCGCCGCGTCGGCCCCCGGCATCAGCAGCGCAAACTCGTCGCCGCCCCAGCGCGCGGCCATGTCGTCGTCCCGCTTGCATTCGGCCAGCACTCTGGCGACATGCAGGAGAGCGGCACTCCCGAAGGCGTGCCCGAAGGTGTCGTTGATCGACTTGAGCCGATCGACGTCGATCACGAGCAGGGAGATTGGCTCTCGAAAACGGGCTGCGTGCTCGACGGCACGGCGGTAGCGTCCGAGGAAGGTCCGCGCGTTGGCGAGGCCCGTCAGCGAGTCCCGCTCGGAGAGGTCGCGGTAGCGGTCGCGGCCCCGCCGGAGAAGGTCCGCGCGCCTTCCGACCAGAAATCCCGCCGACCCGAACACGAGACAGGATCCCAGCAGCTCGTACTGGTAGAAGAATACGTTCGTGCGAAGCTCTGCGAGGGGGTCTGCAACCCCTCCGAGAAGCCGGAGCGCGAGAGCTCCGGCCGGTGCTCCGACGCCGAGCAGGGCGCCGAGAAAGGCGTACCGCCAGGCCAACGGAATCGTCGGCGGCGGGGCGGGGGGTGGAGGAGGATCGGGCAGGTCGATGGGCAGCTCGAGCTGAAACGGATCGGCCTCGGGAGCGCCGGGGCTCTCCGCTCGCGCGTCGGGGGGAAGGGCGTCTCTGGCCGTGATGCGATTGTCTCATGCCCATTCCGACGGCTGGCGTTATGCTCGATCCAGCAGTGACCGAGACGTTCGACGTTGCCGTCGCCTACGCGCGCTGGAAGCGCTCGGTGGATCTGCTCATGCGCGAGGTGGTCTGGCGACGCGAGGCCCGGGCGCGCGAAGGCGAGCGAGCGCGTGCCGAGAAGCGGGTCCGCAACCTGCGCCGCATCGTGCGCCGCGCGCTCGCGGAATACAGCCGGATCCAGATCGGCCGGCAGTAGGCCGCCGCAACGCCGATTCGGACGTCTCAGCGGCGGCCGGCCAGCCTCGCATCGAGCGCGAACCTCTCGGGACGCCCGGCGCGAATCGTGACGAAATCTGGGTGTCGGGGATTGAACAGGACGTTCCGTTCGCCGGGAACCACCGCGGAGGGGACTGATAGGACCGCCGAGGCCACGTCCTTTGCCCATAGGTCTCCGATCCGCGCGAGCGATTCGGGGGCCGGATGGCGCCTCCAGGATCGCGGAAGCTCCGCGATCTCGATGCGACGCAGGGCCAGCCCGTCGGGGATCTCGATCGCGATCGCGACGAGGTCGTCGGGCAGCAGCGCTGGATCGCAGTGCACGAGCAGCTCGAGGACTGCCAGCGACAGGCTGTCCGAAGCGTAGATGGCCGTAGTGCCCCGGCTGTTCCAGCGGCCCCCGGCGAGCCTGGCGCCTTCGCCGTCGAGCGCAGCGTGCCTGCGCTTGCAGAGGCGCCAGACCTTCACGATCCGCTATCCGACGACGCCGTGGGCGAGGCGCAGGAGGGCGGACTCGACCTGCTCCGCGCCGAGGTCGGTATCGAGCTGCGACAGGGGTGTCGCGCCCCCGAGGGAGCGGTTGCCGGCGTGCAGCCACGCCGAAGCTTTCGCCCGCGTGCCGAGGACGTCCTCCGCGAGCGCCGCGAGGCGGCCGAGGCGGAAGAGCCGGTCCGACTCCTCCGGCGAGAGCCGGCGCTCTTTCTTGCGGCGGGCGAGCGTGCGCGCAGGGATTCCCAGGATGGATGCGACGGTCGGGCCCTCGATCTCGAATCCGGAGGCGACCGCCGAGAGCGAGGCGTAGGGGAGGCCCGCGCGCAGCGCTTCGCGCAGCTGCTCGAAGGTCCTCGCTGGGACGAGACCCGAACCTCCGAGCGCGTGGACGATGTCGGAAATATCTCCCAAGGGGCCTCCTGCCATATGACAAGTCGAATTATGCCATATGGCATTGGAGGACGGGAGCGCCGCCGAGGTCATGCCCCAGCATGGCGCGGGAGACGGGACAGATTCGATCCTAGCGAGGGTAGCGGCGGACGCGCTCGCGATGCGCGGCGAGGCGGGCGAGGACGTCCGCGAGGCGGTCGCCGCCCGTCAGGTCGAGCAGCGCGTCGCTGAGGACGAAGGCGAGCATGGCTTCCGCGATGACACCGCAGGCCGGCACGGCGGTCACGTCGCTCCTCTCGTAGGCGGAGCGCGCGGGTTCGCCCGTGTCGAGGTCGACCGAGTCGAGCCCGCGGGCGAGCGTGGAGAGGGGTTTCATGTAGACGACGGCGAGGATGTCCTCGCCGTTTGTCACGCCCGCCTCGAGGCCGCCGGCCCGGTTCGTGCGGCGGCGCAGCGCGCCGTCTTCGCCCTTCTCGATCTCGTCATGCGCCGCCGAGCCGGGGCCGCAAGAGGCCTCGATCGCCGAGCCGAACTCGACGGCCTTGACGGCGGGAACCGAGAGGAGGGCCTGGCCGATGCGGCCGTCGAGCTTGCGGTCCCAGGACGCGTACGTGCCGAGCCCCGCCGGCACGCCGCGCGCGCCGAGGAGGATCGATCCGCCGAGCGTCTCGCCCGCCTTCTTTGCCTCGTCGACGGCTTCGACCATCTTCTGCTCGAGTGCGGCGTCGATCGCCCGAAGCGGAGAGTCTTCGCGGACCTTTGCGAGCGAAACGAAGGAGCGCGGCGATCGCGTGTCGGCGACGGCGCCGAGCGACAGCACGCCGCTGCGCAGGGCGATGCCGCACTCCCGGAGGAGCAGCTTGCACACCGCGCCCGCGGCCACCCGGGCCGCCGACTCGCGCGCCGAGGCGCGTTCGAGGACGTCGCGCAGATCGCTCGCCCCGTACTTCATGCCGCCGGCGAGGTCCGCGTGCCCCGGACGGGGACGCATCAGGCGCTTTGCCGCCGCGGCCTCCGGGTCGATCGTCAGCGGGCCCATGACGTCGGCCCAGTTGGCGTGGTCGCGGTTCAGGATCCCGATCGCGATGGGCGAGCCGAGCGTCACGCCGCCTCGGACGCCGCCTTCGAAGAGCGCCACGTCCTTCTCGATCTTCATCCGCCCGCCCCGCCCGTAGCCGTGCTGCCGCCGGGCGAGTTCGCGGCCGACGAAGTCCGGGTCGATCCGAAGCCCGGCCGGCATCCCTTCCAGGATCGCCGTCAGGCGCGGGCCGTGCGATTCGCCGGCGGTGGTGAGGCGGAGGGGCACGGGGTGAGTCTATCCATGTCGTGCCTTGCGAGTCACTGCGGTGACTTGAAAGGGATCCTTCGGCACTGCGCGCCTCAGGATGACGGGCGACGGCTTTGCTTCGCCCGTTACTGGGGTATCAACCCCTCCAGCGCATTCGGTGTAGCGAGCGTGGCGTACGACTCCTCGGCCGTTGCGGCCGGCTTGCTGGCGCTCTCGAGCGCGAGGCCGGTGAAGAAGAAGAAGAGTGCCGCGGCGGCGGCCGCCAGCCAGAAGCGGCTCCGCGAGCGCCGTGCGTCGTCGCGCCCCAGGTTCCCGAGGACGGCCGCGACGAATCGATTGTCCGCCGCCGCCGGCGCCTCGCGAAGGGGAAGGCTTCTCCACGCCGCGGCGATGCGCGCGTCGGCGCGGCAAGCGGGGCAGACGAAGAGGTGGCCCTCGTCGGCGCGGCGGGCGAGGCATTCCTTGCGGCTCATGGTCTCTCCTTCTCGAATCGGGCGCGAATCTTCCGACGGGCCCGGTGCATCCGGACCCGCACGGCCGTGACGCTGATCTCGAAGCCCTGCGCGATCTCCCGGTCGGAGACTCCCTCAATCTCGCGCGCGATCATGATTTCGCGGTCGAGCGGTGAGAGCGCCGCCAGCGCGGCGCGCAGCAGATCGGTGTCTTCCTGGCGCGCCTCCTCGTTGCCCGGCGCGGGCTGCGCTTCGGGCAAGGGCGACTCGGGGCGGCGCCGGCGCACCAGGTCGATGGCGCACCGGATCGCGATCGTGCGCACCCACGAGCGGAAGTTCGATTGCGGCCGGTAGCGGTCGAGCGCGCGGAAGGCCTTCAGGAAGGCCTCCTGCGCGGCATCCTCGGCGAGGCTGGTGTCTGCCGTGATGCGCCGCGCGGCGCGGATCGCGATGGGCGCGGCCAGGCGCACGAGGGCGGCGACGGCATCCTGGTCGCCGCGGCGCGCCCGCGCGACGAGGAGGTCCTCGTCGCCGGGCGCTCCCGGAGCAGCAACGGCGGAAATCGAAAGCGCCCTCAGCTCTCGCCCCGCAGGAAGGCGCCGAGGGAATCGAGCTCTTTGTCGCCATGCCGTCCCATCCTGGTGTGGAACTCCGCGAATTTCTGCTGCTGCTCGGTCGAGAGGATCGGCCAGACTTCCGACCGGATCTTCGCGAAGAGCAGGGCCCCGTCTCCGTGCACCGCGCCCATCTGCTGCGCGAGGGCGCGGATCGCCGCGTCGTCCGTCGGCTGCGTCATGACGGCCTCGTGCAGGGCGCGCCGCGCGTCCATGCCCGCCCGCACCTGGACCAGGATTTCGTCCGCGTGCGACTTGAGGATAGCGCGGACCCGGGCCTGCTCCGCCTCGGTCAGGTCGAGGTCGCGGGAGATGCGCTCGAACATGTGCGCGGCGCGGGGGCCGTGCAGGAAGCCGGGGCCCATCTGGCGGCCGAGGAGCCTTCCGGCGAAGAGTCCCGTGAAGGCCAGGACGCCGACCCCGGCTGCAATCAAGATGGAGCGGCGGATTTTCTGGATGCTCATCGGATACCTCCTGTTCCTCTGTGTAAACGAGCGCCTGGCGGGAAAGATTACTCCCTGGCGGACGGGCTAAACTCGGCCCGTGGAGCGCAAGTACGTCCTCAAGACGCCAGCGCGGCTGAAGTCCTACCGGGTGGACTACGACCGGGAGTTGAACGACGAGCAGCGGGAGGTCGTGCTCGAGGGCGCAGGCCCCATCCTGGTCATCGCGGGGGCGGGGTCGGGCAAGACGCGGACGCTCGTCTACCGCGTCTCGCGCCTCATCGAGTCCGGGCACGACCCCTCCCGGATCCTCCTGCTGACGTTCACGAACCGGGCCGCGCGCGAGATGCTGCGGCGCGTCGAGTCCCTGCTGGCCGTAGACATGCGGCGGCTGATGGGAGGAACGTTCCACTCGGTCGGCAACCGGTTGTTGCGCCGCTTCGGAAGCCGCCTCGGCCTCGGGGCGAACTTCACGATCCTCGACCCCGAGGACGCCCGCGAGATGCTCGAAGCCGCGACGTCGGATCGGAAGATCCCGACGCTCGAGCGGCGCTTCCCCAAGGGCGACGTGCTGCTCGATCTCTACTCGTACACGATCAACACGGGCCGCCCGTTCACGGAGGTCCTCGCCGAGCATGCGCCGCACTTTTCCGAGATCGAGGCGGAGATCGTTTCGGTCTTCCAGCGCTACCGCGAACGGAAACGGCTCTGCAACGCGTGCGACTACGACGACCTCCTCCTGATGTGGAAGCGGTTGCTCGACGAGAGCCCCGAGGCCGCGGCGCAGATGGCAGCTTCCTACGACCATATCCTCGTGGACGAGTACCAGGACACCAACCGGCTCCAGGGCGACATCGTCGACGCGATGGCGAAGGTCAAGAAGAACGTCACGGTCGTCGGCGACGACGCGCAGGCGATTTACTCCTTCCGCGGCGCCTCGTTCGAGAACATCCTGGGGTTCCCGAAGCGTTACCCCGAGGCGAAGACGTTCCGCCTGACGCGCAACTACCGCTCGACGCCCGAGATCCTCGCGCTCGCCAACGCCTCGATCGCGCACAATGCACGCCAGTTCCCCAAGGAGCTGCAGGCCGCGCGCGAGGGGGGCGGGCTGCCCGCCGTCGTGGCGCTGCCGGACATTCCCGACCAGGCGCGCTTTGCGGCACAGCGGCTCCTCGAGTGGCACGACGAGGGAGAAAAGCTCCATGAGCTCGCCATCCTCTATCGCGCCCACTACCAGGCGCTCGAGCTCCAGATCGAGCTCACGCGCCGGGGGATCCCCTACGAGATCCGCTCGGGCACGCGGTTCTTCGAGCAGCGCCACGTCAAGGACGTCCTCGCGTTCCTGCGCATCCTCGTGAACCCGAAAGACGAGCTCTCCTGGAAGCGGGCGCTCAAGATTTTTCCGCGCGTCGGGGAGCGCTCGGCCTCCGCGGTGTGGGAGGCGATCGGCTCGCGTCCGGATCCGCTGGCGGCCTTCCGCGCCCTCGAGGGCAAGAGCGCCGCCCTCGGCCGCGGGGGCGAGGCGGCGCTGAAACCGTTCCGCGCGCTCCTCAACCGTCTCGACGGGCCGTCCCTGCGCTCGACGCCCTCCGAGGTGATCCGCTCGGTCGTCGAGGACGTGTACCGGGACTACGCGCGCGCAAAGTTCCCCAACGGGGACGCGCGCCTGGACGACCTCGAGCAGTTCGCCCAGTTCGCCCAGACCTACGACTCGCTGCCGGTCTTTCTCGAAGAGATCACGCTCTTCAACGAGCTTTCGGGCGAGGACGTCGTGGCAGGGGAGCCGGACGACGACCGCGTCGTCCTGTCGTCGATCCATCAGGCCAAGGGGCTCGAGTGGAGCCGGGTCATCGTGATGGGACTGTCCGAGGGGCGCTTCCCGAACTACCGGTCGGTCGCGACGGAGGAGGGGCTCGAGGAGGAGCGGCGGCTTTTCTACGTGGCCGTCACCCGGGCTAAGAACGAGCTCGCCCTGATCTACCCGATGCTCGCGCGCGACCGGTACGGCGTGGACGTGATCCTCGAGCCGTCCCGGTTCCTGACCGAGCTGCCCGACAGGGTCTTCGAGCGCTGGACGATCGAGCGCGAACCGTCCCCGGAGGAGGTCATGTCCGCGGCGGACGAGCCCGTCAACTAGGAAGGCGCGCTAAAATAGCGGCCATGGACGACATCTACTCCGCGATCTGCCGCGAGGCCCTCGAGTCGCGCCAGCGGGACCTGACCACGTTCGTGGACAACGGAATGGTCGGGATGTCGAGCCGGCTCGAGAAGACGCTGCTGCGTCTGCCGTCCGGCCATTTCCTGCTCGGGCTCGGCCCCTACAACGCCGGGCTCGTGAAGCTCGACTTCGACGAGCTGCTCATCGGGCGCGAAGTGCCCGAGTACATCGGCGTCGGCATGCCGGTGACGGGATTCCGCGTGTCGTCGCCCGACGCGTTCTTGAACACCGAGGTCTCCCGCCTCCACGCCAAGGTCATCCGGAACCTGGCCGGCGACGGGGCGACCTACCGGCTCGTGGACATGCGCTCGACCTGCGGCACCTATTTGAACGGCGACGCGATCCCCGCGCCCGACGACCTCGGGGGCGTGTCCGAGGAGGACTGCGCGCGACCGCTGCGCTCCGGGGACTTCTTCTCGCTCGGCCCCTCGGCCGTGAACCTCTTCCTCTTTTTCCAGAAGTAGGGTCTTACGCGGTCGGCACCGCCACCGACCGCGCCAGCACTTCCTCTCCCACGTCGAAATGGGAGGGCATGATCGCCTGCATCCCGCTCGCGTCCCAGATGCCCATCGTGCGCAGCGGCGGCCGGTAGATGTGGATCGAGATCGCGCGCGCGCTCGTAGGAGTGAGGCGGTGGAGCCCGGTGGGGCCGATGTCGGAGAGGTCTCCCTCGGGTCGCGAGCGGTTGTCGATGAGCTCGGGCCGGTCCCGGGGCGTCGCGAAGCGCTCCTCGGCGAGCGAGCCTGAGAGAATCGCCATGCCGCCCATCACGCCGCGGTGATCGTGGATCGGCGTGATCTGCCCGCTCGACCAGGCGATGAGCATGACCTCCCAGTCGTCCCAGAGCAGGATCGGGTGGCGCATGTACCGCTCGGTCGAGAATTGGACGCGATCGAGGTAGCGCTCGGCTTCGCGCGCGACCTTCTCGCAGAGGCGGCTGGGCGTCAGCCGTTCCGGCAGGGTCGAGGTCTCGCGAATGACCTCCTGGACGGTCTCGGCAAAGGTCACTGCGCCAAATTCTAACGCCTCCTCCGCCCAGGCCCGCGTCCCTATTTTCGGTCTGCAGCCGCGTGCTATCGTCCCCGCCGCATGAAAATCGCGGTCGTTCCCGGAGACGGAATCGGCGTCGACGTCACGGCGGAGGCCGTCAAAGTGCTGGACCGGGTCTGCCGCCAGCAGTCGATCGCCTTCGAGCCAGTGTTCTTTCCCTGGGGCGCCGACCACTACCTGAAGACCGGGGAGACGATCCCGCCCGGGGGGTTCGACGATCTGTCGCGTAACTACGACGCGGTCTTCATGGGGGCCTTCGGCGACCCGCGCGTCCCCGACATGAAGCACGCGGCCGACATCCTGCTCGGGGCGCGGTTCCAGCTCGACCTCTACGTCAACTACCGGCCCGTGCGCTGCCTGGACGACCGGCTCTGCCCCCTGAAGGGCTTCGCGGCGAGCGACATCGATTTCGTGGTCTTTCGCGAGAACACCGAGGGCTCCTACGTGGGCGCCGGCGGGCACCTGAAGAAGGGAACGCCGGACGAGGTCGCCGTGCAGGAGGACGTCTCGACGCGCAAGGGCGTCGAGCGGATCATCCGCTACGCGTTCGAGTACGCGAAGGGCCACGGCCGCAAGCGCGTCGTCATGTCCGACAAGTCGAACGCGATGCGCTTCGTCGGAGACCTCTGGCAGCGGACGTTTTTCGAGGTCGCCCGCGAGCACCCGGGGATCGAGGCCTCGCACCTCTACATCGACGCGCTCTGCATGCAGTTGATCAAGGACCCGCGGCAGTTCGAGGTGATCGTGACGAACAACATGTTCGGCGACATCGCGACGGACCTCGGCGCGGCCCTGCAGGGCGGCCTCGGGATGGCCGCTTCGGGCAACCTGCATCCGGGCCGGGTATCGATGTTCGAGCCGGTGCACGGTTCGGCGCCCAAATACGCGGGCACCGGGAAGGCCAACCCGTTCGGCGCGATCCTCACGGCGGCGCTCCTGCTCGATCACCTCGGCCACGCCGCCGAGGCCTCGGCCGTCGAGGGCGCCGTGGCCTCATGCGTCCGGGAGGGCGCCGCGACGGCGGATGTGGGGGGCACGCTGACCACCTCGGCCGCCGGCGACGCCGTCTGCGAGCGCCTGCGGCTCTGACCCGTCGGCCCGCCCGTCCTGCTACAATCGGCGCTCAAGGAGATACCGAAGATGGTTAAGCTCTCGCGCAGATTGCTCCTCGTCCTGTCGGCCGGCTTCTTTCTATTCGCCGTCTCCGCGGCGCAGGCGGCGGACAAGAAGTTCGTCGATTCCGACGACGCCAAGGAAAGGGATGAGCCGCAGAAGTTCCTTCCGGACTACGACAAGCTCGTCAAGGGCAAGGACACCGACTGGGTGTACTTCCCGAACGCCGGCTTAAAATCCTACAAGACGGTCCTCGTCAAGGAGTTCGTGAACAACGGAAAAGGGCGCGAAGCCAAGGAAGCCGCGTCCTACGGCAAGGAGTACATGGAGCAGTGGCTCCGGAAGCAGGGCTTCGATGTGGTCGAGAAGGGCCCCGCGGACATGACGGTCGAGGGCAACGTCTTCAACGCCTGGGAGCCGAGCGGCGCCGCGCGGGTCTGGGGAGGCTGGGGGGCCAACCCCGGGGTCGGCCTGGAGCTGCTGATCAAGAACAAGAGCGGCGCCGTGGTCGGCGAGCTGCGCCAGAAGGCCAAGGGCTCGACGGTCCATGACGCGGTCGAGAACGGCCTCGAGGACTGCGCCAAGTCCATTGCCGCGGGCCGGTAGATCTCAGGGGCGGAATCAGCCTAATTCCTTGCTGAATAAACACTTAGTATCGCGACGGGGGCGCCTGGGCGTGGCGCCCGCCACCGCCGTGGTACCGTTTATCCCTTCAAGGAGAAGCACCGATTTCTGACCCTAGCCACGCGGTCACCATGCCCGAGAACGGGCTGACCGCGCTCTTCGGAATCGCCGACGAAAACCTGCAAGCCATCGAGGCCGCGTTCCACGTCCGCCTCCAGTCCCGGGGAAGCGAGATCTCCGTGGTCGGGGAGGGCGAAGCGGAGGATACGGCCCGGAGGCTGCTGACGGGCCTTTCGGACCTGCTGGCCGGCGGCTACCCCCTTCGGGGAATCGACGTCGCCACGGCCATACGCGTCGTCCGCGAGGAGCCCGGCGCCTCGCTCGTCGAGTTCTTCACCGACAGCCCCTTCGGGCCGAGCCTCAAGTCGGTCGTCACGGTGCGCAACCTGAAGCAGCGGGTATACGCGCAGACGATCGAACGGCACGACCTCGTCTTCGCGATCGGTCCGGCCGGGACGGGCAAGACCTACCTCGCCGTGGCGATGGCCGCCGCCGCCCTGCTCGAAAAGAAGGTCAAGCGGATCGTTCTGGCCCGGCCCGCGGTCGAGGCCGGTGAGAAGCTCGGGTTTCTGCCGGGGGACCTCGTCGAAAAGATCAACCCCTATCTGCGGCCGCTCTACGACGCGCTGTACGACATCCTCGGCTACGAGAAGACCGCGAAGCTGCTCGAGCGCGGCATCATCGAGGTCGCCCCGATCGCCTTCATGCGCGGCCGGACGTTGAACGACGCGTTCATCATCCTCGACGAGGCCCAGAACACGACGTCCGAGCAGATGAAGATGTTCCTGACGCGCATCGGCTTCGGCTCCAAGGCGGTCGTCACGGGCGACATCACGCAGATCGATCTGCCGCAGGGCAAGACGTCCGGTCTGCGGGAGGCGCAGCAGGTCCTGTCCCGGACCGAGGGTATCCGCTTCGTGCTCTTCAACGAGCGCGACGTGGTGCGCCACGCGCTCGTGCAGTCGATCATCACGGCGTACGAGGCGCTCGACCGCGAGCGGGAAGCGGCCGCCGCCGCTGCCGCCGGTGACCGGGGGGCCCCGCGGCCCGCCGGCCCCCTGGCGCCCGCGCGCTGAGGTCTTGCCGTGCCCTCCGACGCGTCCACGGGACGCAACACGATCGATTTTCAGCGTTCCCCGTCCCCGCCGAAGCCGATTGGCGAGCCCGGCTCGTTCCGCGTGCGGCCCCTGCTCTGGGCCGCGGCGTACGTCGTCGTAACGACGGTTTCGTTTTCGCCCACGCTCTCGTTTCACGACACGCCGGCGGCGGCCGGCATGGTCGCGACGCGCGACGTCGTTGCCCCGCGCGACCTGATCGTTCCCGACCCGGACGCGCCGGCGCGGCGCCGCGCCGAGACCGCGGCCGAGGTCCTGCCTGTGTACGACGCCGACGGGCAGGCGCCCGCCCGCTTCGAGCAGGAGCTGCGCGACTCCTTCGAGCGCGCCCGGGCGGTGGCCGCGCGGACCCGACCGAAGGGCCGCGTGATCCCGGAGCTCTCGGACGCCTTCGGGCTGCCGATCGGCGACGAAGCGCTCGCGGCGCTGTCGCGGCAGGGGTTCTCGAAGGAGCTCGAGGACCGTTTCGCGGTGATCGGGCTCGACCTCTACCGGGGCGGCGTCGTGGACCACCGGGACCTGCCACCCGAGGCGCGCAGCCGCGGGCTCGTCGCCCGCGACACCTCGTCCGGCCGCGATGCGAAGCGGCGCGACACGGGGGCGACCGAGTACGGCAACGAGACGCGCACGGCCGTCACGGCGCGCCTGGCGGAGGGCCCCTTCACGCCGCGGGAAAGGGCCGAGGTCGCCGCGTTCCTGGCGGCCACCCTTCGTCCGAACCTCTCCTACGACGCGGCGCTGACGAGCGAGCGGCGCGCCGGAGCCGCCCGGTCGGTCGAGAGCGTGTTCACCCGGATCCCGCGCGGCAAGGTGATCGTGCGCCGGGGCGACGAGATCACCGCGCGGACGGCCCAGTGGATCGCGGCGGTGCGCGCCTCCGCCTCCGACCCGTCGTCCTGGGTCAAGGTCATGGGCGTCCTGATCCTGCAGATCCTGGCCGCGGCCGCCTTCTGGCTGGACGCGCGCCGCCAGCGCCGCCGCAAGCGCGAGCGCTCGACGGGCGTCGTGTTCGGCTCGGTGCTGGCCACCGGGATCCTCTTTGCGATCGTCATCCGCGGGACCTTCGCCCTCGCCCAGACCCTCTCGCCGAGCCTCGAGGGCGCCTCGGGCGCCGTGAACTACGCGATCCCGTTTGCCGCGGGCCCTATCGTCGTCAGCCTCGTGGCGGGGATGGGTCCGGCCCTGCTCGTGGCCCTCGTGTTCTCGATCGGCGCGGGC
The DNA here is from genome assembly GCA_041483715.1 of Thermoanaerobaculia bacterium. GTDB lineage: Bacteria > Acidobacteriota > Thermoanaerobaculia > UBA5066 > Gp7-AA6 > DAHUXD01. The sequence goes on from JBGPGG010000003.1 coordinate 52,045, forward strand.
GTGCTCATGGGGCTCTCGTTTCCCTTTGCGCTCTTCGCGGTCGTCGGGTCGCTCGCGGGCATCTACGGCCTCGGGAGAGTCCGCTCGCGCAGCGTACTGCTCTCGATGGGCGGGATCGTGGCGGCTGGCAATCTCGTGGCGATCGTGGCGATCCACTTCCTGAACGCCGGGCCCTGGGGCTGGGACTTCCTGTACGACGCGCTGGCCGGCGTCGCCGGCGGACTGACGGTCTCGATGGTCGTGGCCCTTTTCCTGCCGGTGTTCGAGCACCTCTTCTCGGTGGTCACCGACATCCGGCTGCTCGAGCTGTCCAACCAGAATCTGCCGTTGCTGCGAACGCTCGCGCTCGAGGCACCCGGGTCCTACCAGCACTCGCTGATGCTCGGGCACCTCGCCGAGGCGGCCGCGGAGGCGATCGGCGCCGACTCGCTGCTGGCGCGCGTGTCCGGTTACTACCACGACATCGGCAAGACGAAGATGCCCGACTACTTCATCGAAAACCAGTCGAAGGGCTTCAACCGGCACGACCGGCTCGAGCCCTCGATGAGCGCGCTCATCATCGCGGCGCACGTCAAGGAAGGCGTCGAGATGGCACGCAAGGCGCGCCTGCCCGAGCCGATCGCCACGGCGATCCGCGAGCACCACGGTACCAAGCTGATCCGGTACTTCTACCAGAAGGCCGTGACCCGGTCGGACGGCGGGCCCGAGGCCGTGCAGGAGACCGATTACCGCTATCCCGGGCCGAAGCCGTCGACGCGCATCCTCGGCATCCTCATGATCGCGGACGCGGTCGAGGCGGCCTCGCGGACGCTCATCGAGCCCACGCCGGCGAAGATCCGCGCGATGATCCAGGCGATCGTGGACGACTGCCTGCGCGACGGGCAGTTCGATGACTGCGACCTGACCATGCGGGACCTCTCGATCATCGTCGCCACGCTCGAGCGTACGGTCACGACGGTGTTCCACCACCGTATCGACTATCCGGGATTCGACTTCAACCGCGAGCGCACGCGGCGGCGGACAGCCGAAGCCGGCGCCGAGGCCGCCGGGCCGAGGGCAGTGTGACGATGCGCGTGGACGTCCAGGGGCGGGTCTCCGGCGCCCCGTCGGCGGCGAGGGTGCGCAGCGTCCTGTCGCGCGCGGCAAAGGCCGCCCGCTCCCGCGCCGCGGAGGTGTCCGTTCTCTTCTGCGCGGACGGCCGCATGCGCTCGCTCAACCGCCGCTACCGCGGCAAGGACCGCTCGACGGACGTGCTGGCGTTTCCGGCGGGGCCGGCCGCGCGGGGGTTTCTCGGCGACATCGTCGTTTCCGTGTCCTACGCCGGACGGGAGGCGCGGCGCCGGTCCGAGCCGCCCGCGCGCGAGGTGGACCGGCTGCTCGTGCACGGGTTCCTGCACCTGATGGGCTACGACCACGAGACGGACGACGGGCGGATGGAGGCGCTCGAGCGCCGCGTGCGGCGGCGCCTCGGCATCGCGGATGTGCCGGCAAAGCCGGCCCGGCGGGCGCGATGATCTCGATCGTTTCCGCCGGCTTCTGCTACGCGGTGTTCCTGCTCTTCGAGACCTTCGCGCTCGCGCTCGACCGGCTCTCGCCGATCAAGGTCCGGGGCCTGCTCGAGGAGCACCCGGAGCGGGCGCGCATCCTCTCGGGCGCGGGGGAGGTCGAGATCGTCCGCACCACGACGAAAGTCGTCGTCCAGGCCCTGCTCCTGACCGGACTCCTGACGACGGTGTCGGCCCTCGAGGTGTACGAAGTTCCGAGGCCGTGGCTTCTCGGCGGGATCTTCTTCGTGGTCGGCTGGCTCTTCACGGAGATCGCGCTGCTGCGGCGCGACGCCAACCGCGATCCCGAGAGGATCGTCGCGCGGTTGCTGCCGGTCATCACGGCGGCCTCCTGGCTGCTGCTGCCGGTCGCGTTCCTGATCCGCCGCATCTTCGCGGGGCGCGCCCCGGGGCCGGAGAAGCCGGCCGAGGCGACCGAGCAGGAGGTGCGCGCCTACATCGACGTCGGCCGCCAAGAGGGCATCCTCGAGAAAGAGGAGGAGAAGCTGCTGATGTCGATCGTCGACTTCGGCGATACGCGCGTGCGGGAGGTCATGACGCCGCGCACGGACATCGTCTGGATCGACGTGGCGTCGTCGCTCACGCTGCTCTTCGACCTCTTCGTCGAGTCGAAATACTCGCGCATCCCGGTCGTGCGCGGATCCATCGACACGGTGGTCGGCGTCGTCCACGTCAAGGATGCCCTCCAGGCCATCCGCTCCGGCGCCAACCGATCGATCGCGGAGCTCATGCGCGAGGCCAACTTCGTGCCGGAGACGAAGAAGGTCTCGGAGCTCCTGCGCGAGTTCCAGCGGCGCCACCTCTGGATGGCGATCGTCGTGGACGAGTACGGCGGAGTGTCGGGCCTCGTCACCGTCGAGGACCTCCTCGAGGAGATCGTGGGCGAGATCTCGGACGAGCACGAGGACGAGCGCGAGCCGGTCTCGAAGGCCGGCGAGAGCGCCTATTCCGTCTCCGGCAAGGCGAACATCGACGTCGTGCGGGACCTCTTCGGCCGCGGGCCCGAGGAAGAGGAGTTCACGACCGTGGGCGGGCTGCTGACGAGCCGCCTCGGACACATCCCGAAGCCGGGGGAGATCCACAAGGAGTCGGGACTGCGTTTCACCGTCGAAGAGGCGGACCGACGGCGCGTCCACCGGGTGCGGATCGAGCCGGCTTCGCCCGTGTCGGCGCCGGAGCCGGCTCCGGTCGGGAAGGGCTCGTAGTGCGAGCCGGCGAGGTTGCCGTCGTCGGGCGGCCCAACGCGGGCAAGTCCACGCTCGTCAACGCGCTCGTCGGGGAGAAGGTCGCTATCGTTTCGGACAAGCCGCAGACGACGCGGCGCAGGATCCTCGGCGTCGTCCGCCGCCCCGACTGCGAAATCGCGCTCGTCGACACGCCCGGGATCCACCGTCCCCAGTACCGCATGAACACGGCCATGGTCCGCGAGGCGACCGACGCGCTCTCGACGGCCGATGCGATCCTGTTCGTCATTGATGCGGCCGACGAGCGCGGTCCGGGAGAGACCTTCATCCGCGAGCTCGTCGCGCGCGCTGGAACGCCGGCGATTCTTGCGGTCAACAAGATCGATCTCCTGGAGAAGTCCAGCCTGTTGCCCCTTCTGGCCGAGCTCTCGGAGCCGCAGACGTTCCGGGACATCGTGCCGATCTCGGCCAGGACCGGCGAGAGCGTCGAGCGGCTCCTGGACGTCCTGGCGACACACCTGCCCCAGGGCGAGGCGGCTTACCCCGGGGATTTCCTGACGGCGACCCCGGAGACGGAATGGATCGGGGAAGTCATTCGAGAGAAGCTCCTCGAGCGCACGCGCGACGAGCTCCCGTTCGCGCACGCCGTCCTCATCGAATCCGTCCGCGAAGGGAAGGGCAAGGACATCACGGTCGTCACGGCGTCCATCGTCGTCGAGCGCGAGGGGCAGAAGGGCATCATCGTCGGAAAGGGCGGGACGATGATCCGGGACATCGGAAAGGCCGCGCGCGAGGAGCTCGAGCAGGATCTCGGCCGCCGGTTTTTCCTGGAGCTGACCGTGCGCGTCCGGCCCGACTGGAGGAACGACGATCGGTTCCTCTCGCAGCTGCGCGGGGTGCCAGGGC
>JBGPGG010000004.1:0-54067 GCA_041483715.1 Thermoanaerobaculia bacterium
GGAACTGTCCGGAGAAGCCTACACGCTCTGGCCCCGGCACCTGTCGCCGGGCCGCTACGATCAGTTGCTGTCGATCTTCCGGCAGGCCGGATTCGGGCCGCCGATCACGATGGAGGGGGGGCTTCCCTCGACCCAGACCGTCCTGGGAATGGTCGCCGCGGGTTTGACCGTTGCGCTCGTCGATCCTGCAATCAAGCAGAGGGCGATACCGGGCGTCGTCTTCCGTCCTATCGGAGATCGCGGAGTGTTCACCGAATCCGGGGTGATCTACCGGCGGGAGGACTCCTCGCCGCTACTGGCTTCTTTCCTCCACGAGCTCAGACTCACTCCTCGCAGACGGGTGGAGTCCGAGACCGGCGTCGAGAAAGGGAACGCCGTCGTCTCGAAGCCTCGTGGCGTTCCCGTCAGGGCTCGAAGCGTTCGGTGACGGCTCCGAACGCCGGATCGCACGCCCCGGCTATGATCGGGCTTGCAATGGAAACACCCTACTGCCACGAAAGGCCGAAACCAATGAAAGCGAAAACGAAGACGAGCAGGAAGAAGCCGTTTCTCACGGACGTCAAGGAGCTGCGCAGGCGGGCGCGCAAGCACATCGAGAAGGGCGCCGTCACCGAGGGGTACCGCCCCGACCGCGACACCGTGGTACGGATCCTGAACGAGGCGCTCGCGACCGAGATCGTGTGCGTGCTGCGCTACCGGCGCCATTACTTCATGGCGGCCGGCATTCACGCCAAGGCCGTCGCCGACGAGTTCCTCCAGCATGCGAACGAGGAGCAGGGCCACGCCGACGAGATCGCCCACAGGATCACCCAGCTCGATGGCGAGCCGAACCTGAATCCCGAAGGCCTGCTGATGCGGAGCCACTCGGAATACGTCGAGGGCGACACGCTCATCGACATGATCCGGGAAGACCTCGTCGCCGAGCGCATCGCGATCGAGTCCTACACGGAGATGATCCGTTTTCTCGGCTCCGACGATCCGACGACGCGCCGGATGCTCGAAGGCATCCTCGCGATGGAAGAGGAGCACGCCGACGACATGAAGAGCCTGCTGGAAACGATCGGCAAAGAGGAATCCAAAGCGGACCACTCGCGCTCGAAGTGATCTCGAGCGGCCGCCCGGAGTCGGGCGCTACGGCCCGGGGCCGATAAGGGCCTGAAAGGCTTCACGCAAGACGTGGGCCGGTGGATCCCTCGCGGAGCCTGCCCTGAGCGAAGTCAAGGGCTCGGGATGACGACACGCCCGGCGGCCCTTCTGTCATCCCGAGACGAGTTCGGGCCGTCGCTCCAGGCGTCCCGGTGTTCCTCGTACCACTTCTTCGCGCCGAGGAGTCGGAGTTTCGTGGCGTCGGGCCGCAGCTCGAGTCCGACGCTCAAGACGCCCGACTCGATCAGGAAGGCGCCGTCCCGGGTCGCTTTGTCGCGGAGGTAGCGCCCCTGGATGTGAAAGCTGCCGCCCCTGGCGTCGAGGCGTCGGACGCGGGCGAGCGAGGGGCCGAGGGAGACGGTGCCAGTCGCGGAAAAGTCGTCGAGGTTCACGAGGCCCCGAGTCCAGGCCGGGAGGTCGGCTGCCAGCAGCGCGAGCAGCGGCCGCGCATCGCGGGTCTCGGCCTCGATGCGCGCGTTCGTGGTCGAGTCGATCTTCCCTGAAGGGATGTCGAAGCGGCCCCACCAGCGCCGCGAATCGTCCGAGCCGGAGGCGCTGACGTCCGAGAGAGCGACCCGGCTGCCTGAGATCTCGAGAGGGCCGGTCATGAGATTCCACTCGGGAATGAGCAGGCGCAGGTCGGCGTCGCCCTGGAGCGCGAGCTTCTTCAGGCGCACCGACCCGTCGTGAACCGCGAGCCGGACCTCGCCCTTCGCAATTCCCCGCTCGATGGCGGCCTGGATCGTCGCCTTGCCCGCCCCCTCTTCGAGGCGCGTACCGGAGGAGGAGACGAGGTGCTCGAGCGACTCGAGCCGGTCGAAGCGGGCGTCGAGCTTCACTTTCCCCGAGGTCTTCTGCCAGACCTCGCTGCCGTGCACCCTCGGCGGCTCGTACGGTTCGAAAGTGCCGTCGACACTCCCGGATACGGAGACGCCGACCGGCGCCCGGCCGATGCGCACTTCGCCACTCTCGAAGGTGACTCGCGCGGGGCCGATCCACACCATGAGGCCTGGCCGCAGGAAGAATGCCCCGTCGAGGCGCGCAGCTCCCCGGTAGTGGTAGGCGTCGATCCAAATGTCGTCGAAGTGGTCGATACGAATCCTCCGGACCTCGATTCGCCAGGGATTGCCGGGAGCCTCCGCCACTTGCGCCTCCGGCGAGCGCAGCGGCGGGTCGGCGAAGCCCGGAATCGGCGGGAGCACGGACAGGTCCGCGTTCTTCGCCTCCCCGGGCTCGAGCTTGTTGCGAAGGAAGAAGGACAGACCGGTTCCGCGGAGGCGCTCTGCCCGAAATGTTCTCTTCGCGAGCGCGAGAACCGAGTACTCGACACGCGCATCGGCCAACCGGATGATCCACTGGACGTTGTGGTCGCTGCCGCGGATCCGGAGATTCCTGATCGTGACTCGGCCGGGCCAGAGAGATGTCGCCTGGTCGTAGTCGAGAGTCAGCGACTCGGGCTCCGTATTGATCAGCGCGCGGAGCCGAGAACCCGAGAGAAGCCAGCGGGCCGCCGCGGCGTAAACGATCAGGGACAAGAGCGGAGCGAGGACGAGCAACAAAAGCAGTCGCCGCGGGTGTCGAGCCCGCTGCGAGAGCTTCTTCTTCAGGTTATCCTCGAGGCGCGTCAGTGCAGACAGAACGTCGAAGGGCATCGGTGACTACGGGCAGGCGCCTCGCGCTAGTCGACCCTGGTCCCCGCGCCGACGAGCTCCACCACATTGACCCGGTACGCCGCATGGAAGCGCTCGGCCACATCCGCCCAGTTCCACACGTTCCACACCGCGTCGAAGAACTCGGTCTTGCGGTTCTGATACTGCAGGTAGAACGCGTGCTCCCAGGCGTCGAGCACGAGAAGCGGAGTGCCGGCCTGCGCCAGGTTCGACTGGTGGTCGTAGATCTGGGTGACGAGAAGCTTCTTGCCGAGCGGCTCCCATACGAGCGCGGCCCAGCCCGAGCCCATGATGCTCGCCGCGACGGCGTTGATCTGCTTCTGGAGCTTCTCGAAGCTGCCGAATTCCTGTTTGACGGCGGCTGCCAGTTCCCCGTGCGGCCGTCCGCCCGCCTTCGGCGCCATGTTGCTCCAGAACAAAGAGTGGAGCACGTGGCCCGATAGATTGAACGCGAGGGCCCTCTCGAGAGCGGCAATGTCATCGAAGTGGCCCTTGTCGCGCGCCTCGGCGAGGCGCTCGAGAGCGGCGTTTGCCCCCTTTACGTAGCCGGCGTGGTGCTTGTCGTGGTGGAGCTCCATGATCTTGCCCGAGATATGGGGCTCGAGGGCGCTGTAGTCGTATCGAAGCTCGGGAAGCGTGTAGGTAGCCATTCGGAAATCTCCCATGGTTGCGGCGAGCCCTCAATCGGCACCGTGCGACGGCACGATGCCTCAACGATTCGAGTGACCATTCCCCAGGTCGCGCTCCCAGAAGCCCGAGCGCCGGAGCTGTTTGACGTCCGTCTCGGAAAGGCCGAGCTCGAAGGCATCGGCAGACCGGACATACCTCCAGGTTTCCGCACGCGGCAGGAGCGAAACCGGCGTGTTCGGCGCGAGAAGGCCGAGCTTGGGCGAGCCGCGAAAGCCCGACGACACATGCACATTCACCGTCATCACGTCACCACTCGCCTCACAAGATTTCTCCTGTCGCACGATCCATGCCAGCATGTCCGACCGACAGGGGCGTCGTCCAATCGTTGGTTGCGCTCAATTCCAAACGTGGAACCGATCATCTCGGTGTCGCGGCCGCCCCGCCGCCAGGGAATGCGCTCGGCACGGCGTTGCGGGTCACTGTGAGGCCTCGACATCGAAAGCGCAGCGAAACAGGTCCGCGGGCGGCGGGGGCGCATCCGGGCCCAGCTCTGCTTCGGACGATTCCGTTTCAACCGCTCCGAGGTCTCAACTCCAGCGAAAACAACGATTGGACGCGGCTCAGCGTCGGCCCGGATAATCCCGATTGACGTTTGGAGGCCGGCCACTTGCTATCCGTGGGATAGCGACCGCGATTTGCTCGCCATTCGAATAGGGAGAGTGTGTCATGGGTGTCATCCTCTTGGTCGTCCTGCTCCTCCTCCTGTTTGGGTCCCTACCTACCTGGCCCCACAGTCGGAGCTGGGGATATCGGCCCAGCGGAACGCTGGGCCTCGTCCTGGTCGTCGTCCTCGTCCTAGTCCTGACGGGGCGTCTCTAGACTAGGGCGGCCCTGCCGAAATACACGACGCATTGGGGATGCTGATCTCAAGGAGGCGCAATGTTGTGGACGATTTTCGTGATCCTGTTGGTGCTCTGGCTGCTGGGCCTGGTCTCGGGCTACACCCTGTCGGGCTACATCCATGTTCTTCTCGTCATCGCCGTCGTCATCGTTCTGATCCGGCTAATTCAGGGACGGCGCGTCGTCTAGCAAAGGTTCCCGCGCCAGGCTCGCACTAGCTGAAGAACGAGCGGGGCGCCTCGCAACGACCTCGGCGTGCACTTCCAAGCCGGCGGATGGCAGGAAACGTGATCTGGGCTCCGTTCCCTCGGTGCCTCATCATCGACGACCGCGGCAAGATTGCACGGGGGTGAAGCCCTGAAGAGGAGAAGACTCACCGGGTCATCAAGTTGCGGGTGTGAACGCGTTCACGTTGCGTTCATGCACGGGCGAGTAGCCTTTGCAACTGTAGACGCGATGCATGAGGCATTGCGGCGAAAAGGAGAGAGATATGAAGAAGTCCCTGATCACAGCGTTGGCTCTGGCCCTTCCCCTTGCGGCCTTCGCTCAGCAGTCCGCGACCCCAGCCCCGAAGCCGACGCCGGCTCCGAAGGCGGAGACCAAGAAGACGGAGTCGACGGAGACGAAGAGCGAGACCTCATCGACCAAGGGCGGCGTGAAGAAGTCCACCAAGAAGCACAAGAAGAGCACCAAGACGACGACCGAGACCGCTCCCGCAGCCAAGCCGACCCCGAAGTCGTAGTTCGCTCGTCCGGCGCTGGACCGGCACGTCAACGCGCACGGCGCATCGGTTCTCGGTGCGCCGATTTCTTTTTCGATTACATGCTCGTCGGCGAACCCGACAAGGCTCTCTACCAGTTGGGGCGCAGCGCAAGAAACGCGACTCCTGCCAGCTCGCATTCGTGCCCACCAAGCTCCGCGTCGGTCGGGAGCCCGAGCCGTTCGTCGTCGAGATCAACCTCTCGGCCGAGATGGTGGTCGGCCACCTGATAGCCCTTCTGGCCCTTTTGATGGCTCTGACCGTGCCCGCCGCCTATGGTCAGGAGCCTCAGAAGCCCTCTAAGGTCGTGTGCCCGGAGAAGAACATCGCCCTCTCCTCGGGAATCTCGGCGCGTCGCAGAGCCCGAAGATGTCGACGTCGCCGGGGCGGCGCTTCGCGATCCTGACTGAATCCGACCCGCGCGGCGTGCTACCCTCGATGAATCGAGCGATGTCGAGGCCACCGTCCCATCCGTCGGTCGGCGAAGCTGGCGACGCGCGCGGCCAAAATGCCCCTCTGAGGTTCTGGCTCTTCGCGGCCACGGGGCTCGCCGTGCCGCTGTTTGCCTTTGCTCCATTTCGGCTGGCGGGCGAGCGAGTCGATCTGGCAATTCTCCTGGCCACGGCGTACTTGCTCCTGAGCCTGCCCACCCTCGCCCGGTCCCTGAGGGAGGATCGTGCGAGAGCTCTGTTCGCCGGGGCAGCAATTGCGGTCCCTCTCCTTGCGCTGATTCCGGCGCGCGACCCAACCTTCTCGCTCATCCACTTCGCTCGATCGCTCGCCCACTGGTGGATCATCAGCGGCTTTTTCCTGGCCGCCGGAACGCTGGCGCCGGCGGAAGGGCATCGGAGGCTCTTCATCCGACTCAACCTCGCCGCCGGGATCGTGGTCGCTGCCTTCGCGGTCTACCAGGCCTTTGGACATGCCCGCGGATGGCCGGGTGCCGGGGATCGCCTTCTCCCGTTCCAACGCTCTCCGTTCATGATCTTGGGGTACGGCGACTACGTCCGGCCTTCCTCGTTCTTTCTCGAGCCGCGCTACATGGGCGGGTACCTTGCGTGGATCGCGCTGCTCGCCCTCGCGGCGTCGGTCTCCGGCCAAAGCGGCGTGCGCCCGATTCTTCCGATCGCCGCTTTTTCGTGCGCGGTGTTCGGGGTGGCAATCAGCCTCTCCTGGGGAGCATACGCGGACCTGCTCGCCATCCTGTGCGCCGCCGCACTGCAAGTGCGGAGCCCTTCCCGCGATGCTCGCCTTCGCCTCTATCGTCTCGGTGCCGCGCTGGCAGTCGTCGTGCTCGTGGCGGGAGCCACGCCTCTCCGGCAGGCTCTGGTCGGCCGATTGGAGAGGCTCTCGCACACGCCCATCGATCCGGCGGTGTCGGTTCGCGACCCCGACTCGCTGCACTCGCGGGTGATCAATCTGCGCCACACGGTCCTGCTCTTCGAGACCGCCCCCGTGACCGGGATCGGCATCGGCCAGTTTCGCGTGCGGACCGGCGCGACGCCCGGTTCTTTCGAGGAATCGCCGTGGTGCGGGTGGGCCGCATCGGCGGCCCTGTTCGGCCTACTCGGCCCGCTGCTCGTCGCGGCTGGACCGCTCCTCGTTCTTCGGGCCTCCCGCTGGCGACCCGATCTGCTTGCGGCCGGGACGGTGGCCCTCGCGGCTGTAGACCAGCTGCACAGCGCCAGTTTCATCGACCTGCGATGGTGGTTTCCCCTGGCTACCGCACTCGTTCTGTGCCAGGGGAAGGGTTCCGATGCTGCCGAGGTCCTCGCCGCGGAGGCGCCAGCGACCAGTTGACGGTTCAGCGACCCGCGGCCACGTCGTCGAAGATACCCAGGAGCAAATGGGCCGCGCGATCCCAGGAAAAGACCCGCGCACGAGCACGGCCCGCCTGGACCATCTCGTCGCGACGGGCCGGGTTTCCGATCACCCGGTCGATCGCCCGGACGAGTGATCGAAAGTCCATCGGATCGAAGAACTCCGCTGCCTCCCCGCAGATCTCCGGACCGACGTTGGTCCGGCCTTCTTCACCCGCCGGGTTCAAACGCCAATCGGAAACCACCACGGGGACACCCGCGCCCATCGCCTCGACAAGCGGAAGGCCAAACGTCTCCTCGAGGGAAGGCAGCACGAACACCTCTGCGGTCCTATAGACCTCGGGCATGGCCGCGCCCGGAACGCTCCCGACGAAATGCACTCGGTCCCGGCAAGTCAGCTGCTCCCGCCTGGCAAGAAGCCCTCGGACGTAGCTCAAAGAGCCCCCCGGCGTGCCACCGACGACGACGAGGTCCCCGGAGTACCCGTGGTCTTCGACGAGGCGCACGAACGCTTCGAGCAGGAGGTCTACGTTCTTGTGCTCCATGAGGTCCCCGACGGTCAAGATGTAGTGCCGGGGAAGGGGCGGAACGCTCGCAAGACTGGGGCCGACGGCGTCGGCCTCGCGTCGCCAGCCGTAGTGGACGACTCGTATCTTGGAATCGGGAACTCCCATGCGGGGGGCCATGAACCTCGCCGAGGTCTCGGACACGAACACCACGGCGCCCGCGATGCGCCCCGAGAGAAAACCGAGCCCGCGCAGCGCCGCATGACGGACCGTCATGTACAGAGGCCAGCGGATGGGTAGCCGCGAGTATGCGTTGACACTGTGTGCCCCGAGAACGACGGGGACCGGAGAGCGAAGCACGGCGGTGTTGAACGCCGCGAAAAGGAGGTCGGGTCGCCACCGTCGCAGGAGCGCTGGAAGGACCGCCTGCTCCCAGGCGATGCGAAGCCAGGCCGGTCCCGGGGCGCCGGCGCATTCCCGGATATGGACTGCCGCAGGCAGCAAATCGGCGAGAGCACGCTGGCGACGTGTCAGAACCACCATGTACTCGTGGAGCGGCTCGGAGGCACAAAGCGCCTCGAGGATGTTCACGAGATAGGTCTGGCCGCCACCACCTGTGACGGCAACGGCGTTGACCACGATGCGCAGCCGCCTCCGATTCACTCTCGTCGCCTCCACCCTACTCAGTTTTCGAAGACCAGGAGCGATCCGAACCCGCCTGCAGCCGCGGGGCGAGCACCGCCTCGAGCCGGCGGAACCGGCTCTGCCACGAATGTGATGCGACGGCTCGCCGTCGGACGTTCGCCAACGCTTCGTCGTTCCCAAGCCCGAGCGCCTCCTCCAGCTTCAAGAGGACCTCTTCGTCGTTCCCTCCAATGCCGATGACATCGGCGAACTTTCTGGCCTCTGGCATGTCCACCGAGACGACCGGCTTGCCGCTCGCGAGGTACTCGTACAGCTTGAGCGGACTGCAGTTGCGCGCAAGCTCGCCCCGCAGGTAGGGGTTGAGACACACGTCAAAGCCCTTTAGGTAAGACGGCAGCTGCTCGTAGGGCTTGCGGCCGAGCAGATACACGTTGGGAAGCTTCTCGATTTTCCCGACCGGGGCCAACCGCCCACGTGGACCGATCAGCACGAACGACCAGTTCGGCCGGGCCAGAGCCAGGAATCGAAGCAGATCGAAATCGATCCAGTACTGGAGCGATCCGAGAAACCCGATCACCGGGCGCGGGATCGCCCGCATCTCCGGGGCAAGAGGTGTATCGGCTAGCGATGCCCCGCGGAAATGTTCGACCTCGACGCCGTTGGGAATCAGATGGACCTGGCGGCCGGGCGCCACCCTGGAAAGGTACAGGTTTTCGTGCGTAACGATCACGAGGGCAACTTTGTCCAGCAGCCGCCGCTCGAGCTCCCGGACGACGCGCCGGCGCACGAGCCCCCTGGACTCTGCCGGCTCGTCCACGCAGTCGTAGATCGCGAATCGCTCGCCCAGCCGACCGACGAGGCTCTCGGAAGAAGGACTGTATGTCCAGAGAATGGGTTGGCGGTAGCCGAGTGCCCGCAGCCAACGGCGCAGGAGCGGCGCCAGGAAGGCGCTGTTCAGCCGATTGATCGTGAGAGACATCTGAAAGAAGGGCAACACGAGCGGCAGCGTGGCGACATGGAGATTTGGCTCGACCGGGCGAGGGCCCTTCAGCCATCGCCACGCGCGGGCGGGATCGGATCGCAACAATGGCAGGCTGACGAGGCTCGCCTGCGTCTCGACGTAGAGCACGCGGTTCCCCTGGCGTGCGAGCTGCCGCATGAATCTTTGCTTGCGGGTCCAGAGGTCGCTCCAGTCCTGCGAGGAGAGGCAGACGATCTCCTGGCCGCGCACTGTCGGCAGAGGCCCTGCTGCGCCGTCCGGCCTCACGGCAGAATTTCCCGATAGACATCGAACGTCCTGCGGGCGTTGATGACCGCGTCGAACTTCTCGCGCGCCCGCGCATAACCCGCCTCACCCATCCGCCGGGCCCCGACGGGATCTCCGAGAGTAGCGAGGATTGCCTCGGACAGGGCCTCGGGGTCGGAGGGCGGGATCAGTCGACCCGTGACGCCGTCGTCGACCAGCTCGAGCGACGGACCGAGCCGCGACGCGACCACGGGCTTTGCCATTGCCCCCGCTTCGATCAGCGGACGACCGAAATGTGGAACGGCCGCCGGGAAGACGAGCACATCGGTGGCGGCGAGGAGGCGGGCCACGTCAGAACGGACACCGACAAGGCGCAGGTGGCCGCCGATCGCCTGGGCCTCGGCCATCACCCTTCGGTCATACGAATCCACCCGGAGAAGGGACCGCGCGAGCGACCTCGCCCGCGTTCTTCCGCCAACGGCAGGCGGCCGGCCTGCCACCATGAACACGGTGTCCGGCATCTTTCGCCGCACGAGCGGCACGGCACGCACCAGGGTGAGCGTGCCCTTCGCCGCGGCGACCCCCCCCAACATGGTGACGACGCGGTGTCTCGGCGGCAAGTCGAGCTCGCGTCGCGCTGCGAGGGGGTCGATGGTCCGGTCGAACACCTCGAGATCCACGAAGTTGTAGATGACCCGAACCCGGGGCGAGGGGCGAAGCCGCGCGGCATCGTATTCCGAAATCGCGATGACCCGGCTCGCATCGTGATCGATTCGCGCCTTCAGCCACTCCCGGCGCAGACCCGTGTAGCCGTCCGCGATCGGCTCCCGGATGTGCCAGACCACCGGAATCCCCTCCTGCCGTGCCGCCCGCGCGGCGGCCGCGAGCGTGGACGAGTTGAGGTGGACGAGATCGGCCCCGAGCCGACGAAAAAGATCGCGGCAAGTCTTGACCGAGGAGGCGTAGCGCGCGACCCGGGACGGCAGCTGCCACAGATTGCCGCCCCCGTACCACTCGAGCGTGGTGTGGCTGAAGTCCGAGACGCCGTGCGCAACGTGAGTTTCGATCCCCTCGGCGCGAAATCGGTCCACAGCCGGACCCGGCCGAAGCGCCACGACGACCGGCGTATAGACCGATCGGTCGATCTGCCTCAGAAGGTAGAGCAGCGAGAGCGGAGCGCCGCCGATGGCACCCCCGTGGTGGACGTACACGACGCGACGCATCACCGTACGCCGGCGCCGGCCCGGCGAAGCTCGAGAACGCCGCTCCACATACCCCACAGCCTAGCGGCCTCGGCGACCCAGTCGAGTGAGGCGAATGCCAGGCAATCCGCGCGACCTCGAGGCGAGTTGGCCGATAGCTGCCATCCGCGCCACAGAGCCCTCGCCGGGAGCAAGAGCCCCAGACCGCTCCACAACGAGGCCTTTGCCAGCGCCCATTGGATCGATCTCCACGGATGGCGGTAACGCTCCCGGAGCACCTGGGGAAAGCCGCGACCCCTCTCGGCGCGCTGACGCCAGAACCCGCCGAGGTCCGGAGGCGCCACGTGGGTCACCAGGATCGTGCGGTCGAACACCTTGCGATAGCCGGCCGCTGCCAGGCGGTCGCCGAACCATCCGTCCTCGCCCGCGACCATCGGCACGGCGATCTCCGGAAACAGACCCACGGCCAACGCAGCTTCCCGGCGGCACGAGAATCCCTCCGTCCAGTTCATCTGTGATTCCGTGGCTGGATTCGGCGGGTAATCGCACTCGTGGAGCGCCTGAACGTAGCGTCCGGTCAGCGACTCGATGTTCGAAACGCGGCTCTCCACGAGGACGTAGTCGGCGCCCTCCTCATAGTGCGGCAGGATTCGCCGCAGGAAGTCCCGCGGCAGTCGCACGTCGGCGTTCAGGATGACGACGATCTCTCCGCGCGCGGCAAGGATGCCGTCGTTGCGCTGCGCCGTCCGGCCGCCGCCCCGCCCGTGCCGAATCAGACGAATGGGAGGCGACGGATAGCCGCCGACGATCTCCGGGGTGGCGTCGTCCGAGGCATCGACGACGATCACGTCGAGGTCCGCCGCATCCAGAGCGATCAACGCGTCGAGCGTTCCGCGGATGTCCGCCGCCTCGTTGTACGTGGGGATCACGATCGACACGCCGAGCATCATGCTTGCGAACGATCGCCGCGATGCGGAGATGCGAGATCGCCCCACATTTCCCGGTAATGCCGGCCGAGCTCCGAGTAATAGCGCTCCCAGGTGAACTGGCTGACATACTGGCGAGCGGATTCCCCCATGGTTCGCCTTAGGGCGTCATCCTGCAGCCGGAGCAGACTCTCGGCGATCACGTCCGGATCTCGGATCGGCACGACGAACCCGTCCACGCCGTCTCGAATCTCGGCGCCGACGTTCTGCGAGACGATCAGGGGCAGCCCGCAGGCCGCCGCCTCGTACACCACCATGCCGAAGCCGTCCTCGATCGAAGGCAGCACGAAGACGGAGGCCTGCTGGTACATCCGGACGAGCTGCCCGTGAGGAAGAAACGGCACGAGGCGATAGAGACCATCGTACTTTGCCAGAAAGGCGCGCGCCTCGGGAAACGGCTCGCCCACGAGAATGAGCTCGCTCGGTCGCCGTAGCCCCGCGCGACGAAAGCCTTCCAGAAGATCCGGCACACCCTTGCGCAGGCTCACCGCGCCCACGAACAGGACTCGGAAGACGTCGTCCTCCTTCGCCCCCGGGCAGAACCGCTCCGTGGAAACGCCCAGCGGCAAACGGCGCAGCTTGGCCGCCGGTACACCCTGATCGACCATCGTCCGGTAGACGAATTCCGACGGAACGATGATCCAGTCGGCCTCGGCATATTCCTGCACATGCTTTGCGACTGTGCGCTCGTTCACGGCCGGATAGGAGAGACCAAAACGGCCGAACTCCTCCCGCAGCAGCGCGTGCTGGACCACAGGATGGGCGGAAGCGCGATCGACGACCGTGATCCCGCCCGCGCGCCGCGCAGCGCGGATCCCGTGCAAGGCGTGATGATTGAACGCGTGATAGATGTCGGCCTCGGAGGCGTACCGGCTGGCCGCGCGGTCGAACCAGTTGTCGCCGACGAAATAGGACCAGCCGAGGCTGCCGGCAAAGGGCAGGCGCTGGATAAGCCTCGCGGCATAGGCCGGCGCCGGGAACTCCACGATCTTCTCGGGTGGAAGGCCCGTCTCGCTTCGATCGAATATCGTCGTGACGAACCGGTGCAGGAGCCCCGCCCGATGGGCGCCCCGCGCCAGATGATAGGCATGGAACTTCCCTCCGGAAACGACCACGACCTTCGGCGCGCGCGTCGGGCTTTCCCTCACGTGCTCCGTAATCCCCGACGAAGCGTGCGCCAGGCCTCAACCACCTTCGCCCGATCGAAATACCACACGCCGCAGCCGAACACGAGGCCGCTCAAGACTCCCTTGACGGCCGCGGAGGCCCAGATGTTGCCCGGAAGGGAGGACCGGAGAATCCCCACGAGCCCGACGACGACGACGGCCGCGCCGGCCGGCCGGAGATAGAGGCGCCAGCTCGAGATGCCGAGACAACGCTGAACGCGGCGTTCGCTGCTGGCCAAACCGATGACGCTCATGACGCTCACCACGACCGCGGCGCCGGCCGCGCCGAAGAAATACACCGCCGGAGGACAGGCCAGCACCATGAAGAGCGCCTGCACCGCCATCGCCCCCCGGAGCTCCCGCTCCCGGCGTGCCGCAAGAAGAAGCTGGGCGTTGTTCTGGAACAGCGGCCTCCCGACCACGAAGAGGATCATGAGGCGCAGCAGCGGGACCATGGGAACCCATTCGTCGCCGAGAACGTGCACCAGGTCGTTGGCGGCGACGAAGGCGTACGCGCCCGAGAAGAAGATGATCCACGCGAGCAGCCACGTCAGCCGACGATAGATGCCGGCCGCCACTTCCCGGCCGCGCGCCGTGCCCTCGACGTAGAGCGCAAGGGCATTGCTGGCAATCATGCCGGCCGCCAGATCCATCGGCAGCTTGCCCACGCTGTAGGCCCGGTCGTAGAGAGCTTCCGGTTCGACGCCGGCGCTACGCCAGAGGGTCGGACCCGATCGCTTCAGATTGAAGACCAGCCAGTCATCGAACTGGAATGTAATCTTCGACAGCAACCCCGAGGACCACATCGTCCATGCCAGGCGCATCTGCTCGCGAACCTGGCGAGGACTCCAGACGAAAGCCGGGCGCCAGCGGATGAAGAGCAGAGCGCCCAGGCGCGGGATCACGAGGGGGACGAGCGCGTCCACGACGAGCGCCAGAAGTGTGGCACCGCGTAGCGCTAGAAGAACCGGAAGGCCGAAGCCGACGACGGCCGAGAGGGCCGTGAAGCGGCCCAGGACATCCTGGCGCAACCGCTTCTCGGTGAGGTACATATGTGTCGAAGTGAGCGCTTCCAGCTGGGAAGCCGCCAGGAGCACGAAAATGAGCAACCAGACGGCGGGAGGCGCCAGGTGGGGCCATCCGAGCGCGAGCAACCCGGCCAGGACGATCCCGCAGAGGGCGGACGCGTTCTCGATCAGAAACTGCGTGTTGAGAACGTCGGGCTCTTCCCGACTCGTCAGAACCGCGAGCCGAAGGTCAAGCCGCGCGAAGCCTAGAAAAGACGCCCAGACCGTCGCGCCGGCAACCAGGCCGAAGAACTCCCGGCCGACCAGCCGGGCCAGGAGGATAGCCTTGACCACACCGAGGGCGAACCACAGGTACTGCCCGAAGCCTGTCCACAGCGCGCCGCGCGTGGCGAGTCGCGCGAGCGAAGGCGGTTGGTCGAGCGACGGCCGCCCGGGCGGATTCGGGGCGGAATCGGGGGGGCGCTCTCTCATGCGGCGGACGACAAGCCCCGCGTCCTCGGAGTCATCGCCGGGCGAGGATTCTCGGAGGCCGGCCCTGATAAGCTGCGAGCCGACGCCTCATGGCACTCCCCCCAAGGCGACGAACTCCATCTCGCGGGCGTCATCCTACCATCGCGGTTCCCGCCCCCTTTCTCCGAGCCCGCGCCGCGTGGAGTGGATGAGCATGCGGATCCTGATGGTCGGTCATACATATCTCGTGGAAGAGAACCAGAAGAAGCTGTGGGCGCTGGCCAAGCAGCCCGGCGTCCAGCTCGAGCTGGTCACGCCGCACCGCTGGCCCGAGCCATTGCTCGGGTCGCTGTCTCCGCACGTTGCCCTCCATGCGCCTTTCGCGACTCGGCCGATTCGGGCCGTGTGCACGGGAGCGGAGCAGTTCTACTGGTACCTCTCGGCAGACCTCGGCATGCGGCGGTTCAAACCCGACGTCCTGTGCGTCGAACAAGGCGCCGGCTCGTTCGTCTACGCCCAGAGCCTTCTCTACCGCGGTCTTCATGCTCGCCGCGCGAAAGCCGTGTTCTTCACCTGGTGGAACCTCCCCTATCAGGCCCGGTGGCCGCTCTCGGCGATCGAGCGGTTCAACCTCAGACGCTCCCAGGGCGCGGTCGCCGGCAACTCCGACGCGGCGGCCCTGCTCCGCGAGCACGGTTTCGGCGGACCGCTCGCCGTTCTGCCTCAGCTCGGCATCGATCCCGAGGAGTTTCGGCCGGCAGACGCGACGGACCTGCGACGGCGGCTGGGGCTCGATCGCTTCACGGTCGGATTCGCCGGACGGTTCGTGGAGACCAAAGGCATCCTCGTCCTCCTCGAGGCGTTGCGCGGAGCCGCGTTCGATTTCCAGCTTCTCCTGCTCGGGCGGGGGCCGCTCGAGCCCGAGATCCGCGCCCGCGTCGCGTCTGGCGGCTGGAGCAATCGGGTCAAGATCGTCTCCGGGCTCGGGCACCGCGAGATCGCCCGCTATTACCGGTGCATGGACGTGATGGTGCTCCCGTCCCTGACGAGACCGCCCTCCAAGGAGCAGTTCGGCCATGTCCTCATCGAAGCGATGGCGTCGGAAGTGCCCGTGATCGGGTCGGACTGCGGCGAAATCCCCAACGTCATCGGCGATGCGGGATTCCTCACGCCCGAGGGCGATGCAAAGGCCCTGCTCGGCGCCCTCGCGCGCGTCGCGGCCTCGCCCGCGCTGCGCCGCGAGATGGGAACGGCCGGAAGGCGACGCGTCCTGGACCTCTATACGCACGACGGGCTCGCGCGACGCCTCGTCGCATTTTTCCGTTCTCTGTGAGCCGCATCAGCCAGCCCGTGAGTCCGTCGGCCGAATCTGTGGTTCGATTGTCAGCCTGAGAAGCCACCAAAGGCTTCCCGCGAGGATGCCGCCGAGAACCAGCGGTATGAGCCCCGCCCAACCGATTCCGCGGTAGAGCGCCCGAACCCACCACCAATCGGGCGCGTTCAAGCCAATGTCGTGAGCCAACCGGTATTCGTGGCTCGCGGGCCCCCTCAGGTATTCCAGGGAGTCGCTCGAACGGAGATGGCGGAAGGCGTTGAGGACGTTCCCGCCTTGATTGAGAAGGAGGGACCACTCGGGACTCCAGTCCAGCTCGCGCCCGTATTCGACGTGCGCGACGGTTGCCCGAATGCAGGTCCGCAGCCACGCCGCGGAGATCGAGAGCAGCTGAATACCCACGCTGGCCACGACGAGCCCGGCCAGGACGATCCGCGTGCCTCGACCGGCTTCTCGCCAGTGCGCGAGGCCGTCGGCCCAGACCACGGCGATCAATGGCATCAGGGGCAGCAGGTAATGTGGTCCCCAGCTCCACATTCCCAAGCCCTCAAACTGGCTGTATGCAAAAAGGTACGCCAGGCTGATGACGCCGAGGCTCGCTGTGAGCGCAGGTGCTCGCTGAGATGTCCGACGCACCAGGAAGGGCACGGCGATCGCCAGCGGCACGTACCAAAGCAGTCCACGTCCCGGGCTCACCAGGAATGTCGCGAGGCCTTTCCAGATCGACGCGCCGAACCAGTAGAGGGGCTTGCGTTCGTATCCGGTCGAGAACGGCCGCCCGAAGCGCAGCCAGTCGTACCAGAGAACGAGCACGACGGCTGGCACCAGGCCTGCCCCGAACCGAAACACATCGATCCACCGACTCCGGCGGGAACGTGAGCGGCCGCACACGGCAATGAGCAGTATCACGCCGGGCAGAGCAAACACGATGGAGTACCGGGTCATCAACCCGAATCCGAAGACGAGTCCCGCGGTGAAGATGGCTGCTTTCGAACCGTGCTTGAAGGCGAACAGCAGCGTCGCCAGGCAGGTCGTCAGGCACAGCGTCTCCATCAAGTGGTCGTAGCTGTCTCGCGAATGGTCCCAGACGATCGTACCGAGCCCGCACAGCGCGGCCGCACCCAGTGCCACCCGCTGGCCGTGGCCGAGCTGTCGGGCCAGGGCAAACACCGCGACCGCCAGGAGCGCACCGACGAAGCTGTTGAGGAACGAAGCAAGCACGGCTGGCCAATCCGAGGTGCCGCCCACCAGCCCCTTGATACCGAGACCTGTGACGTGCAGGGGCACGAAAGCGAGCGACTGCCCGATTCCGAAATACGAGTAGGCGTTCCCATCGGGGCCGTACACGATCCAATGAGAGCCGAGTGCCGGGAGTATCTGCGGCGGCAGAACCGGCCGACCATATTCGACCAGTCCGACGGCGACCATGTAACGCGTCCAGCCATCGGTATTCCAGATATGACCAGCGGCCGTGAGGAGATAGATCGCGAGAAAGAGGACGAATACCAGCCCGTAGGGCAGCACCCGACGGACCATAGCCGGGGCCTTCGCGCTACGCTTCAAAGACATCGCCATGGGCCTCCCTGAACGCGGCGCGCAGCAACGCCTCGATCGAAGCGCGCGCGAAGTGCCGCAGAGCATACTCGCGGCTCGCCGCCCCCATCGCACTCCGCCGCTCGGGGTTGCGCAACAGCCCGTCGATCGCTTCCGCCAGCGCTGCCACGTCGCCGCTCGGCACGAGCCGCCCGGTCAGACCCTCCTGGACCAATCCCTCCGGGCCGCCGCTGCGCGTCGCGACGACCGGAACACCGCATGCCATGGCCTCCACGACGGAGATGCCCAACCCCTCCTGCAAGGAGGGAAAGACGAAGACCGTGGCGCCTCGGTAGAGGGCGGGAAGCTCGTCGGCCGGAACGTATCCCGCAAACTGGACCCGCTCGGCCACGCCCAGGTCCACCGCGAGTTGCCGGATCTCAGCCGTCGGCTCGTCACCGGCGATGACGAGCTTCAGCCGCGGATGCGCAGCGCCCACGCGCGCAAAGGCGCGGAGCAACAGGGCGGGGTTCTTTCTTGGGTCGCGGATGCGCGCCGTCAAGAGCAGGTATGGCGGATCCGACGGCCCTCCCCCAGGTCGAAATCGATCCGTATCGACCGGGCAGACGACCGTCCGGAGCCGTGGCACGACGCCCGGCCATCGCTGCGCGATCCGCTCCCGGGTGTATTCGCTGACCGCGAGAACGACGCTGGCGCGTTCATAGCAAAGGCCTTCCTGCGCCTCGAGGATCGGCCAATCGCGACTGCGGAGCAACCCCTGCGCCCAGCGGTCGCCCGCCTCCGCACGCGCGCGAAGCTCGTCCTCGTAGACCGTCCCCACCCACAGCACGTATGGGCGTTGCGCCAGGGCGCGCGGAAGGCCGACGTGGCTGCTTCCCGAGACCACGGCGCCGATCGGCGCTTGCACTGCTGCCCGGGCGAGTCGCGGCAGATGATACTGATAGCGGGGTCGGACCGGGTACGCCGCAGTTGCCTCGGCCGTCATGCCGTCGCGCAGAACGCCTCTTACCGGCGGCCTGCCGAGGAAGTACCGCGCGATGCGAAGCGTCGAGCCGGTCGGCACCTCCTCGGTTGCGCTATAGAGGAGGGTCGGAGAGTGCCCGGAGGCAACGAGCCAATCGTAAACCACTCGCGTCACGGCCGGAACGCCGCCGCGCGGCGAATCCAGGGTAAAGATCGTGGCGCGGGCCACGGCGCTACCCGGAGCCCCGAGCGCGCCGCATCTGGCTCCGCCGCGCGATACCGAGGTTGAAGACACGCTCGTGCTCCAGGGACTCATTGCGGCAGAAGTCGACGAAGGCGGTGTTGGCGAGGACGTCATCGGACACCAGCAGCCCACCGTCGCGGACCTTCGGCCACGCGGCCTCGAACTCCCACATCATGTTTTCGTAACTGTGGTCGCTGTCGTGCAGGAAGATGTCCACCCGATCCAGACCCGCCAGAAGCGCGGGCAGCCGATCGCGCGAGCGGCCAAGCAACAGGGTGTGTCGCGCGCGAAGCGATTCAGGAACGATCCAGTTCGAGGCGGCGCCCGCCGGCAACAAGTCGTGATACCTCGCGCGCGGGATGCGCCCCGCCTCCGGGGCCGGCGGTGGAGGCACGTCAATCGTCGAGAGGTGGCCCACTCCGTTGAGCTCCATCGCGCGCAGGATGAAGGCGGTGGACTTGCCCGGTGTCCCGCCCGTTTCGACGACGAGGGAGGGACGCATGCCACGCACGAGCGCGTATAGCGTGACTTCGTTGAAGAACACGCTGCCCCCCTCGCCGGCCATCATGAAGTCCACCGCCCGCGGTTCGTAGGATGTCCACGCCGTGAGGCGCTCGCGGATTTCAAGTACGAACGTCTCGTCGCTTTCGATTTCCCGCACGTAGGCGCTGAGCGCCGCCGCGGACAGCCCGGTGGCGAACGTCAGAAGTCTCCGTCGCCGGAAAATGTTGCGGACGGCGGAGGCCAGGACGGCCGGATTGTGACACTCGCGGACACGCTCGAGCCAAACCCGCAGGCCACGACTCGGCATCTCCCCGCCTCCGACCACGACGCGATGCTACCGCGCGCCCTCATGAGGCGGAACGGAAGACCTCGCTGTTCTCGTCACAAAACCCAGTTCGCTCGAAACGGGGATGCGACCCTTTGTGCAGTCGTCGTCTGCCCCACGACGGTTAGACTGACGCCGTATGTGCGGGATCTGCGGCATCTTTTTCACCGGGGAGACCGCTGGCCGCGTGGATGCGACCGTTCTGGCCCGGATGCGCGACACGATGCGCCATCGAGGCCCCGACGGTGAAGGTCTCTGGATCGCGCGAGACGGCAGGACGGGCCTGGGGCATCGAAGACTCGCCATCCTCGACTTGAGCCCTCTTGCGGCGCAGCCGATGAGCAACGAAGACGGCACGATCTGGGTCACCTACAACGGCGAGATCTACAACCACGCCGCCCTCCGGACAGAGCTTCTCGAGGCCGGTCATCGATTCCGGACGGACCATTCGGACACCGAGGTCGTCGTCCACGCGTACGAACAGTGGGGAACGGACTGCGTCGAGCGGTTCGACGGCATGTTCGCGTTCGGGATCTGGGACGGCGGCCGCGGACGGCTCTTTCTGGCGCGCGACCGGCTCGGCGTCAAGCCGCTCTACATCTGTTTTCGGCCGGGCGTCGCCCTCTTCGGATCTGAGATCAAGGCAATCCTCGCCCATCCGTCGGTCACGGCCGCCGTCTCTCCCGCCGCCATGTACCACTATCTGTCGTTCCTGACGGCGCCGGCGCCGCTGACAATGTTCGACGGCATCTTCAAAGTGCCCGCCGGCTGCGGCCTGTGCGTCGAGCGCGGCGGCGAACAGAGGATGTGGCGATACTGGGACGCGGTGCCACGCGAGTCGGACTCCCTGCGAGAGCTCACCGGTCTCTCTCCGGCGGCGCAGGAAGAGTTCTGCGTTCGACAGATCCGCGAGCTGCTCTCCCAGGCGGTCCAAAAACGCATGATGTCCGACGTTCCCTTCGGGGTCTTGCTCTCCGGTGGCATCGACTCCAGCACGAACGTCGCCCTGATGAGCCGCTTCATGGACCGACCCGTCGAGACATTCACGGTGGGCTACCGCGACCACACCTGGGCCAACGAGCTCGAGCCGGCCCGGCGCGTCTCACGCGCCTTTGGTACGAACCACCACGAGGTGCTCATCGGGGAGCGCGAGGCGCAGGACTACGTGCCCGACCTCATCTATCACCAGGACGAACCGCTCGCCGACTGGGCCTGCATCCCCCTCGCCTTCGTCTCGCGCCTCGCACGCGAGA
This sequence comes from Thermoanaerobaculia bacterium, assembly GCA_041483715.1. GTDB lineage: Bacteria > Acidobacteriota > Thermoanaerobaculia > UBA5066 > Gp7-AA6 > DAHUXD01. The sequence continues at coordinate 20,332 of JBGPGG010000004.1, forward strand.
GCGGCACCATCGTCGTCCAGGTGGGCGAGGGCAGCGACGAGCAGTTCTGCGGCTACGACCACTTCGTCCGCTACCTCCGCATCCACCGGCGATATTGGGGTCCGTTCCGCCTGCTGCCGGACTTCGTGCGACGGCCGATCGCCACCGTGGGCCTCCGCGCCTCGGACCTGTTCGGCCGGGGTCGGTTTTACGCCGACATTCTGGACCGCGGGGCCCGCGATCGGGAGCTCTTCTGGGGCGGGGCGGTGGTCTTCGGGGAGAGCGAGAAGGCCCGCCTGGTGCGGCGCGAGCGCTTCCGGGGCTCGGCGGCGCCGGTTCCGGCGAGCTTGCGCGCTTTTGCGCCGGATTCGTTCTTCCGGCCGGACAGCTTCGGCGTGATCGCCGAGTACCTGCGTGAGTTCGATCAGGCCTTCCCGAGCGCCGACGTCCTGACCCGCATGGCCTACCTCGAGTGCAAGCTTCGGCTCCCGGAGCTCCTGCTGATGCGCGTCGACAAGATCACGATGTCGACTTCGGTCGAGGCCCGCGTGCCTTTCCTCGACTACCGCCTCGTCGAATTCACCATGGGAATCCCGATGTCGCTCAAGGTCAAGCGGGACGTGCCCAAGTACCTTCTCAAGAAAGCCTGCGAGGGCATCATCCCAGACGACGTGATCCACCGGACGAAGATGGGGTTTGGCGTTCCCATGCGGGAGTGGCTCCGCGGGGACTTCGGACGCAGGATCGAGTCGGTGATCCTGAACAGTCCGATGCGCAGCGAGGGCTACCTCAACTACGACGGTGTCGCCGACCTCTTTCGACGGCAGCGAGCCGGCCGGGACCTGAGTCTTCCGATCTGGACGCTTTTCAACCTGACGGCCTGGTTCGACCACTGGATCGCCGGGCGCCGGGCGGCGGCGTGATGGCCCGCGGCTTCGACCGTATCCGCAAGGCGCTCCATCGCAAGCCGCGCTACGTTCTGGATCGCCTCGCGCGTGAGCTCGTCCGCCAGGGCCGGCGCCCGTGGAGCAGGATCCGACCGCGCCTGCTGACGGACCGGATCCTGCTTCAGCGAATGCACGCCGATTCCCTCGGCGACCTCTGGGAGCGACAGGACGCCACCCCGTTTTTCGTCGAAGCAGCAGGGCGGGAAGCATCGCGTCGGGGCTTTCTCGAAACCTATCCGGGTGCGGAAAGCGACATCGTCCTGGCGGCGGAAGCCGTGCTCCGGCACGAGTTCGACCTTCTGGGGTCCGGCCCCGTGACTCTGGGCGACCCGCTTCCGTGGCACGTCGACTTCAAGACGGGCCGTCGCTGGCCGCTTCGCTACTGCCACGACCTCGACCCGAATGAGCTCGATCTGCCCTCCGACGTCAAGGTGCCCTGGGAGCTGAGCCGGTGCCAGCATTTCACGACCCTGGGCCAAGCCTACTGGCTCACGACCGACGAGCGCTTCGCTCACGAGTTCGCCGCGGAGGTGACCAACTGGATCGACGCCAACCCCTTCGCGCGGGGCATCAACTGGGCGTGCCCCATGGACGTCGCCCTCCGGGCGATCTCGTGGATTTGGGGCTTCCACTTCTTCGCGCGCTCGCGCGCCTGCGCGTCGGACGCGTTCCGGTCGCGCTTTCTCCGCAGCCTTTTCCTCCACGGCGAGTTCATCGCGGCGAACCTCGAGGTCGACGAGGTGAACGGAAATCACTATCTGGTCGACGGCGCGGGCCTCGTGTTCCTGGGCCTCTTCTTCCGGACGACGCAGGACGGCACGCGCTGGCTCGAACGCGGTCGGCGCATCCTGATCGAGGAAATGCGGGCGCAGGTCCACGAGGACGGCGTCGACATCGAGCAGTCGATCGCCTACCACCGGCTCGTCCTCGAGACGTTCCTGACGGCCGGGCTTCTCCTACGGCGCAGCGGGGAGGTATTGGCCCGGTCGTTCTGGGAGCGGCTCGAGCGCATGGTCGAGTTTGTTCTCGCCTACTCGAAGCCCGACGGCCAGGCGGCGCTCATCGGGGACGCGGACGACGGACGCATGCAGAAGCTCGGGCTTCAGCCCGTCAACGACCATCGCTACCTGTTGTCCACGGGCGCGGTGCTCTTCGAGCGCGGCGACTTCAAGGCCGCGGCCGGGCGGTTCTGGGAGGAGTCCTTCTGGCTGCTCGGGCCCTCCGCTGTCCCCGCCTTCGAGAAGGTGCCCGCGCGAGTCGCCGCGCTTGCCTCGCAGGGTTTTCCGGCCGGCGGATTCTACGTGTTGCGCAACACGAGGGCGCACGTCATCGTCGACTGCGGCGAGGTCGGACTCCGGGGCCTCGGGGGTCACGGCCACAACGACATCTTGAGCTTCGAGCTCCACCTCGACGGCCTCAACATCGTCACAGACTGCGGGGCGTACCTCTACACGGCCTCGCGGGAATGGCGACATCGCTTTCGAAGCACGGCCTCGCACAACACGGTGCAGGTCGACGGCGAGGAGCTCAACCGCCTGCTCCATCCCGACGAACTCTTCCGGCTGCGCTACGACGCGGTCCCGACGGAGGTTCAGTGGCGCCCGGAAGGTGACTGGCTCTGTCTTCGCGCCGGCCACCGCGGCTACGAGCGCCTTCCGGCTCCCATCACCCACGTCCGAACGATCCTGCTCCACCACGAGGAGCCATGCATGCTGGTGCACGACCGTCTCGAGGGCGCCGGCGCCCACGGGCTCACATGGCGATTCCATCTCGACCCGGCGCTTCAGGCCGAGGCGCGAGCCGACGGCGTGCGACTCTCCTCGGGCGACCGCGTCGCCTGGTTCACCCTTCTGAAGGGACCGCCGGACCTGGCCTTCCGGCTCGAGCCCGGCTGGGTCTCTCCCCGCTACGGGATCAAGGTCGCGAACACCGTGCTCGTCGGGGAAACGACGGCCGACCTGCCGGTCGAAGTGTCCTGCGCCTTCACCGGCCACCCCCCCGATGCCTCTGAGCGGGCGCGGTGCCTCTCCGCGCTTGCCGCAGGCTCCTGAGCGATCCCTCGCGCCTCGTCCAAGCCGACTCAATCCTTCGTCGCGACCGCGAGCAGATTTTGCGTAAAGATCGAGTCGCGGCCCGTATCGCCGGTCTCGGCCCTGACCCAGACGCGCAGAAACCCGCGGATCGCCTTCCACGCGACCCACCGGCACAAGCCCTCGGCGCTCTGGACGACGGGCGTGTCCTCGAAACAACCAACGTGCGCAAAGCCGGCGGCCCGGAGAAGTTGCCCCAGGCTTTCGCGCGTGAACGCCTGCTCGTGGGTCCAGTCGGCGTAGCGAATGCGAGACCCGAAAGGCGATTCGGCGTTCGGCGCGTGAATGATCCAGCGTCCGCGCGGGCTGAGAATCCGGAAGACGTCGTCGGAGAGCGGGGCGAGCTCGCCCTTGGTCAGGTGCTCGATGACGTCCCACGTGACGACCACGTCCACCGAGCCTTCGTCGAGACCGCGGACAAATGGCAGTATGTCGCCGCGCTCCACGCCGGGAATGGCGATGGATCCCGCCGCCGCAACCTGTTCCGGGGAACTGTCGATCCCCGTGACGCGGGTGTAACCCGCTTCACGCAGGAAGTGCATCAGAGTTCCCGCGCCGCACCCGAGATCGAGGATGCGGACATCGCGATCGGACGGGAAATGGAGTCTGATCACGCGGAGCAGGAACGCGGCTCGGGAAGGCCGGTCGTCGCTGCATCGCCCATGGTCCTGCATCGATCGGTCCCGGCGGGAGATCCAGGCTCGATACTCTCCCGGGTCATTCGCGTTCACGTCGGGATCTCCATTCGCGGAGGCGACCCGGGATGGGGATGCCCGGCGCCCCGGCTACTCTACACTTCCCTCCCATGTCGCGGCCCGGCGCACCGAACCACGTGACCATCCGACCGGGTGCGGCTGCGCTGCCTGCACCGGCTCCACCGCGGCTCGCGGGAAAAGCGATCGTGCGACGCGTTCATGCACACGTGCCGCTCGAGTTCTTCGCGTCCACGGAAGGGGCGGGACGAACGGACTGGGTCGCGCGCCTGCGCGAGCGGTATCCCGCTCCCCTCCGAAAGGCGATGGGTTACATCCGGAGAGAGGGGCTCCGGCAGACCTGGGCCAAGATCCGGACGCGCTCGACCCTCGAGAAATGGAGTGCCGCGTACGGTGCTTTCGCCGCGGTCGGCGTGCTGGTCGAGGCGTCCCCTCCGGCGCCGCCCCCGGGCTCCACGGTCATGTGCTGGAGCTGGCAGGGTCCGTTGGATGCGGATCTCCACCTCGTGTCCCCGGAGCAATGTCTTCCCGTCCCGGAACTAGTTCGTGCTTACGCCCTCGCGCCACTGCTCGGCTGGATCGCGAGCGTGCTGCGGAGCACTGAGGGGAGCATCGCGTCGTGCCGGCTCGTCGGCATCGACGCGGCGCTCCAGGCCCCCCTCGAGGAGATGATGGGCCCGCCTGATAGCCGAGGAAAACGCGTCGCCATCGGGTGGGGCGCCGCCCTGACGAAGGGCCTGCAGCCCGGAGAGGTCGCCGTGCATCTGCGACCGGAGCGAGCCGTCGGTCCGCTCATCGCGCGAGGCCCGCACGGTTGGGTGTGCCGTCTCCCGGATCCAGCGCACTACTTCCTCGACCCCTATTACCCCGGCCCTCCCGAGACGCCCGAGCCCTTCGGGCGCGAGGCGGTCGCGGAAGCTCTCGCGGTCTTGACGCGGCGACTCGCCGGTTCGGGCGGTGCGGCGGTCGTGCCACGCCCCGGGGCTCTCCCGGCTCGGACTCTCCCGGTCGCCTCCCGAAGATCCGCCGCGACAGGGACGCTGGGCGTCTCGTGCCTCGGCGCGGGCAACTACGTCGGCGCGGTGCTCGTTCACAACCTTCGCCGCCACGCGCGGGTCCTCGTGCGGGGGGTGATGGATATCCGACCGGAGGTCGCCGCCGCGCAGGCGCGAGCGCTCGAGGCGGCCTTCTGCACCACCGACCCCGAGGCGGTGCTTGCCGACGCAGGGACCGGCCTCGTCCTCATCGCGTCCGACCACGCGAGCCACGCCGACTACGCCGTCTCGGCGCTGCGGGCGGGAAAAGCGGTGCATCTGGAGAAGCCGCCGGCCGTCACTGCGGACCAGCTGGACCGGTTGCTTCGGTGCATTGGCGAGGTCGACGAGCCCCGCCTCTACCTGGGATACAACCGACCCTTTGCGCCGGTCGTGATCGATCTCCAGAAAGAGCTCGATCGGCTCGCCGGGCCGACCTCCGTCACGTTCGAGGTCCAGGGGCATCGGCTCGGACGCGCGCACTGGTACCGCTGGCCCAACCAGGGAACCCGGATCGCCGGTAACCTCGTTCACTGGATCGACCTCGGATACCGCCTCTGCGGGTATCGGCTGCCGTCGTGGGTAGAAGTCTCCGTGCCGCCCGATCCTTCGAAGTCCGACGGCGACGCGATCGTCCTGTCCGTCGAATTTGACGACGGCGCCCGGGTGACCATCCGCTTCTCCCGCAGCCCCGACGAGACCTGGGGAATCCGCGAGCACGTGCATGTCGCCAGGCAAGACCTCGCCGCCGAGATCGACGACTTTCGCTCGCTCCGGATCTCGCGCGCAGGCCGGCAGCAGTACCGTCGTTACCGGAGGGACAAGGGCCACGCGGGGCTCATGGCCGCGCTCGCCCGGCGCGTGATCGACAGAGAGTGGGATCCCCTCACGGTCCGTGACATGGCCCGCACCTGCGCCATCCAGTTCGCGGCGCAGGCCGCGCTGGCCAACGGTGGAGGGAGGCAGAGCGTGGACGCGTACCTGCCCCGGGAAGGTCGCTAGAGTGGAGGGCGGCATGAGCCTCTCGGTCTGGGTGTGGGGCGCGCTCTGCCTCTCGGTCGCCTCGCTCTGCCTGTGGCCGTGGGTGGATCGCTGGTGGGCCGACTCGTGCCCCTCGGGTTGGCGGACCCTCCGATGGCCTCTCACGCTCGGGCTCAGCCTCGGCATCGTGACGCTCTGGCTGGTCCTCGTCGGCTTCTGGCGCCTGAACGCGGCTCTCGCGCTGGCGTTCCCGGTGCTCACCGCGGGTATTGGACTGTTGACTGGTCCGGGCCGGCGCCAGCCCGTCGACCGAGCGCTCCGACCACTCTCGCCGTCCGCGCTGTCGACGGTCCGGTCCTTCGTCTCCAGACTCTTGACCTTCGACGTGTCCGCCTGGGTGATGCTCGCGGCCCTCGGCGCTGCCCTGGCGGTTCTGGGACACGCCACCTACTACCCCTTCATCGGCGATGACGAGCTCGCGCGTTACGCGTACTACGCGCGGCTCGTCTTCACCGAGGGGCGCATCACCGATGTCGTGCGCGGGTACCCGATGCTCATGCCACTGGCGTATGCGTACGTCTTCTTCACCACCGGACAATTGGCCGAACAGTTGGCCCGTGTCGTTCCGGTGTTGCTGTCGGCGGCCACAGTCGTGGCGACCGGTGCGTTGGCCACTCGGTGGTACGGCTCACGAGCGGGTTGGGCCGCCGCCTTTGTCTTGATCGCTTCGCCTCTTTACCTGCGCTGGTCACCCAACGGCTACATCGACATCCCGTCGGCACTGTTCTTCGTGCTGTGCGCGTACGCCAGCGACGTGTGGCTCGAGGCCCGTCGTCTCCGGTGGGCGGTGTTGGCCGGCGTATGCGCCGGCCTCGCTCTATGGACCAAGCAAGCCGGCTTCCTGGCGCTGGTGCCTGTGGGCGTCGTATGGGCGTGCGCGGTCGCGAGAGACATTTGGCGTGGCGATCGCGTCTCGGCGCTGACTGCGGCGCGCGACGGCGCCGTCGCTCTCGCCATGGCGATCCTCGCTGGTGGGTGGTGGTATCTGCGCAACGTCTACTATGACGGCTGGGGCAACGTGGTCCCGACGCCGGGCATCCTCTACTACCCGCAAGCGCGGCGCCAGTTGGCCTACCTCGTGCCGTTCGTCGGCTACGCGGACGTCTTTGGCCGGGTCTCGACCGCGCTCTGCCTGGCTGGGCTGGTGTGGGCACTCGCACGGCCAAGGCGGGGGGCCTGGCCGCTTGTATGGGCCGTGCCCTTTACGCTCGTGTGGTGGCCGTGGTTTTCCTACGACGCGCGCTTTCTGCTCGCGGTGCTGCCCTTCTACGCGATCCTGTTTGGCGGCGCCACGACGGAACTGCGTTGGCCGCTGCCAACATGGGCGCGCTGGGTGGTGTCCGGCGTCGTCGTCTCGGCCGTGGTCACGGCCGTCTTCCAGGCGGGCCTCAGGGGCATCAGCCGCTGGGTCGTCGCGCCCACGGCAACCTATGCGGAGCGACTGAATCGCTACAAGGACGGCATGTACCCGACCGTCGAGTTCCTTCGCGACCGCCTGCCGCCGACGGCGCGGATCGTGACCATGGATTCGCGGATGCCGTATTACCTGATCGATCGCCCGGTCCATCACACCTATCCGAGACGGCTGGATGAGCTCAGAACGTTCGACTACGTCGTGGCCGCCTCGTGGGGGCCATCGGTGTACGCCGGACTGGGAGAGGCCGACAACGAAGTCCTCCGCGCGCTGAACGATCGCAAGCAGACCGAATCCGTATATGTTGCGCCGCAGGGCGATTTCGTCGTGTTCCGGATCTTGAAACCTTGAGTCGCGCGGAGCGGCGACTCTTGCTCGCGGCGCTGACGCTGGTCCTCGCCCAGGGGCTCGCGCGCGTGGCCGACCCTATGGACCGCAGCCTGCAACAATGACGTGGGGGCTGTCGCGGGCCTGTCGGTTCTGGTCTTCGCGGCCGTAAGCCTCATTCGTCGAGGCATCCGCGTCGGACTGGTGATTGGACTCGTCGCTGCCGCCGCCGTGTGCGTGGAGCTGAAGTCCACTGCCTCAATCGGTGTTCCTCGCCGCCGTTGCGCTCTGGCTCGGCGCGTGGCCCCGGCTCAGTCCGTGGCTACGCTGGGCCATGCCCGCCCTGGCCGCGACCGCGGGGACGCTCCTGGCCACAGAACTCGGATGGCCCGCCCACTGGCTCTCTTACGGCCCGTTCCCCGCCGTCGGACGTGTCCAGACCGCGGCGCCCTGGGGCCGCTACGCCTTTTCCGTGAGAGAGGACGGAAAGCACATTCCGGTCCTCCGCCATCGTGATGAATCTCTTGCGGATCGATCCGGTGGACGCGGTCGGCCACATCGCTCATATACCGACGGCGCGTTATGCATACGTCGCGATCGTCCCGTCGATGTTCCTGTTGGCGCTGGGTTGGGGCGCGTGGTGGCCGGCGAGGCGACGTCGGCTGGCCTTGGTCATTTTGGTCTCGGGCGTCCTCGCCATCAATCTCTGGCTCCTGATCACGGCCCAGATACCGTGGTACTGGTCTTCGTGACCCCGGTAGTATCATCCGACGACGTTGCTGCAGGTCGCGATTTCCGGAGGCGAGGTCCAGGTCGTCGAAGTCCCGGAGCCGGCCCTCCGGTCGGGCGGCGTCCTCGTCCGGACGAGTCATTCGCTCATCAGCGCCGGGACAGAGTCGGCCAGCCTCGGTAGCGGCGGCGGCAAAGAGAGCCTCCTCGTCAAGGCTCTTCGCAATCCCCACCTCGCGCGCAAGGTGATGGATCGGGTCGCCAGCCACGGGTTGAAGAGCACCGTGGAACTGGTCCGGTCTCGCGTGTCCAGCGAACAGGCGGTTGGATACGCGTGCGCCGGCGTTGTCATCGACGTGGCCCCCGGTGTGAGTCGCTTCCGCCGCGGCGACCGCGTGGCATGCTGCGGGGCGGGCTACGCCAACCACGCGTCCGTCAACTCGGTGCCGGTGAACCTGCTCGCCCGGCTTCCCGACCGTGTCTCCTTCGAGGAAGGGGCCTTTGCGACGCTCGGCGCCATCGCCCTGCAGGGCGTTCGCCGTGCGGCGCCGGTTCTCGGGGATCGGGTGATCGTTCTCGGGCTGGGACTGCTCGGGCAACTCACGGCCCAACTCCTCCGCAGCAGCGGGGCGGTCGTGATCGGTGTGGACGTGCGGGCCGACCGGGTGGAGCGCGCCCGCGCGCTCGGGATGGCACACGGTTTCACGGTGACCGAACGGGACTTCGTGGCCGGCGTGCTGGAACGTACCGATGGGCGCGGCGCCGATGCCGTCATCATCACCGCTGCGGGCAGCGACGCGGCCCTGCTGAACAACAGCTTCGAGGCATGCCGCCGGAAGGGGCGCGTGGTACTCGTCGGCGACGTCCCGATCCGAATCCAGCGGGACAAGATCTACGCGAAGGAGCTGGACTTCCTCATCTCCACCTCCTACGGCCCCGGCCGTTACGACTCCGACTACGAGGAGAAGGGGATTGACTATCCCTTCGCCTATGTTCGCTGGACCGAAGGGCGCAACCTCGAGGAGATCGTCCGGCTCATCGATACCGGAGACCTGAAGGTCCGGGCCCTCATCGACGCCGTTCACTCGGTTGAAGAAGCTCTCGAGGCCTATCGGTCGCTCGGTTCCGAACCGCGCCCCGTCGGTGTCTTGCTGGACTACCACCTCGACCCGCAGAACGAAGCGCCGGCACAGCGCCTTTACGCGCCGCGCCGAGCCGCAGCCCGCGCCGCCGCAGGAGCCATCCAGGTTGGCGTGATCGGTTTCGGCGCCTACTTCCGAAGCGTCCTGCTTCCGCTCCTGAAGGCTCGCCCGGAAATTTTTCTCGCCTCCGTCTGCTCCCGCAACGGCTTGACGGTCCGGGGCGCGGTAGAAACGCACGGCTTCGCCAGGGGAACGACCGATTGGCGCGAGATCGTCCGCGACCCGGAGGTCGATGTCGTCTACGTCGCCTCGCGCCACGACCAGCACTACCCCATGGCCAGGGAGGCAGTAGAGGCCGGCAAGACGGTTTTTGTCGAGAAGCCGATGACCATGACGTCGAGCGACGGACGTGCCCTGGCCGACCTCGTGTCGCAGCGCAAGACGCTGTTGACCGTCGGGTTCAACCGACGCTTCTCCCCTCACGCCGTCCGGCTGCGCCAGCTGCTCGAGCCCTTGTCCGGCCCGAAAACGATGATCTACCGCGTCAACGCCGGGGCGCTCCCCGCGGACCACTGGCTCCTCGAGCCGACGGAAGGCGGAGGGCGCTTGCTCGGCGAGGGTGTCCACTTCTTTGACTTCCTCGCATTCGCCTGCGGGGCGGCCCCGGTCCGGGTCCACGCCGTCTCCCCGCCCGGGAAAGCGTTGGACGAGGCGGTCGTGACCATCGAGTTCGAAGACGGCTCCATCGGGATACTCGTCTACTCCGGCGCGGGAGCCTCGACGGCACATAAGGAGCGCGTGGAGATCTTCGCCGGTGGCGCCACCCTGGTGCTCGACGACTTCCGAAGCCTCGAGGTCTACGGCCTGCGGGACGGCGGGACAAGAACCCACCGGGTCGAGAAGGGCCAGAAGGAGCAGCTCGCCAATTTGGTGGCCGCGCTTCGCGGAAATGAAGACCTCGGCGTCACGGCGGAGGACGGCTGGCGCGCCACCTGGTGTGCGGAAAGGGCGAGGGAGGCTCCGCGCGATCGATGACGCCAGCGCTCCCGAGCTGACATCGATGCCGGAAACCGGAAAGGGGTCGCGATGACAGGTCGCCCGAAGGTCCTGCACGTCGTCGGTGCGCGGCCCAACTTCATGAAGGTCGCGCCCGTGATGGAGGCCCTCGCGGTGCGAGGCCTCGTGCAGCAGCGGCTGATCCACACGGGACAGCACTCCGACGAACGGATGGCGGACGTCTTCTTCCGGGATCTGGGCCTGCCGCGGCCGGACCGAGACCTGGGGGTCGGGGGCGGTTCCCAGGCGGAGCAAACGGCGGCGCTCCTGGTTCGAATTGAGGAAGCGCTCGAGGAGGAACGGCCCGATATCGTCGTCGTCGTCGGCGATGTCAATTCGACGCTCGCGGCCTCGCTCGTCGCCGCGAAGGCCGCGATCCCGATTGCGCACGTGGAGGCGGGGCTGCGTTCCTTCGACCTCTCGATGCCGGAGGAAATCAACCGGATCGTGACGGACCGACTGGCTTCCATCCTGCTCACGCCCTCTCGCGACGCAGACCTCAACCTCCGCAGAGAAGGCGTGCCGGAGGAGAAGATCCATTTCGTGGGCAACGTGATGATCGACACCCTTCGGCGCCATCGAGAAAGGGCGCCGTGGCCGGAGGTCGGGGCCCGCTTTGGGGTGGAGGAGCGAAGGTTTGCCGTTCTCACGCTCCACCGTCCAGGCAACGTGGACGAGGCGGCGACCTTTTCCAGGATTCTCGACCGGCTCGAGCCTGTCGCGCGCAAGCTCCCGATCCTCTTTCCAGTCCATCCTCGGACGGCGCGCCGGGTTGCCGAGAACGGGATGGAGGAGCGCGTCTCATTCTTGAAGCGAACGGAGCCGCTTGGCTACCTCGACTTTCTCGCCCTGATGGACCACGCTGCCATCGTCCTGACCGACTCGGGGGGGGTCCAGGAGGAGACGACGGTGCTCGGCGTGCCTTGCTTCACGCTCCGGGACAACACGGAGCGTCCGGTCACTATCGCGCAGGGGACGAATACCCTCGTCGGGGCGGACGGCCGCGATCTTGCAGCGGCCTTTCTGGAGTTCGAGCGGGACGGCGGCAAGCGCGGCCGCGCACCCGAAAAATGGGACGGCGCCGCCGCAACGCGGGTGGCGGAAGTGTTCGAGCGGTTCCTGGGCCTTTCGTAGCGCCCGCCTTTTGCCCGATGCGCATCCTCTGGGTCACACAATGGTTTCCGCCGGACTTCGGCGCGCTGCCGGCACGGCTGACCGAGATGGCGAGCGTCTGGACGGAAGCCGGACACGAGGTCACGGTCGTGACCGCGTTTCCGCACCATCCCCTCGGCGTGATCCCGGACACATACCGGGGAAAATGGACGATGGAGGAGCGGTACGAGGGCCTTCGCGTGATCCGCTGCCGCCTCTGGGCGCTTCCCAACCGTCGGTTCTGGCAACGGGTCTTCTGTCAGATCTCTTTCGCGGTGACCTCCGTGCTGCTCGCGCTCGGCCGCCCGGCAAAACCCGACGCCGTCATCGTCAGCTCGCCTCCCTTCTTCACGCTCCCGGCCGGACTCCTCTTCGCGCGGCGCTACCGCGCCCGTTTCGTCGTCGAGGTGCGAGACCTCTGGCCCGAGGTCTTGCTCGCGACCGGCGCGCTGTCCCGGGGCATCCTGTATCGGTTGCTCGAGAGAGCGGAGATGGCGTTCTACCGGGCAGCGGACCGCGTGGTCGTTGTCACGAGCTCCTTCCAGGGCGACCTGGTCGGTCGCGGCATCTCGAAGGAGACGCTCGCCTTCGTCCCCAATGGAGCTGACCTCGATTTCTACGGCCCACGCCAGCCCTCTCTGGACCTCCGGCGCAGGCTCGGCGGAGAGGGGAAGTTCCTCGTTACCTACGTCGGCACGCACGGGCTGGCGACGGGGCTCGAACAGATCCTCGATGCCGCGCAGGCGCTGCAGGACGACCCCGGGTTCGCATTCGCGCTCGTCGGGGAGGGCGCGCAACGCGACGCGCTGATCGAAGAGAGCCGACGCCGCCGCCTCCGCAACGTGGTCTTCCATCCGGCGCTTCCCAAAGCGGCCATGCCCGAAGTGTACGCGAGCTCGGACGCCTGCCTGGTCTGCCTGCGCCCTCTCCCCCTCTTCGAGAAATTCATTCCTTCCAAGATCTTCGAGATCCTCGCGTGCGGCCGCCCGCTCGTCGCGGCGCTCGCCGGCGAGGCCGCGGACATTGTCCGCGCGGCCGGCGGCCGCGTCACGCCGCCCGGAGATGGCGGCGCCATCGCGCGCGCCCTGCGTGACATTCGGAGCTCGCCGGAGGCTCGCCGCGAGATGGAGCATTCGGCCCGTCCGTACGTCGCCGCGCATTTCGACCGGCGCGAGCTGGCGCGGCGCTATCTCGCCATTCTCGAATCGATCGTCGGAGTGCCGCGCTAACCGGCACCCACCTCGGTCAACCGGATCTCCCGGATCTCGACCGACGTCCTCCGACAGCTCTCCACGAGGTGGGCGCGCTGTGCGGCCTCGAGCTTCGATACGGCGATCACCACCGCTTCGATCGGCTCCTCCGCCAGGATCCGCTCGAGCTCGTTGAGACAGCCGAGGACCGGAATCCCCGACAGCCGGCGCCCGATCTTCTCCGGGTCGTCGTCGAGAAAGCCGACGACCCGGTACATGCGGCCGTGGTCCGTCTTGAGCAATCGCAGCGCGGCTTCGCCGAGGTTTCCCGCACCGAGGATCAGGACGCGGAGCCCCCGGTCCTGGAGCCGGCCGCCGAAGATGTCGTGAAGGGAGCGCAGCGCGAGGCGTGAGAAGCAGACGGCGGACACCGTGAGTAATCCATCGATCAACATGACCGCCCGCGAGTAGCCGTGGAAGCGGGTCACGATGACCAGACCGGTCACGAACAGGGCCGACGAGGCCAGGACGGCCTTGCCGATCGAGAGCGCGTCATGCAGCGAGAAGGCGCCGGGGACCGTGCGGTAGAGGCCGAAGGCGAAAAACGAGATGAGCCGCACGCCAACGAGAAACGGCAGGGATTGGGCCATGAGCCTGGCGTCCTCGACCGACAGATCGCCCTCCCAGCGAAGCAGGTAAGCCCCGAGGTAAGAGATCACAACGATGACGAGGTCGACCGTAACGTCGAGGATGCGGCGCTTGTGCGCAATGAACGTGTCGAGAACGAAGAATCCACGCCTGTGCGCCTGCTCGAGAGCGCCGGGATCGGTTCGATACACCTGCACGGACCCCAGGTAGGCTCCAAAGTAATAGATCGACAGAATGACGATGAGAAACATCACGATCAGCAGAGAGGCGGGGAATCGGGGCGCGAGCAGCGAGAACAACCCGGTCGAGGCTGCGAGGAGGTAGAGCGTCAGGACCGCTCCGCGCTCCGAAAGACCGAGCGAAACGAGGCGATGGCTAGAGTGGTCCCGGCCCCCAACGGCGATCGATCGCCGGTTGAGGATCCGCAGCACGGTGACCAGGCTCGTATCGAAGATCGGGATGGCCAGCACCAGCAGGGGAACCGCGATGATCGAGAGGCTGACCAGCGGTCGGCTGCCCACGTCGATCAGCGTCAGCGTGCCGAGGGAGTATCCGAGGAAGAGGCTCCCGCTGTCGCCCATGAAGATCGAGGCCGGTCGAAAATTGAATACCAGGAATCCGAGCGCGGCGCCGGCCACGCTCACGGCGGCAGCCGTCAGGGGCCGATTCCCCAACGGGACGACGTGCACCGCCAGAAACCCGGCGGCGATCGCCGAGATTCCCGCGGCCAGACCGTCCATGTTGTCGAGGAGGTTCATGGCGTTCGTGATTCCGACGATCCAGACCAGGACGACCAGGAAAGACACGATCGGGTGGAAGCCCGGAATCGATAGGCCGGCATAGAGCGGGATCATGGCGACGAGGATCTGCCCGATCAGCTTACCCGCCGGCCGCAGGCGCCACAGGTCATCGCAGAGGCCGAGCAGCGAGACCGCTGCGGCGCCCCCGACCCATGCCGCGAGGAGGGGACCAGGCCGAAGGCGGCTCATGAGAAGAAACGTCGCCAGCGAACCGATCGCGATCGCCGGGCCGCCGAGCAGCGCCGTGGGCCTGCGGTGCCAGCGGCCCTCGCTCGGCGCGGCCACGAGACCGAGGCGCCGCGCCACGCGGCGGCAAGCCGGCGTCAGAACGAAGGCAAACGCGAAACTGAGGGCAAAGCCGGAGGCCAGACTCCCGGTCTCAGACGGCCACACGGTAGTACTCGGCGACGCGGTCGATGATCTCCGTCAACGGCGTCCGCGCCTCGAATCCCACCAGCTCAAACGCCTTTCGGGTGTCGGGAACCCGCCGCCGCATGTCTTCGAATCCCACCCGGTACGCTTCCTCGTAGGGAATCGAGACGATGTCCGAAGGGCTCTCCAGGCGGCGCTTCACGAGTTCCGCGAGCTCTCGGATCGAGATCTCCTGGTCGGAACCGATATTGAAGACTCCTCCGTATGCCGCCTCGCTCTGGATCAGGCGAACGATCGCCGGAACGACATCGCCGACATAGGCAAAGCAGCGCGACTGCATGCCGTCGCCGTAGACCGTGATCGGGGATCCGGCCAGAGCCTGCTTGACGAAGTTGGGCAGCACCATTCCGTAGCGGCCCCTTTGTCTCGGTCCGACCGTGTTGAAGAGGCGCCCGATGACGACGGGCAGACCGCTCTCGTGAAAGTAGGCGATTCCGAGGAACTCGTCGAGCGCTTTGCTGCAGGCGTACGACCATCGGCCTCGCGTGGTGGGGCCGAGCACCAGGTCGTCGTCCTCCGCAAACGGGACCCTCGAGGTCTTTCCGTACACCTCGGAGGTGGACGTGATGAAGACCGGTTGTTTCCTCCGATTCGCGAGCTCGAGCACGATCTCGGTGCCTCGAACGTTGGTCTCGATGGCGCGGACCGGGCTCTCGACGACGAGCCTGACGCCGACGGCCGCAGCGAGGTGCAGCACGTAGTCGGCGCGGCCGACGAGCCCGGCCATCAGCGCGCGGTTCATGACGGTATCGACCACGCACTCGAACCCCGGGAATCGTTTCAGATGCTCGATGTTTTGCAGGCGGCCGGTCGAGAGATCGTCCACGACGAGGACCCGTTCTCCGGAAGCGAGAAGGGCCTCGGCCAGGTGGCTCCCGATGAACCCGGCGCCACCGGTGATGAGATAGGTCGCCGGCATTCCAGCGACAATAGCAAATGTCGCGGGGAGGCCCGCCGTCGAGTCCCAGGCGAGTGCCGGCTGTCGCAGCGGACTCGCTCATCGGCCCGGCGCCACAGGAGGCCAGATCACCCGACTTTTGCCCAACCAATAGGCGCTCAGCTCTATCAACAAAACCGAAGCAGTCCCGCACACTCTGACCATTCGAGGCGCTTCGGGACGTTCATGCCGCCGGGTCGTGGTCGGCGCCAATGCCGCGGATCTCCGGTGACATCTTGCCGACCTTCGTGATCCCGTTGGAGACGCCGCGCGGCTCTCCGGCGAAGGCCACGATCAACATCGCCTCGACCGAGCGGGCTCGCCCTCATCGGCGCGTTTCGCGATCGAGCACTTCGAGCGCATTGGCATAGAGGGCGTCGGCCTGCTCGGGGCTGTTGCCGATCGCCGTGAGGCCGAGCCTTCCGAACTGGGAGAGAGCCCCGACCATGTGGAACAGAACGCCTGTTTCCGTGCCGTGGCTGTAGTGCAAACGGTTGACCGTCGTGATATCGATCAAGTCCTCCGGACAGAGGCCGATATACGACTCCGACTTTAGGTTGTCGGTTGAGCGGTAGAACTTGGATAAGCCGCCCGGCGACTGAAAAGCGCCGGTCCCTGGATCGAGGCGGCCGCCGGTGAGGAACTGGAGTGCGAGAAATGGGTGCGTCGTACCGCCGATTCGCAGGTTGATCTCGAGGGCAAAGATGTCCCATTCAGTCTGGCCTGATCGACGCCCAACGAAGAAGTCGATGCCGAAGCGGCTGACGACTCCTCTCCTTGCGAGGACTCCACCGACTCGCCGTCCGGCCTCCTGGATCGGCCGGCGATATGGCTCTGCCGCCGGGAACCGGCATCCCTGGTAGATCTGGCACGACGGGCCTCCGAGAATCTGGTCATGCGTCGAGAGGAGGACGACCTCGCCTTGCGGATCAATCCGAAGTTGTACGCTCGGCGAGGCTGACTCGGGATAGTCAAGACACTCCTCGACGACCCCACCCATCTCCGCAAACTTGCGTCGATAGCGATCGGATTCGGTTTGAACGGAGAACGTGAGGTCGGCCATGGCCTCGCGGATGGCACCTCGCCAGGAGGTCTTCGGGTACTGGAAGATCGCGTTACCTTGTCCGGAGAAACTGTCGTCGAGCTTGAGAACAGCCCGGCGGATGCCGGGTCGACGTTCCCGCAGCGCGTCGAGCGCCGCGACGATATCGTCCTCCGACCGAAGGTCCTCGAATCCCTCCGGCAAAGGCACGCCGGCCTCGCGGAACACCTTCCGGCTTCCCGACTTCGTCCCAAGAAAGGCCAGCGCAGGATCGACGCCGTTCAACGGTATACCGAGGAGGACGGCGAGCTTACGCTCGAGCTTCGTGGAGTTGAAGACGGTCATGAAGGCGCGAAAGGGGTCAGGAATGCCATAGCGCATCCGCTGAATCAGGCGCGGTCGCGCGAGGATTTTCGCCGTCAGCGAACGCGGAGAGGCATCATAGGCGCAAAGCAGCGTCAGGCGTGCGCGGGCGTGGCTCGCCGGTATGCCGACGAGGAGCTGGAAGTAGTACTCAAGGATCAGAGGATGGATCGGCTGAGAGGTGACGTAGACCATGTGCGCCTGCGGGTTGCGCAGACGGATCAGCAGAAACAGGAGGCGCTCCTCATAGAAGCTCGCTGCTTCAAGCTTCGAGAGCTCAGACTGATCGAGAGTCAGCGATGGGATGACGACGGATGTGTAAGGCTCCTCCTCGCGCGCCGAAAGCGCGCTCCACAGATCGCGAAGGCGGGGCTTCAACCGCTCGAACTCGGCGATTTCTTGCTCCAGCGAGAGATCCCCCGCGAATGGCGGCTTTGGAATCACGGCTGGATCTTAGCGCCAGGCTCGCTCGACAGCAGTGCTCCCGGGACGCAGCCAACTACCGACGCCATCTTGTGGCGGCATGATCGCCCTGTTGCTGGGCGTGTCGGCGATCGCTTGCGGGGTACCCGCATGGCGCGCGGCGCGTGTCGACGTTAAACCGTTCCAATCGCAAATCGCCCGACCGGAGAGAAATAGGGGCTAGGCCTCTCGACCTAACCCCTTGATCTGATTGGTTGCGGGGGCAGGATTTGAACCTGCGACCTTTGGGTCATGAGAACTCCCCGAAAGTCGACTCAGGGAGAAAAGAAACGACAAAACGCGACTCGATCGGGGTTTCGAGTCGTCAATTCTCGCCTCCTGTAGCCGCCAGATCGCCCGACTTTCGCTCCACCTAGAGGCGGAGGGATGGGCCCAACTCCGAACGGCGAAGGCCTATTCGCGGCGGGTGTCCCTGGGCGCGCCGTCGATCGCGGCGACATTCAAAAGAACGATATCCCAGGTCTTGTGCGCGCGTTCCAAAGCCATGAACACGGTCCCTCGCTCGAGCGTTGCCACGGAGGCCCAGGTCATTTCAAGCCGTCGACCACGTAGAGATCGCAAGAGCGGCCGACGTAGGAGTAGGCGTAGGCCCTGGAGTCCGGCGGGATGGCGACGACGTCGATCTGAGAGACGCCAGTGAGATCCGCGGGAAGCAGATTGCGGAAGCGTTCCCGCCGCGCCCAGAGGCGACAGGATTTCGTACGGGCCGAGCTTCGAGCCCGAGGCCAGAGTCACTTAAGGCGGATTCTATTCGCGCTCGCCATCGACAGGTCCGGCTTTCCGCCTCCGGGTGGATAATCGGCCGGGGCGGGAGGCAGGAAGGAGGCGTCATGAGCTCAAACGAAGCATCCGGAGGTGGACGCGGCGGGCGGCTTCTCGTCGCGCTCGTTCTCGTCGTGATCGCGGTCGTCGGCTACATGTCCCGCACGCAGGTCAATCCGGTCACAGGCGAGAAGCAGCACGTCGCGCTCGATGTAGATCAGGAGAAAGCGCTCGGGCTCGAGTCGGCGCCGCAGATGGCGGCACAGATGGGCGGCGAGGCGAGTCCCTCGGACCCGGACTCGCAGCGTGTTGCCGGGGTCGGGCGCAAGATCGTGGAGAAGAGCAGCGCGGGCAGGAGCCCTTACGCCGACACCTTTCGCTTCCATCTCTTGAACGACCCCGAAACGGTCAATGCGTTCGCCCTTCCCGGCGGCCAGATCTTCATCACCGAGGGTCTCCTGCGGCGCCTGAAAACGCAGGCGCAGCTGGCCGGTGTGCTCGGACACGAAGCCGGGCACGTCGTGCAACGCCACGTCGCCGAGCAGATGGCCAAGGGCCAGCTCGGGCAGCTCCTCACAGCGGCCGCGGGTGTCGCCGCGGACGACGGCTCCGGCCGAGCCCAGGCCGTGGCGGCGATGGTCAACCAAGTCACGCAGCTGCGTTTCGGAAGGCAGGACGAATCGGAGGCCGATCGCTACGGCGTCGACGCGATGGCCGAGGCGGGGTACGACCCTCGGGCGATGCTCGAAGTCCTGCAGATCCTCGCGAAGGCAAGCCCCGGCCAGCGTCCGCCGGAGTTCCTCTCCTCGCATCCGCTGCCCGAGACCCGGCTCCGGGAGCTGGAGGAGTATCTGCAGAACAAGGGACGCTAGCCCGACTCCAAAACTCGCCCTCCTATTGCACCGGCCCGAGGTTGAGCCGGATGATGAGATTGTCATCGGTCGAGGTACACGCCGTCCAATCGTGGGTACGCCCCGACGGGACGCTTGTCTCCCTCTCGGCAAGTCACGGCTATCGGGGTTCCACCCGACCCGAGACTCGGGATCTGAAATCTCGGCCCGAAAGGCCGTACCATCTCCGGCATGGCGGTATCGGGCGGCGCCGGCCGGGTTGGAGAGTCCGAATGAGGACCGAAGACACCTACGACGTCTTGATCATCGGGGCAGGTCAGGCAGGAATCCCGCTGGCGCACGCGCTGGCGAAGGCCGGGAAGAGGACCGCGCTTTCCGAACGCAAGGACCTCGGGGGTTCCTGCGTCAACTTCGGATGCACGCCGACCAAGGCCGCCATCGCCTCCGCCCGCACGGCGTTTCAGGCGCGCCGCGGAGCTCAGTTCGGGATCAGGGTGTCCGGCGTCGAAGTGGATTTCCCCGCCGTCCTCGACCGCGCGCGCAGCATCCTCATGCAATCCCGCGCGAGCTTGCGGCGAGGCCTCGAGACTATGGACAATCCGCTCCTCGTCCGGGGACACGCGCGTCTGGCAGGCCGGGAAGCTGGGCGCTTCCGCGTGATCGTCGGAGAGAAGACCTTAGGCGCCCGGCAGGTCGTGCTCGACACGGGGACACGCAGTCTGCTCCCTCCAATCGAAGGGCTTCGCAAGGGACAGTTCCTCCATGCAGGCAATTGGCTTGACGCTGCCGAACTTCCGGAGCACATCCTCTTCGTCGGTGGCGGATACATCGCCCTCGAGATGAGCCAGTTCTACCGCCGGATGGGAAGCCGCGTCACCGTGACCGATGGCGCGGATCAGATCTTGAAGCGCGAGGACGCGGATGTCGTCTTTCCTCTTCAGCGACTTCTCGAGTCGGAGGGGATCGCGTTTCGCCTCAACTCGCGGGTGACGCGCGCTTCCTGGCACGGCCAGGGGGTCACCCTGTCGCTGCGGAGCGGACGCGACTCCAGCCAGCTCCGGGGCTCTCATCTCTTCGTCGCCGCCGGGAGGAAACCGAACACGGACGATCTGGGGCTGGAGACCGTTGGTGTCCGGGTCGGATCCGACGGCGTGGTCGCCACTGACGAGAAGCTGGCGACCAACGTGTCGGGCATCTGGGCGGCCGGAGACATCCGTGGTGGCCCGATGTTCACTCATACCGCCTGGGACGACTTCCGGATCCTCGAGTCACAGCTGGCGGGGGACGGCTCGAGAACGACGCGGCGGGTCGTGCCGTATGCCGTCTATACGGACCCGGAGCTCGGACGCGTGGGCAAGACCGAGAAAGAAGCGCGGGAGGCCGGCGCGGACGTTCGTATCGGCCGCTTCGAGATGCGAAACAACGGAAAAGCGAGGGAGCTCTCCGAGACCGAAGGCTTCATCAAGGTCATCGTGGAGTCCGGGAGCAAGAAGATCCTCGGAGCCGCGGTTCTGTCCTTTGAGGGAGCCGAGCTGGTGCACCTGTACGGGACGCTCATGAACGCGGACCTTCCCTACACCGTCCTGCGCGACGCCGTCCACATACACCCCACGCTCGCCGAGGCGGTGCAGAGCGCCGTTTCCTCCCTCCCATGAGGCCCCGTCGCACGACGCCGTCGCCGCCTTCGCCATCACAGCCTCCCCCGCCTTTTGGTGAGGCGGAGCTCGAACGACTCCAGCGCAACGCCTTCGGATATTTCCTTCACGAAGCGGACTGCGCCTCCGGCCTCGTTCGCGACAGCACGCATGTCGGCTCGCCCGCCTCGATCGCCGCGGTCGGCCTTGCGCTGACCGTCTATCCAATCGCCTGCGAACGCGGGTACATGGAGCGCGAGGAAGCCGCGGCGCGCACCCTCGCCACGCTTCGCTTCTTCTGGAACAGCCCCCAGGGCCCCGAAGCGGACGCGGCCGGCCACAAGGGTTTCTTCTACCACTTCCTTCACATGAACTCGGGGCGCAGAGCCTGGGGTTGCGAGCTCTCGACGATCGACTCGGCGTACCTGGTCGCCGGGGCTTTGACGGCTGCCGGGTATTTCGACCGCAAGCACGTCCTCGAGATGGAGATCCGCAGGCTCGCCGACGCTCTCTACCGGCGGACCGACTGGCTTTGGGCCTCCAATCGCGGCGCCACCGTAACGCATGGTTGGACTGCGGAGAAGGGCTTTTTGCCATACCGGTGGCAGGGATACGACGAAGCGATGCTGCTCTACGTCCTGGGGCTTGGATCTCCGACTCATCCTCTGCCCGCTCGGAGTTACGCGGCGTGGACACGCACGTTCCGGTGGAAGAAGCTCTACGGTCTCGAGTTTCTCTACGCCGGGCCCCTCTTCATCCATCAGCTCCCTTCCGTTTGGATCGACACACGGGGCATTCGCGACGCCTTCGCCCGCCGAAAGCGCCTGGATTACTTCGAGAACAGCCGACGCGCGACGTACGCGCAGCAGCGCTATGCAATGCGCAACCCGAAAGGCTTCGCCGGCTACGGAGAGTTCTGCTGGGGCATCACTGCGAGCGAAGGGCCGGGGCCGGCGATGCTCACGATCGGCGGTGTCCGGCGGCGCTTCTTCGACTATGTCGCTCGCGGGATTCCCGACGGACCGGACGATGGGACGCTCGCTCCCTGGGCGGTCGTGGCCTCCCTTCCGTTTGCGCCGGAGATCGTGCTCTCCACCCTCCGCCACATCGATGAGATCGGCGTGGGCGAGTCGAGCCCTTACGGTTTCGAAGCGACCTTCAATCCCACCTTCCCGAGTGAGTCGGGAAAGCCGTGCGGCTGGATCTCGCCGCGCAACTTCGGGCTCAACCAGGGCACGATGGTCGCCATGATCGAGAATTACCGCACCGGGCTGGTCTGGAAGCTGCTCCGCGAGTCTCCCTACATCGTCGCCGGTCTCCGGCGCGCTGGGTTCCGTGGCGGCTGGCTCGCCCGTCGCGACCCTATTCGTCGAGCGCCCCGCCGGCAGAGGCGATGACGCGGGAGTAGAAGCGGGCGCTCGCCTTCGGCGTGCGCTTCTGGGTGCGGTAGTCGACTCGGATCAAGCCAAAGCGCTTCGAAAAACCCTCCGACCACTCGAAGTTGTCGAGGAGGGACCACGCAAAGTATCCGCGCAGGTCCACGCCCTTCTCCATTGCGTGCCGGACCGCGCGCAGGTGCGCGCGCAGGTAGGCCACGCGCAGCGGATCCTCCACGACATCGCCCGAGGGTACCGGGTCGTCGAACGCGGCGCCGTTCTCGGTCACATAGAGCGGCGTGGCTCCGTAGCGGTCCCGCACCCGGAGCAGCGTCTCGGCAAGGCCCTCGGGATAGACCTCCCAGCCCATGTCCGTGTGGAGCCCGGCCTGATGCACATGGCCGGCGCCGACCGGCCAGGCCTTCGGCTCGTTCCGCACGACGTCCCGCGTGTAGTAGTTGATGCCGAGAAAGTCGATCGGCCGGCGGATCGCATCGAGGTCCACTGCCGGGAATCGCGGCCACGCCGATCCGAAGATGGCGGCTAGCTCCTCCGGGTAGTGCCCCAGGAAGATCGGGTCGAGGAACTGTCTGTTCGTGTACGCGTCCGCGCGGCGCGTCGCGGCGAGATCCCCGGCGGTATCCGAGGCCGAGTGCTTCGGCTCGAAGTTGACGACGATCCCGATCCGGTGACGGCCCTCCGCTCGGTAGACGTCGACCGCAGCGCCGTGGGCCCGAAGCAGGTTGTGCGAAACGATCGGCGTTTCGAAGAGGCTGCGGTGCCCGGGCGCGAGAACGCCATGCAGATATCCTCCGTCCGAGACGACCCCGGGCTCGTTCAACGTCGCCCACATCCGCACCCGCCCATCGAGCGCGCGAAAGAGCACGCGCGCATAGTCGGCGAACCAGTCCGCAATGTCGCGGTTCTGCCAGCCGCCCTTGTCCTCGAGCGACGCGGGCAGGTCCCAGTGGAAGAGCGTCACGTTCGGCTCGATCCCGTTCTCACCGAGCGTGTCCACCAGGCGTCGGTAGAAGTCGAGCCCTTTCTCGTTGACGCGCCCGGTTCCCTCCGGGAGGATCCGCGACCAGGAGACACTGAATCGGTAGGCCGTCAGCCCAAGCTCCTTCATCCAGCCGATGTCTTCCTCCCACCGCCGGTAGTGGTCGCAGGCCTCATCGCCCGTGCCGCCGTCCTTGACCAGGCCCGGCGTGTGGCAGAAGCGGTGCCAGTTCGACACTCCCGCTCCGTCCGCCTGCGATGAGCCTTCGACCTGGTACGCCGAGGTCGCGGCACCCCAGAGGAACCCCGGGGGAAACGGTGTCCGGAGGCTCACGTGGCGTCCATTTTGCCACGCGCTCGGGGGAGCCGCTCGCGTTGCCTGCCCGGTGCCAGCCGCGCTCATCCTCCCAACGCCTGCGGGAGAGTCTCGGCAAGGAACCAGACGAGTTCCCCCCGGGAGAGTCGTTGATGCCGGAGGTCGTCATGGTCTCGTCCCTCGATGGTGGCGAAACATGATCGGGTCTTTCGGGTCGGACTCAGCGCTCACCCGCGTCGCGTGGAGAAGGAGTTTCAAGTCTACGGACCCCGGGGGGGCCGGAGCGCCGGACACGAAGGCCGGCCTCCGGTCTGGCGTGTCCCGTCCTCAGTCCAGGGAAATCGACTTCACCTGGATCTCGCTTTCCTTGCGTTCGCCCTCGACGTCCGCGCGCAGGTGGTCCGTCTTCTTCGTCGTCTTCAAGGCCTCAGCCACTTTCGTGTTCCCAGCCGAGTCGAACTTCAGGAAGCTGCCGTCCGCCGCCAGGATGCCGTAGCCGCTCTTCTGGCACTGGACTGCGCACTTGGTCGTATGCGCATCCGGATCGGCCTTGACCTCGGCCTTGGAGGCGCACATCGAGTCCATCAGGGGTGCGTTCTTCCAGGTCTCCGCCTGGAGTGCCAGCGGAACGGCCGCCGCCGCGAACATCAGAAAAAGAACCTTCTTCATCTCAATTCTCCTTTCGTTGGTCTGCAGTCTTTCTCAAAGGACGGGTCTCATTCAACGGTTGGTGCCCTGGCAGAGGCCATTTCCGGGGGCGCGGCGGGCGGCGCCCGGCAGCGCAGCCGCTTCGCGGACCTCGGTCAACCGGGCCAGGGCATATGCCCCGATCGCGATCTCGAGGTCTCGGACCGCCAGATCGAAAAACATTCCGGTCGTCACGAGATT
Organism: Thermoanaerobaculia bacterium; assembly: GCA_041483715.1. GTDB lineage: Bacteria > Acidobacteriota > Thermoanaerobaculia > UBA5066 > Gp7-AA6 > DAHUXD01. The sequence continues at coordinate 44,677 of JBGPGG010000004.1, forward strand.
GATGGCGATCGCGACGAGCCAGACCATCGCGGCGTACGCGCCAATCCGGGTCCAGCGGGTCAGGATAGCCAGGCCGACGATCATCTCGACCACGCCGACGATTCTCATGAACGTCGGGCCGCTGACAGGCAGAACCTTCAGCGCCGTGGGGCTCAGGTACATGCTCCAGTCCGTCAGGATGTTGAAGAACTTGTCGAGTCCAGCGAGGAAGGGCCCCAGTCCCAGCCCGATACGAAGCGCCCACCAGACCGAGTCGAGCCGTTTGTCCGCGTTCATCGTCCTCCTTCCTTACTCTCTACTAGAGTTCCCGGACGGGATTTGGTTACCGATCCCGGACTGGCTTCGAGAAACCGGCGAAACCTTTCGGCTCGTTCCCGCTCTGATAGAGTGACCTCGAGCGTAATCGTGAGGCAAGAAGCCCTCAAACCAGGGGAGCGGGATGCCCTCTCAGATGAGGAGGTCGTCCGAAGAGTCCGTGCAGGGCAAATCGACCTTTTCGAGATCCTCATGCGCCGGTACAACCAGCGTGTTTACCGGCTCGCGCGCGCGGTCCTTCGCAGCGACAGCGAGGCGGAAGACGTCACCCAGGAGGCATGGGTACGAGCCTACGCGCATCTGGATCAATTCGCCGGACGCGCGGCGTTTTCCACATGGCTCAGCCGCATCGCCCTGCATGAGGCATGGGTACGCGCGCGTCGAGGCAACCGCTTCGAGACGATCGACCCGGATCCCGGCGTCGAGGGCCGCGAGATGAAGGGGGCCTCCGCCGGCCGGGACCCCGAGGGAGAGGCGTTTGGCCGGGAAGTGCGATCGCTCGTGGAGGCGGCCGTCGAAGCGCTCCCCGAGAGCTATCGGACCGTCTTCATGTTGAGACACATGGAAGAGTTCTCGACCGCCGAGACGGCGGAATTGCTCGAGCTGAGCGAGGAGACGGTCAAGACGCGTCTCCACCGGGCCCGCTCGGCGCTCCGGCAGGAACTCCTCGCAGAGGCTGGCGCCGGGATCAAGCAGGCATTCCCCTTTCTCGGGAATCGCTGCGACCGGATGGTCGAGTCCGTGTTGGCCCGGATCGGGGACGGCGAATCGGCGAACCGCCGGTGCGACTCCGATCGTTCACCAACGCGATAGCTCGACGGACGCGAGCTGACGCAACGCGGCAATAGCCGCCCTGGAGCAGGTCGTTGCTCGTTGCCCTCCGAGCTTACCCCCGCACGATCCACCAGACCCCCGATCGCGGGCGGTACTCATGCGCCTTCCAGCGTTTCCGCCGGCGCCGCCCGCGGCGGCGGCTCGGGCCGCGCCTGGCGTTGGAGCCGGGCAAGGGCTTTTCGTTCGGTGCGGATGCGGCGGAGACCTCGCGCCAAAAGGCTCGCCGCCGCGCCGTGCATCACGCAGTCTCGGTTCACGGCAGCTTCCTCAGAGCCGTCCCATCACGAACAGGATCAGCACGATGATCACGATCACTCCGAGGATGCCGCTCGGGCCGTAACCCCAGTTGCGGCTGTGGGACCAGCGCGGAACCGCCCCGAGGGCGAGGACGATCAGGACAATCAGAAGCATCAACCCCATGACCATCCTCCTTTGAATTGGTTCTCAAGCTCGGATTTGAATCAGCCGTTATCCGGAAGGTGCAGCAATCGTGCCACCCCCTCGGATCGCCTCGTGCTCGTTGAGGTTGGGGTGATATCTCCGTCCTTGGCATTGCCTTCCAAGAGGAGCCATCGCTACGAACCTGACTCGAGACGAGGGCGAGGAATGCACCAAAGACCCTTTCGAAGAGCTGACCAAGATCGCGGGCCAATTTCGCCCTACCAGCAAGAAAAAGGGGTCAGGCCTCTCGACCTAACCCCTTGATTTGATTGGTTGCGGGGGAAGGATTTGAACCTGCGACCCTTGGGTTATGAGAACTCCCCAAAAGTTCTTTCGTCCTCGATAGAGCTAGGCGACCCATCGACCTGACACGCGAGTCGAGCCCGATTCTTGGCGCAGCCACCGACCTTCCCGCTCTTACCCGGGATCTTCTGTAGGGGGATGCGAGCTTCGTGCCCGGCGGTCATTGCTCCCACCCGGTTGGAGGACGGGCAGATAGACAACCCCCCTGCGAGGCCGATCTAACCTGACCCTTCCGGAGTGGCTTCTCTCTGGGAGCCGGCGTTCCAGAGGCCGTCGGGACGGCGGCAGCAGCTCAAAGGAGTTCTTGAAGGCGCAGATCCCGTGCTCTCTTGTGAGCATGAACCCGGTCTCGTACGGATCACTCTTCTGCACCGAAAAATGAGAGCGCTCCCGGAACGCTGTCGTAGAAGTATCGGGGGTCCGCTCCGATCCCGAGATTGACCATGTAATCCCCCTCTAGCAGGGGAAGCTCTGCGACGCGAAAGCGCACTGTGCCACGCTGCGGGATTCGGTACGGAGGGATGCCCCGCATGTACGTCTCAAATCGCGTGACGAAGGTTCCTGTTGCCGTCCAAATGTCGTAGGCCACACCAGCAAGTCGAACTTTCCCGTCGCCGGCGTAGTCCACTTCCAGAAACCAGTCCTCACCAGTCTGGAAGATCTCCTTCTCGCGCCCAGCCGCGTCGGTGACCCTCGCCGAAACGAGTGTCGGAGTCATACCCTGGGGGCGGTTGGCATGCTGCCGGAGGTCCTGCAGGCCGCTCTGCCGCGCATCGCTGTGAAGGTAGGCGCTGACGGCTTTGGACGTATCGCCAAAGAATCGAAGCTGCCCCTGCTCGAGGAGCATGGCCCGTTGGGTCAGTCGAGAGATAACCCCCATGTTGTGCGTCACGAGCAGGACGGTCCGACCCTCTCGGGCAACCTCTCCCAACTTCCCGAGACACTTGCGCTGAAAGGCCGCATCTCCCACGGCAAGGGCCTCGTCCACGATCAGGATCTCGGGTTCCAGATGCGCCGCTACCGCAAACGCCAGACGTATGTACATTCCGCTCGAGTAGCGCTTGACCGGCGTATCGATGAAGCGATCTACTCCGGCGAACGACACGATCTGTTCGAATTTGCGCCGGATCTCCGCCCTCTTCATCCCTAGGATCGACCCCGAGAGATAGACATTCTCGCGACCCGTCAGCTCCCCGTGGAAGCCGCTCCCCACTTCAAGCAGTGCACCCACACGCCCGCTCACCTCGGCGTAACCGCCGGTGGGTTCCGTAATCCTCGAGAGAATCCGGAGCAGCGTGCTCTTGCCCGCCCCGTTGGACCCGATGATGCCCACGACTTCCCCGCGCCGAATTTCAAAAGAAACGTCCTTGAGCGCCCAAATGTGGTCATCTGCTTGGGCGGAGGGAGGCGAGGTTCTCCGGAGCGCCCAACGAAGCGGGACCGCCGCAGCGTGGGCCAGCGTATCGCGCAGAGTCCCGTAGGACGCCCGTCGTGCCCGGACACGGTATTGCTTGCTCAGTCCTTCCACACGGAGGGCGGTTTCGAACACGTTGCCTTTCTTGTTGAATCACGAGACCCTTACAGAGGGAGGCTCTTCGCGCGAGAGCCGACAGCTTCTCTCAAGGATAAGATTAGATGTCTTGGACGCCGGAAACGACTGGCCAGTCGGTCAGGTGGCAGGACAGGACGACCCTCGTCCACCCTCGTCCGGGTCGAGGAGTTGATTCTTTTCGCGACGAGCGATCCACCCGTCGGCGCGCGAGTGGTCCGCAGCAAATGGGTATTCCCCACTGCCAAGTCGGACGGGACGACAGAGGAAGAGTCCGAAGATCGCCGTGTGGTCGTAGGCGAAATCCGGCGGCGACTTCTTGATCCGCGGGAAGCAGATCGCGGAAACGTTCCCGCTTGCCACTCTCGGGATCGAGACGGACGGCTGCAGGCGCATGTTAGACCGCATCGCCATCACCCGAGAACTGACCGCCCTGTTGGGCCCGCCACAGGCTGTAGAGCGGCCTCGAGCATCGGGCCGGGTACAGCTAGGGCTCGTGAAAATGAAGGATGTCCTCGATGTCCTTCATCGTGAACGTGTTCAGCTGCACGACCTTCGCCTGCGCGCGGAATGCCGGTGGGACAATGCCCCGGGCCTCATCCTTGCTATCGACCTCCACCACTATCCACGCCTTATGCACCCCGTCCTTGCATCCCCAGTCTGCAGTGCTCAAGAAATGGGACCCGGTCTTGAGGAAGACCTCGACGACCCGAGCACAGGCCACCGTCGTCTCTTCGTGCGGAACCTCAATGAGGAATCTTGCCGTCACTCGCGATCTCCTCTCTGTTGGAGCCACGTCGCCGCCTTATTGTAGTTTCGGCCGCCTAACGGGCGGCGCATCAGCGGCGAGCGTGTGTGAGGGCGGAGACGCCGAGCGCCACGGAGACAGCTTCCAAAGGCTTTCTAACATCGGGCGATCCCGCGAGAGCGGTGTCCCCGCTCGAATCATACGCCCGCCCCGGTAGGCTTCCTGACCGCCCGATTTCTGGCCGCTATAGTATCCAGCCCCCAAAGGAGGATCTCTTTGAAACGAAAGAAGCGGAAGCCCCTGAACCTCACCGCCGAACACGCCGCCCACGCCATCGGCATGCTCGTCAGCGAGGGCCGAATCACAGAGCGGGACGTGGTGAACGCCCTGCACCGACGCGAGAAACTGATGGAGGAACTCCGCGAGAGACTCGCCGCTCTCGAAAGCGGAGCGATGGCGATGGGTGGCAGCAAGCGGAAGGCGAGAGGGAGACAGCGACCGAGGGCGAAGCTCAAGCTGTCAGCCGCCCGTCGCGCTGCCCTGAAGCTGCACGGGAAGTACCTCGGGACGGTTAGACCGCTCTCGAAGGCCAACCGGGTCAAGGTGAAGGCGATTCGAGAGAAGTCGGGCGTTCGGGCGGCTATCGCGGCGGCGAGGAAGATTGCGAAGTAGCCCGCTCGCCGCTGACGCCCCGCCAAGAGGAGCAGAATATGGAGCGGTCATCACAGAGACAAACCGCGAAACCAAGCAAAGAGCAAGGAGCTTGCGCGAAAGTATGTTGAGAAAGCTTCGCGTCGCCGATTCTCGCCTCCCGTAGGCGCCAGATCGCCCCACTTTCGCCCGACCGACGGGCGCAGGGGATACAAGCTGCACTCGGGTACTAGAACGAGGGACCCCTCAAGAAAGGCGACCCCGCACGAGGCCAGCGAACTGCCGAAGCTCGGTCACGTTGAGGTCCGAGATCGCCCAGAAGTTGGTTTGGCCGCGAGTCCAGAAGAGAAGGTTGTAGCCCTGGCGGGCGTCTGCTCCCTCCGCGAGCTCGCGCGTCGACGCGGACGGCCAGACGAAGAGATTGATGAAGTGTCCCCCCCTGCGATACACGAGCGCCGCGACCGGTCGATCCGAGGCATAGTCAAGCCGCCCGCCAACGAGCAGGAAACCTTCGGCGCTCAGATCGGCGACGGGTGGGGAGAAGTCCAGCTTGCCCGCGAACCACGGCTTCACCGTGTGGTTCTCGGAGGATGGCACGTCGGTTAGGTGGCCCGGCATCAGCGACCGGATGTGCGCCGAGACGACGTCCTGCGCGATTCGCTCCGTCCGCGGGGGGCGCGAGAGCATAGGCGAAAAGAACACCGCGAGGGCGACGACCGCTGCGGCCGCAATGGCGGCGCCGATCCAGGCAGGCATCCGCAGACGCGGCAGCCACGTCTTTTGTTCCGCGGGCCGCGCGGCCATGCGAACCTTCCGTTCGAGATGCGCCGGCGCCCGGAAGTACAGCTCGTCGGACTTCAGCGCCGAGCCCAACGCCAGCTGCGCCTGATGAGTCCGCGAACAGGCGCCGCACGCGCGCAGATGGTCCTCGATCTCCACCTGACGGACGAGATCGAGCTCGCCGTCCAGGTAAGCGTGAAGGAACGTTCGCAACTCGCTGCAGGTCACGCCGCTCACTTCCTCTCGAGACCGATGGCCAGCTGCTGCTGGAGCCCGGCGCGCGCGCGCGCGAGCCGCGACATCACCGTGCCCATCTTGATACCCGCCACGTCCGCGATCTCCTTGTAGGACAACCCTTCGAGCTCTCGGAGGACCAGGACCTCGCGCCACGCCAGCGGCAGCGTTTCGAGCGCTTCGCGGAGCCGAAGCCGGCCGGATTGCTCGATCAGCAAATCCTCAGGGGTTGGGTTCGGATCGACGGCGCTGCTGTGGACCTCTTCGTCGAACGAGGCAGACGCTTCAGAGGGGCGGTTGCGCCGCAACCAGTCGTAGCAAGTGTTGCGCACGATCGCGAGCAGCCACGCGCGCGCGTTGCCGCCGTGAAAGCCCCCAAAAAATCGCAGCGCCCGCAGAAAAGCCTCCTGCACAACGTCTTCGGCGTCGTGCCCGTTGCGAGTCAGCCAGCGCGCCAGGTTGTAAGCCGCATCCAGGTGCGGCAACACCACCTGATCGAACGCGCTGGACGGCTGCGGCTGGGTGTCCACTCAAACCCCTAAAGGCCGGCCGCACTGGCAGAGACCGACGCGGCCTTCCCTTTATTCCGGGGCAGGGTACCACGCGCCTCGGAATAGAAGCGGCCGCGCGAGAGTCGAGAGAGTGACGGGCGATATCGCACGATGCGAATCGCCAGATGGAAACAGGAGGAACGTATGAAAAGGCTGATCAGCTGGTTTTTCTTTCCGACAGACTCCGCACCACGGTCTACGGTTCTGGTCCGGCTCATGGCAGGGGGCGTCTTCTTCTGGGAGGGCATCCTCAAGTTCGTCTACACGAACCAGGGCGTCGGGCGGTTCACAAAGCTCGGCATTCCGTTTCCGGGACCGACGGCCCACTTCGTGGCGATCCTCGAGATCGTCGGAGGCCTGCTCCTGATGGCCGGGTTCCTCACACGGGTCATCGCCATTCCGTTCGTCATCGAGATGATCGTGGCGATTCTCTCGACGAAGATCTCTCTATATCTCGGAACGTCGCCTCTGCCTCTTCCGCCCGCACCGCCTCAGGTCGGCCCCTGGGCCGTGCTGCACGAGATCCGTTCGGACTACGCCCAGATCATGAGCGTGCTGTTCCTGCTGATTGCTGGCCCCGGCCCTTGGTCCGTCGACGCCATCTTCGCTCGCGCCCGAGCGCGTCGCGCGACGGCCGGACACCCGGCACGCCCCTGAGGACGCGGCCGCTCATAGAGGACAATCGATCTTGGCAAAGAGATTGGCCGAGATGAGCGAACGATTCCCGCCGCTTCTATTAATTCACGTCCATCCAGATCAGGGCCGGTTCTTCCGGCCCTTTTCCTTTCGCCCCACACGAAAGAAAAGGGGGGCACGCCTCTCGACGTAACCCCTAGACTTGATTGGTTGCGGGGGCAGGATTTGAACCTGCGACCTTTGGGTTATGAGAACTCCCCAAACGTCGCCTCAAGTGGAAAAGAAGCGAAAAAACGCGACTCGATCAGACGTTCGAGTCGGCGATTCTTGTCTCCTGTAGACGTCAGATCGCCCGACTTTCGCCCGACCTCCGGCCAATCATCGGTGTAGTACCGGTGGGCAAACGAGAAGGGTGGCCGGCTCTCGGGTCTGGGCGCCGCTCTCGAATCACCCGATCATCGGATTCTTCCCTTACTTTGCTCGCGCGCGGACGGCGGCGCGGAACGCGCGGCGCCCCTCTTCGTCGGGGATGTTGTCGGCGAGCGCGGCGCCGAGTGCGACCAGGTTCGCAACGGACTTCGCGGCCCTCTTGACGAGCACGCGCGCGAGCGGACCGATGTGCCTGGCGAGCTCGACCTCGACGAAGTGCAGGTCCTCCTCCCGAAACGTCGGAGCGGGCGTGGGCATCGGCGGGGGCGTGGCGGGAGGCGGCGTCCGAGGTCGCGCCTCCGGGTGCGGCATGGCGGAAGTAAGGCCGGCGCCGGGCGGTGACGCAGTGCGGGCGCTCGAGGGCGTCTCCTCTCGGTCGGGAAGTTTCAAGGTCGCGATGCCGCTAGCGAAGGGCTCGTCCGGCTCCGGCACCTCGCCGATCTGGAGACGATAGAGGTCCCGGTCGAGCGCGTAAACGTTCGGGTAGCGCTCCTCGCGATCTTTGGCCATCATCTTGCGCAGCACCCGGCAGACTCCCTCGGAGAGGCCCGGCTCGTACATTCGCGGGTCGGGCAGCGGTTCCGTCAGGTGCATGGACATCACGAGCGCGCCCGACGTGCCCTTGTACGGAGCGTGCCTCGTGAGCAGTTGGAAGAAGGTCGCGCCGAGCGAGTAAATGTCCGCGCGCGCGTCGATGTCCTTCACGCCTCGGATCTGTTCGGGCGAGATGTACTCCGGGGTTCCTACGGCCTGCCCCGTCTGAGTCAAGCCCTGAGCCTCGCCCATGCGCTTGGCGATGCCCAGGTCCACGAGCTTCAGCCTATCCCCTTTGGTGGTGAGCATGAGGTTGTCCGGCTTGATGTCGCGGTGGACGATCCCTTCCGCGTGCGCGACCGCGAGCGCGGCCACGGTGTGGCGGATGAGTAGAAGCGCGTCGCGCTCGCGGAAGCGGTAGCGCCTCAGGAGCGTGCGCAGCGACTGACCGTCCACGTACTCCATCGCGAGGTAATAGGCGCCCTCCTCGCATCCGAAGTCGTAGATCTGGACGATGTTCGGATGGTTCAGACGCGCAGCCGCGCGCGCCTCCTTCAAGAACCGCTGCACGAACTCCTGGTCCGCCGAGAACTGCGGCGCGAGCGTTTTCAACGCGACGATGCGCTCGAGCGTGAGGTTCTTCGCGCGATAGACCTTCCCCATCCCCCCGGAGCCCAGCTCCTCGAGGACCTCGTAGGCGCCGAACCGCCGCCCCGCGAGGCTCTGTTCCGTCAAGCGCCGGCAGCCCTCGGCACCCTCTACTCCTCTTCGAGCATCTTGAGCGCCTTCACGAGGCTGATGCGCATGCGATTGAAGGACCCCGCGAGCACAGCCACCTCGCCCCGACTGTTGAGTCGGACCTCGGGCACGTCGAGGTTGCCCGTCGAGACCTCATCGGCCATCCGCGAGAGCCGGCGGATGGGGCGGATGATCGAGTACCACAGCAGCACGTTCAAGAGCACGAGGATGAACGCGAAGACCCCCACGAGCGAGGCGAGCATCGCTCGGTGAACCTGCGACGCCATTTTGAGGGGCACCGCCATCGGTACGGACACGATCTGCGCCCCGATGATCTCGTTCAACTTCCAGCCGTAGCCGCCGGAGGTACCGTACCTCTTCACGACGGAGGCGGGCGTCGTCTCGGGCGTGGTGTGGCAGGAGAGACAGCCCGGGTCGATGATCGTGATCGGTCGGGCCAGATAGAGCGCGCGCCCGAGGGGCGCGTCCCGCTCACCGATGAACTCCGTGAGCTTCAGGTCCGAGCGGAATGCGTTGACGACGTCCGCCTCCCAGTCCACCGTGCGGTCGCGCGGGTTGGTCGGGTTCAGCGTCGCCTCCTTGTACGTGTACTCGGGGTGCGTTTCCCGCAGCGTGTTGAAGATCTCC
>JBGPGG010000005.1:0-52485 GCA_041483715.1 Thermoanaerobaculia bacterium
ACGAGGAGCCGGTTGACGATGAAGCCCGAATTGTCGTTCGTGCGGATCGGCTCCTTGCCGAGCGAGCGGGCGAATTCGAACACGGCCGCCGCGGTCTCCTCGGAGGTGGAGATCGTGCGGACCACTTCGACGAGCTTCATCACCGGGACGGGGTTGAAGAAGTGCAGGCCGGCGAAACGGTCCGGCCGCTGGGTGGCCGCGGACATCTCGGTGATCGTGAGCGAGGACGTGTTCGAGCAGAAGATCGTGGCGGGCTTGCAGAGCCGGTCGAGAGCGCCGTAAGTGTCCTTCTTCACTTCCAGATTCTCGACGATGGCCTCGATCACGAGGTCGCAGTCCGCGAGGTCCTCGAGCCGCGTGGTCGAGGAGATCCGCTTCCAGGCGGCGTCCCGGTCCGCCGCCGCGAGCTTGCCCTTTTCGACGGCCTTGCCGAGCGACCCTTCGATCCGCGAAAGCCCCTTCTTGACCAGATCCTCCGACACCTCGCGAACCAAGGTGTCGTAGCCGGCTTTGGCGCACACCTCGGCGATGCCGGAGCCCATCAGACCCGCCCCGAGGACGGCCACTTTACGCATCGTCATGATCCTTCGACTCCTCCTCGGACGCGGAGAGGACGTCTTCGTCCCGCTCGGCGGCCTCGCGACAAAAATTCCGCAGCGTCAGCTGCGGGACGAAAGCCGGCCCCGCCAGCGCGATCGTCGGGGCGTTCGGCGCAAGCACGATCCAGGCGTTTCCGGTCCAGTAGTCCAGCGCCTCGCGGCAGAGTCCGCTCTCGTTGAGCGTGGCGAGGACGGCATTCAGGTCCGCCGTTCCATGCGCTCGCAGGTCCTTGAGGAAGTCATCCACGGCTGCGGCGCGCACGGGGAAGTCGAGGATCCTCTCGGTCCAGTTCACGCAAGACCAGCCGCCGGGACCGCGCTAACCGGCCGACTCCACGACGACCGCGATGCCCTGCCCGCCGCCGATGCACGCCCCGGCCAGACCGTACCGCACGCCGCGCCGCCGCATCTCCTTGAGAAGGGTCAGCGTGCAGCGCGTCCCCGTCGCGGCCAGCGGGTGCCCGAGCGCGATCGCCCCTCCATTCACGTTCAGCTTCTCGCGGTCGAGGGAGAGCTCGCGCATCACGCCCAGGATCTGCCCCGCGAAGGCCTCGTTGATCTCCCAGAGACCGATATCTTCCAGCTTGAGCCCGGCCTTCGCGATCGCCTTGAGCGCAGCCGGCGCCGGCCCGAGGCCCATCAATTCGGGCTCTACTCCCACGACGGCCCAGGAAACGAGCCGGCCGAGGGGCGTACGCCCCTTCGCCTTTGCCGCCCGCGCCGTCGTCACGACCACGGCGGCCGCGGCGTCCACTATCCCGGAGGCGTTTCCGGCCGTGACGCTTCCGTCCTTGCCGAAAGAAGGCGGTAGCGCCGCGAGCGCTTCGAGGGTGGAGTCGGGTCGCAGGTGGTCGTCTTTCTCGACGCGCACGGTCTTGCGCCCGTCCTTGACCTCCACCGGCACGACTTCCTCCGAGAGGCGGCACGCCGCCCAGGCCTGCGCCGCGCGTTGCTGCGAGGAAAGCGCGTAGGCGTCCTGCTCCGCGCGCGAGATCCCGTACTTCGCCGCGACCCGATCGGACGTCTGGGCCATGTAGAGGCCGCAGTAGGAGTCGAGCAGGGCGACCATCAGCGAGTCCTCGAGCTGCCCCTGGCCGAGCCGCAGGCCCTTGCGGGCGCCGCGGATGACGTGGGGCGCTTGCGACATGTTCTCCATCCCTCCGGCGAGCACCGTCGTCGCCTCTCCGAGGAGGATCCGGTGCGCGCCCTGCACGATGGACTCGAACCCCGAGCCGCAGAGGCGGTTGACCGTCAGGGCCGGGACTTCCTTCGGCACGCCGGCCTTGAGCGCCACGTGCCGTCCGCCGTAGATCGCATCCCCGGAGGTCTGCAGGGCGTTGCCGAAGATGACGTGGTCCACTTCGCCGGGCTCCGTGCCGCTGCGCTTGAGCGCCTCGCGGGCCGCGTGGACGCCGAGGTCGATGGCCGTGACGTCCGCAAACGCGCCGTTGTACTCCGCCATCGGAGTCCGCGCGCCCTCGAGGATGACGATGTCGGAACCGGTCTCCGCCATGAGAAGCGGGAGTCTACCTCAGGTGTACGCGGCGTAGACCGCCGCGTGAAAGCGCTGGCGCACCTCGTTGAACGGGATCTCGCGAACTTCGGGATGGATCCGATTCGTCAGCAGCACGCTCACGAGCCCTCTGTCCGGATCGATCCAGAGCGACGTCCCCGTGAATCCCGTATGGCCGAAGGCGCGCGGCGACATCTCGGGAATGGCCGAACCGGCGCCGCGCCGGCCCTGCCAGGAAAGGCCGCGCGCCTCCGACAGATCCGGCGTGCGGTCCCTGCCGGCGTCCACGCGGTCGGGCTCGAGCCAGGTCCGGGCGAGCGCGTACACATCCGCCGCCGTGGCGAAGAGCCCGGCGTGCGCGGCCACGCCGCCACGCCGGAACGCGTTCCCGTCATGGACTTCCCCGCGCACCACTGCGTCGCGGAACCGCGCGTAGGTCAACCCGCGTGCCTCGGTCATAGCGCGCTCGAAGCGGTCGCCCTTTTCCGTCGCGGCCGCGCCCGCGCCCGGCGGAGGAAGGAAGCCGGCGCGGGAGCCGGCCGGGCCCGCAACGAGGTCGGAGAAGAGACGATCGAGAGGCGCCGCAAAGATCGTCTCGAGAATTTCGCCGAAGAGAAGGAAGTTCAGATCACCATAGAGGACCCGCTCGCCCGCCCGCGCCTGCGGCTCCATCGAGACCAGCGTCTTCCGATAGGACGCCGCTCCTTCGCCTCGCGTGTACAGCGGGTACCACGCCGCGAGCCCGGACGTGTGGGTGAGCAGATGCTCGATGCGGATCCTCTCGAACCGCGTCTGTTTCCACTCGGGGAGGTAGCGTCCCGGCGCCGCGTCGAGCGCCAGTGCGTCCCCGGCGACCGCGGCGAGGGCGCCCGAGCACAGGGGCTTGGTCAGGCTGGCCAGATCGAAGAGGGTCTCCGGCGCGACTGCGACGCGCTCGGGCTCGAGGCACGCGTATCCCGCGGCCGCGATCTCCAGGGCCCCGTCGCCCGACCCGACGAGCGCGACCGCGCCCGGAAACGAGCCCGCGGCAATCTCTTCGTCGAGGAAGCGCTCGACGGGCGTCACAGTCCGAGCGCCAGGAGCTCGGCGCGCCGCGGCGCGAGGCGGGCCGCATTCTTCAGGGACGCCGGGGCAGGCGGTTCGCCCTTGCGAAGTGAGGCTCGCTCGCGCTCGAGTCCCGCGATCTCGACCTCGAGCCGCGCCGCCGTTTTCGGGTCCCGCGTCGATCTGCGCGCCTCGCGCAAACGGGCGATGGCGCCGCCGTATGACTCGAACGCGGCTTCGGTCACCTGCCTCGCCTCGAGCGCGAGCAGGGCCTCGACGATCCGCGCGCGGACCCAGGCGATCTCGACCGGGTCGGCGCCCAGGGCGGAGGCCGCCTGCGCTTCGGTCCGGTTCCCGGCGGCGCGGCGCACCCTCAGGAACGCGTCCAGCTGCGCGGCGGTGAACACCCCGTCCGCGGGAGGGCGGAATCGCGGCAGAGCGCGGGCCCGCAATGCGCGCACCGCGTCCAGGTCCCTCGTCTCGAGCCTGCGGCATGCGGCCGCCGGCAGCGCCGTCATCACCAGAACGAGAGCGAGCATCGCGCGGCTCATCTAAGCCCCAGTGTACCCATCCCAAGCCTTTCCCGGGCAACGGTTTCGGGGGTCCTCCGCTTCGTTTACACTTAGGACGTTCGGCGGCGGGGCAATGCTCAACAAAATCGGAAAATACGAGGTCTCGGAGCAGATCGGTGTGGGCGGCTTCGGCGCCGTGTACCGGGGCCGGGACCCGTTCATCAAGCGCACCGTCGCCATCAAGACCTGCCAGGTCAACGACGAGGAGATCAAGCACCGGTTTTTTCGCGAGGCCGAGCTGGCCGGGAACCTCCATCACCCCAACATCACGACGATCTACGACTTCGGCGTCGAGAACGGGATCCCCTACATCGTCCAGGAGTTCCTGACCGGCGAGGACCTCGACAGGAAGATCAAGCGCGGAGAGCCCATCCTGGTCGCGCGCAAGGTCGAGATCCTCATGGCCATCGCCGAGGGGCTCGGCTACGCGCACGCGGCCAGCATCATCCATCGCGACGTCAAACCGGCAAACGTCCGCGTCCTCGAGGACGGCACGGTCAAGGTGATGGATTTCGGCATCGCCAAGTCGCTCCAGACCGAATCGAACCTGACGCAGGCCGGCATAACCCTCGGCACGTCGGCATACCTCGCGCCCGAGCAGATCCGCGGCGAGGCGATCGACCGGCGCACCGACGTCTTCGCGATGGGCGTCCTGTCGTACGAGCTGCTCTGCTACCGCAAGCCCTTCCGGGGAGAGCACCTCTCGACCATCCTCTACAAGATCCTGAACGAGACCCCGGAGCCCATCGAGACCCTCACGCAGGACGCGCCCGCGCCCCTGATCGCGGCGATCAGCCGGGCGCTCGCCAAGGCCCCGGCGGACCGTTACCCGACCATGGAGGAGTTCCGGAAGGACCTCCAGGCCGTCTACCGCGAGCTCGTTGGCGCCTCCGGCATGTACAAGGTGACGCAGGTCCTGCCGGACACCGTGAGGGCAATACGCCCCGAAGTCGCCGACGAAGGTCCCACGCTCGCGACCCCGTCGAGCGGCCTGCCGCCCTTCAACATCACTCCGCCTTCCGGCGCCCTCGCGCGCGTTCCGGCGCCCGACGCGACGCCGACGTCCGCCTCGATCTCCGGGGGCGCGCGGCCGCCTCTCGAGCTCGTGAACTTCCGCGATCCGACTGCCGAGGCCGCCGCGGAGGAGACCTCCGTCGCACCGAGCCGCACGACCGACGCCACCTCCGCGGTGCGCAAGACCCGGCTGACGGTCCTGGCCGCGCTCCTCGTGCTCGGCGTCGGGGGCGCGGAGATCTATCGCCTTCTGAACCGGGAGCCCGAGGCGCAAAAGCCCGCGCCCCTACCCGCGCTACCGGCCCCGACGGCCGCGGCGGTGCCGACGGCCCCGCTCGAGTTCCCCGTTCCGAAGCTCGGGGACGGCGAGGCGCCTTCCCATGCGGCTCCGGCAACCCCGCCCCCGGCAGGGGTGGCGGCGGCTCGGATGCCCGCAGCGGTAGCCCCGGCGCCCGCGGCCGCGGCCGCGCGAAAATTCAAGATACAGTTCTCCTCCGTGCCCGTGGCCACGCTCTCGTTAGACGGAAAAGTCGTGGGCCCTTCCATTCCCGCGCGCACCGTCCAACTCGACGAGGGCGAGCACACGGTCCGCTTCGAGGCCAGGGGATTTCCCACCCACGAAAGGAAGTTCCAGGTGGGCCCGAAGGCCGACGACCGCATCCACTACCAGTTCCCCGTGTCGATGCTCGTCATCGAGGCCCCGGGCTGGGACGGCGCGTCCGTGCTGGTCGACGGCAAGTTCAAGGGCACCCTTCCGGGGGCGGCCCGCCTGAAGCTCGCCGCCGGCTCCTACACCGTCACGCTCTCCCACGAGGGAATGAATCCCGTCACGGAAAAGATCTCCGTCCCGGATGGGGCGCCGAAGACGTGGACCCCCCCTCCCCCTTCGGCCGCGGGCGCCGGGGGCACCTCTTGAGAAGGGCGCTCGCCTTCGCTCTCGGACTGCTGCTTGCAGCCGCCGCGCTCGCGCAGGGCGCCGCCCGGCTCGAGAGCGAGGCCAAACGCGCCTTCGACTCGGGCCGTTTCAAAGAAGCCGGAGAGAAGTACGCGAAGGCCGCCGAAACACCGAATGTGGCGGCGGACCGAAAAGCCGAACTGCACCTGCAGAGTGCCTGGTCGTACTACATCGCCGGCAGCTCGAAGAGCGCGCGCGAAGAGCTCAAGTCCGCGCTCTCGGCCAGCCCGGATCTCCAGGTCATCCCGGACTTCTACAGCCCGGATTTCGCAAACCTCGCAGCCGCCGTTCGCGCCGAGGTCGCCGGATCGAACATCCCGCCGATCGACATCGACGAGCTCAAGCGCTCCGCGCGCGCGAAGCTCGCAGACGGCAAGGCCGAGGACGCGCTCTTCGACTTGAAGCGGACCGGCAACTCCACGGATCCCGAGGTCTACCGGCTCATCGCGGAGGCCGACGACCGTCTGGGACGCACGGCCGACGCCGATGCGGCGCGCCGGCGGGCCGCCGAGGCGGAGAAAGCGCTCGTGAGCTCCGTGCCGATCGGCCCTTCGGCCGACGGGAGCGCGGCGCCAGGCGCGTACCCTTCGGCCGGCCCGGCTCCGGCAGTCGGCCCCCTGCTCGAGTCGGCCGAGCGGGCGGTCTCCTCCGGGGACTTCCCCGCGGCCGCCTCCTACGCCCGCCAGGCCTCGGAGGCCGATCCGAAGAACGCCGACGCGCACCGCATTCTCGGCGACGCCGCGCTCGCGGCCGGATCTGAAGCGGACGCGGAGCGCGAGTTCACCGCCGCGATCGTTCTCGAGTCGGCCAATGCAAAGTCCGAACTCGGCCTTGGAGTCGTCGCCGAGCGCCAGAAGAAGTGGAACACCGCGGCGAGCCACTACCGCCGCGCCCTGGAGCTCAATCCCAAGAGCGTCTCGGCGGCCCGCGGCCTCGGCCGCGCGATGAGCGAGCTCGGCGACAAGAGCGCGGCGCGCATCGCCTTCGGACGCGCCATCGAGATCGATCCGGCCTCGGCCGACGCCCGCAACGACTTCGGCGTGTTCCTCTTCCGATCCGAGGACCTCGACCGCTCCGTCGAGGAACTCATGGAGGCGGTGCGGCTGGACGGCACCGCGATCTTCCACGAAAACCTCGGGCGTGCCTTCCGGAAGAAAAAGATGTGGAAAGAGGCCGAGCGGGAGCTCGCCGAGACCACGCGTCTTTCTCCCAACGAGACGTCCGCCTGGACGGCGCTCGGGGCGACGCGCGCCGAGGAGAAGAAGCTCGACGACGCGGCCACCGCTTTCGGCGCCGCGCTCTCGCTCGACCCCCTGAGCGAGGAAGCCGCGGCCGGGCTCGCGCTCGTTCTCGCTGACGCGGGCAAGCTTGCCGAAGCCGAGGCCGCGCTCGCGAGGGCCATCGAAAGCAACGCGAAGTCCCCCGTGCTCTGGAACAATCTCGGCGTCGTGCGCGTCGAGCGCGGCAGCTACGCCTCGGGCGTCGAAGCCTTCCAGAAGGCGCTGGGCCTCGACGGCGGGCTCGAAGCCGCGAAGTCGAATCTCTCCCGCGCCAGCGAGCTCGCCGCGCTCGACAAAGCCAGCTCCTAGCCAGCGGCCCCATGGACTATGCCGCGGAAATCGCCGCGTGGCGGGCCCGGCGCGTCGCGCGCCTGACGTCCGAGACCGGATGGTTGTCGCTCGTGGACCTCCTGTGGCTGGAAGAGGGAGGCAACGCGACTGAAGCCGGCGTCTTCGACGTCCGCGGCCGCAGCGCCACGTTCTCTCCCGGGCCGGGGCTCGCGGTCACCCTGGACGGGCGCCCAGTGACCGGACCGATCCCCGTCGCGTCCGACGCCGCCCCGGAGCCGACCCGCCTCGAGCTCGGGACGCGCCAGTTCCAGCTGCTCCGGCGCGGCGGGCACTTCGCCCTGCGCGTCCGCGACACGGAAAATCCGGCCCGAAAGCGGTTCCGCGGGATCCAGACCTTCCCCGTCGACCCGGCGTGGCGCCTCGAAAAGCCCGCTTCGAGCCATACGATCCGCCGAAGAGGATCCCCATGACGAGCGTCGTCGACACGGTCGAGCAGGAGATCTCCCCGGGCGCCGTCGTCTTCGAGGTCGCAAGGGCCACGCACCGGCTCGACACAATCCTCGAGCGCGGGGAGACCGACTACTGGATCGTCTTCGGCGACCGCACGAACGGGGTGGAGACCTACGGCGCGGGGCGCTTCGTCTACGTGCCGCCGCCCGTGGCAGGGCACACGGTCCTCGATTTCAACAAGGCCTACAACCCTCCCTGCGTCTTCACGCCCTATTCGACCTGTCCCCTGCCGCCGCCGCAGAACCGGCTGCCGATCCGGGTCGAGGCGGGAGAAAAGGCGTACCGGTGATTTCGGATTTCGGAGTTGCGGATTTCGGATTTGAAGGAGCTCCCCAATCCGAGTTCCGAAATCCGAAATCAGCGCAGCGCGTCCAGCAACTCCTTCAGCATCCTCGCCGTCGCGCCCCAGATGACGTGGGGCCCATAGTGGTAGAAGAGCGTCGGCTCCTCTCGGCCCGGAAGCAACCGTCGCTCCAGGATCTTCGGGTCGAGCAGGGCCGCGACCGACGCTTCGATGACCTCGGCGATCTCCGCTTCCGCGGGGCGCAGAACGTGCGGGTACGGGATCGCGCCGACGAAGGGCTCGACGAAGAAGTCCGAGACGGTCGTCAGCGGGCCGAGCGCTCCCAGCAGCCGGATGTCCCCCGCCGAGATGCCGAGCTCCTCCTCCGTCTCGCGGACGGCGGTGGCGAACGCGGACTCGTCGCCCTCCTCCTCCCCGCCGCCTGGAAAGGAGATCTGGCCCCGATGGTGCTCGACGGTCTCCGTGCGCCGCGTCAGGACGATGCGCAGTGCGCCGTCGCGCACGAAGAGGGGCACGAGCACGGCGGCGCGCCGCTGCCCGGCGGGCGGCTCCAGGTGTTCCTGCGCTCGCGCCTTGAGCCGGGAAGCGACCTCGTCCATCCACGAGACGGGGGCCGCCTTCTGCGCGTCAGGTGGCACGGGCGGGCCTCCCGTCTGAAGCCCACTTGAGATACGCGTCGACGAAAGGCGTCACGCCTCCGTCGAGGACCCGGTCCGTATCGCCCGACTCGAAGCCGGTCCTGTGGTCTTTGACCATGCGGTAGGGATGCAGCACGTAGGAGCGGATCTGGCTGCCCCACTCGATCGACTTCTTTTCCCCCACGCGCTTCTCCTCCTCGGCCCGCCGCTCGTCGAGGGCACGCTGGTAGAGGCGCGCGCGCAGCACTCGCATCGCCAGATCGCGGTTGCGGCCCTGGCTGCGCTCGTTCTGGCAGGTCACGACGATGTTCGTCGGGAGGTGGGTGATCCGCACGGCCGAATCCGTGACGTTGACGTGCTGGCCGCCCGCCCCGCTCGAGCGGTACGTGTCCACGCGGAGGTCCTTGTCGGCGATCTCAATCTCGATGGTCTCGTCGATCTCCGGCGCCACGTAGACGGATGCGAACGAGGTGTGCCGCCGCTGCGCCGAGTCGAAGGGGGAAATGCGGACGAGGCGATGGACGCCCATTTCCCCCTTGAGGTAGCCGTAGGCGTGGTCGCCGACGACGTGCAGGGTCGCACTCTTCAAGCCCGCCTCCTCGCCATCCTGGCGCTCGATCAGCTCCGCCTTCCAGCCCCGCAACTCTGCAAAGCGCATGTACATGCGGAGCAGCATTTCGGCCCAGTCCTGGGACTCGGTGCCGCCGGCGCCGGCGTGGATGGAGAACCATGCGTTATTCGCGTCCTCCGGGGCGCTCATTTTCACGGCCAGCTCGAGCTCGTCGGCGAAGGAGCCCGCGGCGGCGAGTGCGGCGCGCGCCTCCGGCTCGGCGCGTTCGCCCTCGCGCAGGAGCTCGACGAGCGTATCGAGTTCGCCCTTCCACTCGTCGAGCCGCGCTGCCGCCTCGAGTTTCCTTTCGAGAGCGCGCGTCTGACGGAGGACTTCCTGGGCTTCCTCCTGCCGGGACCAGAAGTCGGGAGCGGAGGCTTTCTCCCTCAGACCGTCGAGCGCGCTCCGCGCCGCGTCGAGATCAAAGATAGCCCCGAAGCGCGGTCAGGCGCTCCGAGGCATTCATGAGGGCGGACAGAAGATCGTCGCGTTCGGTCATGGATGGAGTCGTGAGTTATGAGTCATGAGTCTCGTGAGTCTGCCGACGGCCCCGCCACCAGCGGACAATGCCGAAGAGTAGCACGGCGACGCCGAGGACGTCGGCCACGGGCGGGATCCGGAATCCCCAGCGGGTCCAGGCGGTGCTTCCGGTCTCGAGGCGCACGTTGCCCCGCACGAGCGTCCTTTCGTTCGGCCGCGTCTCGGCGAGGATACGGCCGCGCGGGTCCACTATCCCAGAGATGCCGGTGATGGCGACGCGGACGAGATACCGGTCGTTTTCGACGGACCGCAGGACGGCGCCGGCAAAGTGCTGCTCCTGCGCCCCACCCCGCCCGTACCAGGAGTCGTTGGAGATCGTTGCCAGCAGGTTCGCGCCGTCGGCCGCCTCCCGGCGCGCGAGCGCGGGGTAGATCGTCTCGTAGCAGATCGCGGTTCCGATCGCGAGCGCGCCGGAGCGAAGGACCGCCGGGGCCGGCGCCTGTGCGAAGGCGCCGATCTCGGTCGAGACCTGCCGGACGAAGAAGAAGACGCGCGGCAGCGGGACATACTCGCCGAACGGCACGAGGTGCACCTTGCGATAGGGCGGGCCCGCGAGCCCCCCGGGCGCGAGGAGGCGAGCCACGTTGTAGTAGCGACCGTCGGACTCCTCCTCGACGTCGTTGAACAGGATCGACGGCCCGCCGTGCGCGATCGTGGCGAGGTCCTGCCGGAGGGCAAAACTGCGGTTCCAGTAGACCGGCAGCGCGGACTCGGGAATCACGATCAGGGCCGGGTCTTCGGCGGCGGCCTCTCGCGCCTGCGCGAGCACCGCACGGTAGCTCTGTGCCGCGCCCTCGGGGCTCGCGCGCATCTCCTCCGTGAGATTCGGCTGAAGCAAGGCCACCGCCAGCTCCGGATGCTCGGGGCGCTCGGCCGCGAGCCGGACGGTTCCCCAGACTCCCGCTGCGAGCACGAGCAGGGCCGCGCCGAGAACCGGACGAAGCCGCCCCGCGACGATGCCCGCCGCGAGGAGCGCGGAAAGCCCCACAGTCAGCGCGCCGACGCCGTAGACGCCCCAGACGGACGCGGTCTGCAGCCAGACCGGATGGCGGTAGAGCGCGTGGCCCACGAGGTTCCAGGGGAATCCTCCGTAGACGAGTTCCGAGCGCACGTGCTCGCTCGACATCCAGAGCAGCGGGAACACGGCCAGGCGCCAGGGCGAGCCGGCGGGAGCCGCGGCGACCGCGCCCCACGCGACGAGAGCGGGCCACTCGGCGAGGATCAACGAAAGGATGACGAGGCACACGACCCCCATCGGGCCGCCCTGTCCGCCGTAGCGCGTGACGACGTAGTAGATCCACGGGATGGAGGCGCACCAGTACGCGATGCCGAAGAGGACCCCCGACCAGAGCGCGCGGCCGCGGCTCTCCTCCCGCGCCAGGGCGGCCAGCCACGGAACCAGGGCGAGCGACAGCAGGACCACCCATTCGACCGGAGGAAAGGCCAGCGCGAAGAGGAGGCCGGAAAAGACGCCGGCCAGGGGCGTGCGCCAGCGCTGCACTCTGCCGGTCAAGGATCGCTCTACGCGCGGGCGCCGGCGGCGAGCAGGGCTTCTTCAGCCCGGTACGAAGACCGCACGAAGGGGCCGGCGAACACGTGGAGAAATCCCAGCCGCTCCCCGAACTCCCGGTGCCGGTCGAATACCTCCGGATGCACGTACTCCACGACCGGTAGGTTTTCCCGCGACGGGCGTAGGTACTGCCCTATCGTGACGATGTCCACCGAGGCCTCGCGCATCCTCTCGAGCAGCGCGCGGATTTCCTCCTCGCGCTCTCCGAGCCCGAGCATGAAGCCCGACTTGGTCGTGAGGTCGGGGTCCAGGATCTTCGCGGCCGACAGCAGTCCGAGCGACCGGTCGATCCGCGCGCCCCGCCGCACGCTCGGGTAGAGCCGCGGCACCGTCTCGACGTTGTGGTTGAAGACGTCGGGCTTCGCATCGACGACGACGCGGAGCGAATCAAAACGGCCGAGGAAATCGGGAGTCAGGACTTCGATCCCGGGCAGCGGCGCGAGCGTTCGAAGCGCTGCGATCGTGGCAGCGAAGTGGGCTGCTCCGCCATCGGGCAGATCGTCGCGATCCACCGACGTCAGGACGACAAAACGCAGGTTCATCTCTTCGACCGCGGACTTCACGCGCCAAGGCTCCATCGGGTCGATCGGCGCCGGCTTCCCGTTGGCGATGTCGCAGAAGCCGCAGGCCCGCGTGCAGACGTCTCCGAGAAGAAGAAACGTCGCCGTTCCTCGGGCGAAACACTCGCCCCGGTTGGGACAGCGCGCCTCCTCGCACACGGTGTGGAGCCCGTGCGAGCGCATGACTTTCTTGACGCCGTGGAGGTCTTCGAGCCGCAGCTTGCGCTCGCGGATCCACTCCGGCGCGCGAAGGACAGGCAGCGTGCTCACTTGCCCTCCGGAACGATCCAGGGCTCGCGGATCTTTTCCTGCTTCGCGAGCCGGGAGACGGCGCGGGCCGCCTCGTCGTCCGTCCGGTACGGTCCCACCCGCACCCGGTAGAGCTTCCCCTTCGGGCCGGAAGCCGCGAGGATCACGGCGTGGAAGCCGTGTTTCGAGAGCCGCGCCGTCAGCGCGTTGGCCTCTTCGCGCGACTGCAGGGACGCGGCCTGCACCCAGATCCGCCCGGACGCGGGCGCCGGCCCGCGGACCTTCGGGGCCGCTGCGGGCGCGGGAGCCGCTCTGGTCGGTACGACGCGCACGGCGTTTCCCGATGGCGCGGAGCCGGCCGCTTCGTTCGCCGTGCCGTCCTCGAAGGTCTGCAACGTCGCCGGGGTCGTCAGCTCCCCCGGGACGGGCGTCACGCTCCCCCGTGCGAGCCCCGTGCGCGAGGGCGCCGAATAGGTCGGCAGCGGCACGCCCGTCTCGACGAGAGGGATCGCCTCCGACACCGCCGGGGGCTTCTCGCTCTCCTCCACAGCCGGGTTGCGTCCCGACATCCCCGCCATGAGACCCAGGAAGAACGCCACGCCCAGTGCCAGCAGCAGACCGGCAAAGATGCCCACCGCCTGCCGGGCCGTCAGCGAGATCTGGTAGTGCGTGCGGGGCTCGTCCACGGACGGAGTGTAACTTGGGCGCTCCCCGCTGTCAGCCGGGTGGGCCTCGGCTCACGATCCTCCCGTTCCCCTCGCCAGGAACATCTGGATCAGGTCCATCGGCAGCGGAAAGACGATGGTGGAGTTCTTCTCGTTGGCGATCTCGGTCAGCGTCTGCAGGTAGCGCAGCTGGAGCGTGCCGGGCTGGCGGGAGATGATTTCCGCCGCCTGGGACAGTCGCGTGGCTGCCTCGTACTCGCCTTCGGCGTGGATGATCTTGGCCCGCTTCTCGCGCTCGGCCTCGGCCTGGCGCGCCATCGCCCGCTGCATTTCGGGGGGCAGATCCACCTGCTTGACCTCGACGAGCGAGACCTTGATTCCCCAGGAATTCGTGTGCTCGTCGATGATCTTCTGCAGGTCGATGTTCAGCTTCTCTCGCTCGGACAGCAGCTCGTCCATGAGGGCCTGCCCGAGCACGCTCCGAAGCGTCGTTTGCGCGAGCTGGGACGTCGCGTAGAGAAAATTTTCCACCTGCACGACCGCCTTCTCCGGCTCGACGACACGGAAATAGACGACCGCGTTGACCTTCACCGAGACGTTGTCGCGCGTGATGATGTCCTGCGGAGGCACGTCGTGAAC
This sequence comes from Thermoanaerobaculia bacterium, assembly GCA_041483715.1. Classification (GTDB taxonomy): domain Bacteria; phylum Acidobacteriota; class Thermoanaerobaculia; order UBA5066; family Gp7-AA6; genus DAHUXD01. Next base: position 13,554 of record JBGPGG010000005.1, read on the forward strand.
CACCGTCCGCAGGGATATGCGCACCATGCGCTCGAAGGGCCAGAAGATGAGCACGAGGCCGGGCCCCTTCGGCTGCTTGCCGAGGCGGCCGAGCCAGAACGTCACACCGCGCTCGTACTCGTTCAGCACGTTGATCCACTTGAAGAGGAAGATCAGGCCGACAAACACGGCGACCAGGAATCCGGGCAACGACAGGATCTGGTTCATGGAGTCCTCCGTTCGACATGGAGCGTGCGGCCCGCGACGCGGCTGACCCGGACCATTTCGCCGGGAAGGAGCCCTTCCGGTCCCACCGCGTCCCAATACTCGCCGTAGATCTGCACGCGGCCGCCTCCGGCCGGCGCCAGGAAGCCTTCGACGACGCGCGCCGGCTCGCCGACCATCGCGTGAAGGCCGGTGCGGACGGGCGCCCGCCTCAACTGCAGCGTCTTCCAGCTCAACAACCCCACGACAGCCAGCGTGGTCAGCAGCCCGGGAACGACGATCGAGAGGTCGACGCGGTAGCCTCCGGCCCCGCCGGGACCCGAGAAGAGCAACAGCGACCCTGCGACCAGCGCGATCGAGCCCCCGAGGGCGAGCAGACCGTGACTGACGACTTGTGCCTCCGCCACGAAGAGCACGATCGCAAAGAGAATCAGCGCGAGCCCCGCGAAATTGACGGGCAGCACCGAGAAGGCATACAGCGCGAGCAGGAGCGAGATTCCGCCCACGACCCCCGGCAGGATCGCGCCGGGCGTCGAGAGCTCGAAGTAGAGTCCGACGAGCCCGAGCAGGAAAAGCACATAGGCCACGTTGGGGTGCGATACGACACCGAGGACCTTCTCCAAATGGCCCATCCCTCGCTGCTCGAGGCGGAAGCCCTTGAGCGCGAGCGTCGTGTCCCCGCCGCCCACGCGAGTGATCCTTCGGCCGTCGAGCTTGGCGACGAGGTCGGGCACGTCGCGCGCGATGATCTCGACGAGGCCCCCGTCCTTCGCCTCGGTCTCCGTGTACGAAACGCTCCGCGCGACGGCCGCCTCCGCCTTCTCGACGTTGCGGCCGCGCTGCCGGGCCAGCGTCCGGATGAATGCCCGGGCGTCCTGTTCCGCCTTCTCGTTGAGCTTTTTCGGAAGGTCCTGCCCCTCGCCACCCACCGGGTGCGCGGCGCCCGTGTTCGTGCCGGGGGCCATGGCGGCGACGTCCCCCGAAAGCAGCAGGAAGAAGCCGGCCGAAGCGGCCTGCGCCCCCGCCGGCGCGACGTACGTCGCGACGGGAACCGCGGACGTCAGGATGGCCGTGCTCATTTCCCGGGTCGAGACGAGGAGACCCCCCGGCGTCGAAAGGGTCAGCACCACGAGCGAAGCGCCGTCCTTATTCGCCTGCGCCAGCGTGTTGCGCAGGTAGCTCGCGGCGGCTGGATGGATCGGCGTATCGATGCGCGCCTCGACGACGAGCGGAGCTTTGTCGGCCGCGAGGCCCGCCGCCATCGAGACGAGTGCCGCCAGAAGCAGCGCCAGCGCCTTCATGGAGAGCCCAACTCTATCCCACCGGAATCCGAGGCGCTCTTCCGGACTGGGTTATAAATGCGCGTGCGAATCCGGCCAACCGAGGCAATCCACTTCGCGGCGCTCGGCGTATTGACGGCGCTGGCGCTGGTTTTGCGGCACCGGCTCGAGAACCCGGGCGCGATGTTCCTCGGATACGCCGCCCTGGCCGCCGGCCTCTGCCTCATGACCTTCCTCGCGCGGCGGATCGATCGGCTGCCCGCGCCCGTGGCCTTCCTCATCGACTTCTACCCCGCCGCGCTTCTCCCGATCCTGTTCAATACGCTCGAGCCCCTCATCCAGGCATTGCGCGGCGGCGCGCGGGACGACCTGCTCATCGCAGCCGACCGGGCGATGTTCGGCGTCGACGTCACCGTCTGGATGCAGCGCCTGGTGCACCCCGTGCTGAACGACATCTTCTACTCTTCTTACGCGACGTACTACTTCATCGCGCTGACGCTCGGCCTCGTGCTATGGCTGCACGACCGGTCGACCGCTCGCCGCTACGTCTTCACGCTCGTGGTCGTCTACTACGTCTCGTACGCCGGCTATTTCCTGATCCCGGCGCTCGGCCCTCGCTTCGCCCAGGCCTCGGAATACACGGTCTCCCTGACGACGACGCCGATCGCGCGCACGATCAACGACACGATCAACAGCATGGAAAAGACGAAGGTCGACGTCTTCCCGTCGGGCCACACGATGATCTCGGTGGCCGTGCTGCTCGTGGCCTGGAAGCGCTCGCGAAAAACCTTTTGGTTTCTCCTGCCGGTGGCCACGGGACTCATCATCTCGACCGTCTACTGCCGCTACCACTACGTGATCGACCTGATCGCGGGGGCGACGCTGGCGTGCATCAGCGTCCCGATCGGGGACCGGATCTACGACAGGTTAGTCAACAGTCGGGAGTTGACAGTCGACAGCGAGGCCCGGACCGCCTGAACTGTCGACTGTTGACTGTCGACTACAGATTCTTTTCGTAGATCCGATACGTCTTGTAGAGCTTCCCGCCCCAGATCTTCAAGGCTCCGATGATCAGCTCGTTGTCTTCGAGCAGCCACGACACCTCGCAGCCCGTGTAGCCCTTCGACAGCAGGTACCGCAGGGAGTCCACCATCATGATCGACTGGATGCCGCTCATGCGGTGCGACTTCTTGACGCCGAGGGTCAGCACGCGAACGGTCTTGATCCTCCGGGTACCGAGAAGGAACTTCAACCATCCGAAAGGCAACAGCCGCCCGTTCGTCGGGGCGATGGCGACGTTGTAGTCCGGCAGCATGAGCATGAAGGCGATCGGCTCGAGCGTGTCGTCGGGGCGCTTGGCCTCCGCGAGCCACAGGAGCTCCTCGACGAGCAGGGGCTTCATGCGTTTGGCCATGAAGTCCATCTCCTCGGGCGTCATCGGAACGAAGCCCCAGTTCTTCTCCCAGGCCTCGTTGTAGACCTCGCGAATCTTCAGCAGGTCCTTTGCCAGCCCGCCCCTGGCGACGTTGCGGACGATGACGTCGGGCTCGCGCTTGCGAAAGCGGTCGGCCACGCGGGACAGACGCTGCAGCGGCTCTTCCTCGAGGGAAAGCCAGTAGGCGAGCAGGTCCTTCGCCTTCCGGAAGCCCTGGCCTTCGATCAACCAGACGTAGTAGGCCGGGTTGTAGGTCATCATCAGGACCGGCGGCGAATCGAAACCGTCCACGAGCAGGCCCGCCTCGTCGTTCAGCGTGGGATTGGTGGGTCCGCGCAGCACCGTCATCTTGCGCTCGCGGCCCCAGATCGCGGCCGCTTCGAGCAGCAGCGCGGCGACCTGCGAATCGTTCGTGGACTCGTAGAACCCGAAGAAAGCGGCTTTCTCGTCGTGGAACGCATTGTGGTTGCGGTCGACGATCGCGGCGATACGCCCGACGTCCTTCGAGCCCCGGCGCGCGATGAAGAGCTGCATCTCGCCGTGGCGGAAAAACGGGTTCGCGTCGTTGAAGACTTTGGCGACGTCGTTGCGCAGCGGCGCGACCCAGTTCGGATCGCCGGCGTAGACCCGATCCGCGACGTCGAAGAAGCGCGACAGATCGGCCTTCGCGCGCCCGACGCGCTCAATCGAGACCGGCGAAGGCGTTGCGCTCAAGGCGAGTCCCCCGTTGCGGTCCCGTGCCTCAGGCGCGGCCCGTCCGGACCAGACCGACCTCGCGGCCAACTTTCTCGATCACGTCGAGCGCGCGCGCGAGGTGCTCCCGCGTGTGCGTGGCCATGAGCGAGGTGCGGATGAGCGCGCGCCCCGGCGGCGTGGCCGGAGAGAGGACGCAGTTGACGAAGACGCCTTCTTCCTGAAGCCGGTGGACCATGCGCAGGGCCGTCAGGTCCTCGCCGACGACGACGGGGACGATGGGGCTCTTCGAATCTCCCGTGTCGAGCCCGAGCGAGCGGAGCCCCTCGGCGAAAAAGCGGGTGTTCTCCCAGAGCCGGTCGCGGCGCTCCGGCTCCTTGTCCATGATCTCGACGGACGCCAGCGCGGCCGCGGCGGAGGCCGGGGGCGGCGCCGCGGAGAAGATCAGGGTACGGGCGCGGTGCTTGATGTAGTCGACGACCGTGGCGTTGCCGGCGATGAAGCCTCCCACCGAGGCCATCGACTTGGAAAAGGTTCCCATGATCAGGTCCACATCGTGCTCGAGGCCGAAGTGCTCGGCCGTGCCGCGTCCGGTCTTGCCGACGACGCCGATCCCGTGCGCGTCGTCCACCATGACGCCGGCCGCGTACTCGCGCGCGACCGAAACGATCTCCGGCAGCGGCGCGATGTCGCCTTCCATCGAGAAGACCCCGTCCACGACGACGAGTCGTCCGCGCGCCTCGCTGTCGGCCCGCATCTGCCGGCGCAGGTCGGCTGGGTCGTTGTGCTTGAAACGCTTCACGTCGCCGAACGACAGCCGCGCGCCGTCGATGATGCACGCGTGGTCCTGCTTGTCGAGGTAGACGGTGTCGCCCTTTCCGACGAGACACGAAATCGCGCCGAGGTTGACCTGGAAGCCGGTCGAAAACGTGACTGCCGCTTCCTGGCGCATGAATTCCGCGAGGCGCTCCTCGAGCCGCACGTGCAGATCGAGCGTTCCGTTCAAAAAGCGGCTCCCGGCGCATCCGGATCCATATTTCCGAATCGCGTCGATCGCGGCCTCCTTGACCCGGGGATCGTTGGTGAGGCCGAGGTAGTTGTTCGAGCCCAGCATCACCAGGCGTCGCCCGCCGATCGAGACCTCGGGGTCCTGGGCGGACTCGATCACGCGGAAGAAAGAGTAGTAGCCGGTCTGCCGGATGCGCTCGGCCTCCTCGTAGCGATAGCACTTTTCGAAGAACGGAGAGGTGCCCACCGTCTCCGCCCTGGCCCGGGCGAGTTTGCTCATCGTTCCCCCACAAACTTGTCCGATTGCCGAACCGGCGGCGCGATCTTAGCAAATTTTACAAAGCCTTGCCCCGGAGCCATCCGGCGCCCAGGTACCAGTCCCTGGTGGCCCTGAGGCCTTTCTCGAGGGGCACCGGGGCCGGGAGGTCGAGCTCGCGCCGCAAGGGCGCAGAATCGCAGAGCCAGTCCCCGGCCAGAATCTCCTTCGCCTTGTCCGAATTGAACGGCCGGGAGCGGCCCGAGACCGTCTCGACGGCCGTTTCGAGGAGGCCGAGCATGCGGACGGCGGCACTTGGGATGCCGATGAGCCGGGCGGGCTGCCGCGGCAGCCGCGCGATGAGGCCTGCCAGCTCCCCGAGGCGCACCGGCTCCGGATCGCAGAGAAAGCGCGTTGCTCCCCCGAGGTCCCGACGGGCCGCGGCGCGGGCAATCGCGAGCGAGACCTGGTCCACGCCGAGGATCTGGACGCGGGCGTGCCGTACGGGGACGGGCACCCAACCCCTCTCCGCCATCCGGAAATACTCGAAGAGTCCGCGGTCTCCGGGCCCGTAGACGACCCCCGGGCGCAATGCGATCCACGGCCCCTTCCAGTTGCGGGCAACCGCCAGCTCGCCTTCGCGTTTGGATATCCCGTACCAGGAGATCGGCCGCGAGGGATCCGCGTCGGAGACCGGGCGGCCCTCTCGGGCGGGGCCGGCGGCGGCCAGGCTCGAGACGATGAGGAAAAGCGCGTCCGGAGCCGCGCGCCCCGCGGCCGCGAGCAGCCGCTCGGTTCCGCGCACGTTGACCTCGCGGTAGTCCTCGAAGGTCCGCGCCTTGGTGAGGCCGGCGACGTGGATGATCGTATCGACCCCGGCGAGCGCCGATTCCGGGATCCCGCCTTCCGAAAGGTCGCCCGCGACCGTCTCGACAGGGAGGCCCTCGAGAAGACCGCCCGAGGCGCGGGCGGTGTTGCGGACGAGCAGTCTCACTTTCCAGCCATGGTCCACGAGCGCCCGCGCGGCGTGCCCTCCGACGAATCCCGTCCCGCCCGTTAGAAATGCTGTCGGCATGCGCGTCGGATTCTATTGACTGGGGCGCGATCCGGAGGCAGTATTCCGCGACTTCCATGAAGACCTTTCGGAAATTCTCGGGAAAAGCCGTGCGCCTCGTCGCCCTTTTCCTCCCGGCTCTCGTCCGCGCCGCAACCCCGGTCTCCCCGCCCGTCGTCGAATACACGATCGAGACGTCTCTGGACCCGACGCAGAAAACCCTCGATGGCACGGAGCGACTCATCTGGCGCAACCCCTCGAACGATGCGGTCTCGGAGCTGCGGTTCCACCTGTATCTGAACGCCTTCAAGAACAACCGCTCGACGTTCATGCGGGAGTCGGGCGGCCAGGTGCGCGGAGACGAGGCCGGGCGAAAGCCCGAAGACTGGGGCTGGATCGACGTCGCATCAATCAAGACCACCGGCGGACAGGATCTGAGGCCGGGCGCGCGGTTCATCCAGCCCGACGGAAACGATCCGGGCGACGAGACGGTCCTCCTCGTGCCCCTGCCCGCGCCGGTCCCGCCCCGCGGCGAGATCCGGCTCGACATCGCCTTCCGCTCGAAGCTGCCGAAGATCTTTGCCCGGACCGGCTTCGTGCGCGACTACTTCCTCGTCGGACAGTGGTACCCGAAGATCGGCGTCTACGAGCCGGCCGGCATGCGCGGGCGAAAAGCAGGCGGCTGGAACTGCCACGCCTTCCATGCGAACTCCGAGTTCTACGCCGACTACGGGAACTTCGACGTGACGTTCACGGTCCCTTCGAAGTTCGTCGTCGGGGCCACGGGAAAGCGCGTCTCCGAGTCGCAGAAGGGCGGGAAGACGACGTACCGCTACGTTGAGAACGACGTGCACGACTTTGCATGGACCGCGGACCCCCGCTTCGTCGTGACCGAATTCACGTTCGATCCGGCCAAGGACATCCCAAAGGGATGGGCCGCGAAGGCCTCGGAGGAGCTCGGCATGACGGAGGCCGAGATCGCTCTGAAACCCGTCTCCTGCCGCCTCCTCCTCCAGCCGGGTCACGAGCGGGGCCGCGAGCGTTACATCCTTTCCGCGAAGCAAGGGCTCTCCTTTTACGGGCTCTGGTACGGCGCGTACCCCTACGAAACCCTCACCGTCGTGGACCCGCCGGACGACGGCATCGGCTCCGGCGGGATGGAGTACCCGACTTTCATCACGGGCGGCGGCACCAACGCATTCCTGACGCGCTGGCCGTTCGAGCGCCTCCGCGTCATCGAGCTCGTAACGATCCACGAGTTCGGCCACCAGTACTGGTACGGCCTGGTCGGCTCGAACGAGTTCGAGGAGTCCTGGCTGGACGAAGGGCTCAACTCGGACTCCGAGTACCGCGCCATGACGCTCGCCTACGGCGCCCGGGACGTCGCGCAGTTTCCGGGAGGGATCGGCTTCGACTCGACGTCGATCGCGCACGCCCAGTATGCGGGCCTTCCCAACCTCGACCCAATCCACCGGTGCGCGTGGTGCTACGCGACGGGCGACTCGTACGGCACGAACTCCTACCCGAAGGTGGGGCTCTTCATGGCGCAGTTGAAGAACGACCTCGGCGTCCGGGCCTTCGCGCGCGCACAGCGGGCGTACTTCCAGCAATGGTCCTCCCGCCACCCGAACACTTCGGACTTCTTCGACACGTTCCAGCAGTCCACCGGCCGGGATCTCTCGACGTACCGCCGCAACCTGGTCGACGGGACGGCGCGCCTCGACTGGCGAGTGGTCACCGCCCGGAGCCGGAAGGCGGAGGGAGACTTCGGCGTGTTCGATCGCGACGACAAGAAGGTGACCTTCGAAGACGGGACGATCGTCCCTCCGGGCGCCAAAAAGGCCGAGCACCCGAAGCGGGACGAAGAGCGCAGGACCTACAACACGCTGGTCCTCTTCGGAAACACCGGGGAATGGGAGCACGGCGCGAAGGCACGCATGGTCTTCGCCGACGGCACGGTCGTCGACCGCGACCTTCCCGGCGACGCGCGCTGGGTCCGGTACCGCGTGCGATACAAGTCCCGGCTCGCCTATGCGGTGGTCGACCCCGAGCGCGCCAACGTCTGGGACTGGAACCACCTCAACGACTCGCGGGTCCTGCACTCCGGCAAGGGCAAGGCCCGGACGCTCGGCACGCGCGCCTGCGTCAAGTACTCGGGCTGGGCGGCGTTCCTGTCGGGCGTCTGGACGCAGATACTCTGGGCGCTGGCATGAGCGCGAGCCGAGGCCCAGTCGCGGCCGGCTTTGCGTCCCTCGCGCACGGGAAGCTGATCCTGCTCCTCGCCCTGACGACGGCCGCGCTCGGCCTCTCAGCGGCCATGCCGCTGATGCCGGCCCTGCACGAGGCGATGGCCGGGACGCTGGCGGGCGATCACTTCATCCGGAACCACCCCACCTTCGCGCCCACGGACTTCTTCGACCTCATTCGCGAGATGTTTCCGGCCTTCGCCGGGGTGATGCGCGCCGCGGGATGGGCCGGCTTTCTCGGCGTCGTCCTCCAGATGTTCTGCGCCGGTGGGATCATTGCGGCCCTCGGCCGCGGCCCCTTCTCCTTCGACCAGTTCTTCGGGCCAGCCCGCCGCAACTTCTGGCACAACCTGAAGTGCTTTTTTCTCTTCGCCATCGCGAACCTCCTCGTGCTCGGCGCCTGGCTGGGCGGTGGCGGCGCCGCGCGCAAGAAGCTCCTCGAAGACGCGCCCCCCGATGCCGCCGCGCGCTCGCTGACGTTCTGGATCCTCGCGGGCGTGGCCGTCCTGCTCTTCGCGGCGCTGTCCCTCCTCTACGACTTCGCCCGGGCCGCGAGGCGTCACTCCCCGACGATCGGAGCCTTCCGCGCGTTCCGCTTCGCCCGGCTCGCGCTCTCCGGTTCGTGGCTGCGGGCCGTCGCCCTGTGGATCTTCTGGTGCGCGCTCGGAGGGGGGGCGGTGCTCGCGCTGTTTGCCGTCACCGGGGCGCTTCCGGCGGTTTCGCGCCCGGCCATCGCGCTCCTGATCCTCCTCCAGTTCGGGGTGCTTTGGCTGCGCTCGGCCGTCCGTGTGGCTGCTTGGGGCTCCTACATCGCCTTCCTCGAACCCCGCGCACGCCCGGCGCTGTCGGCCATCGCCCGCGTGAAGCTGACGTTCGAGCCGGCGCCCGCGACTTCGGCCTAGCCGCCGCCGGCGGCCCAGGCGGCGAAGCGCCGAACACCTTCGCGAACGCGGGCCTCGTCGGCCGCAAACGAGAAGCGCACGCAGGCGTCGTCGCCGAAGGCGTCCCCGGGGACGGCCGCGACGTGCGCCTGCGACAACAGGAGATCGCAGAAAGCCGCGGACCCGGAAACGCCTTTGCGCGCGTAGAACGCGGACACGTCGGCGAAGGCGTAGAACGCGCCTTCGGGGCTCCGGCAGCGGACGCCGGGAATCGCCGACAGCCCCTCCACCATCAGCCTCCGGCGCTCAGCGTAACGGGCGAGCATCATTTCGACCGCGGCGGCGGTGGCCTCGACATCGCTCAGGGCTTCGAGCGCGGCCGCCTGCGAGATCGAGGAGGCGTTGGACGTGGTGTGGCTCTGGTAGGACGTGATCGCGGCGACGAGCTTCGCCGGGCCGACGGCCCAGCCGAGCCGCCAACCCGTCATCGCCCAGGTCTTCGACGCAGCGCCCGTGACCACGATGCGCTCGTAGCGGGACCGTAGCGCCGCCGCGGAGGCGTGGCGACGGCCGTCGTACAGGAAGCGGTCGTACGTCTCGTCGTAGATGAGCGAGGCTTCGCGCGATGCGCACCAGTCCACGATGCGAACGAGCTCCTCCGCATCGACGACGGCGCCCGTCGGATTGTTGGGCGAGTTGAGGATCACGCCGCGGACCGTGCCGGGGATCGCCCGCTCGAGAGCCGCGGCGGTCGGCCGCCAGCCCGCCGCGAGGTCGGTCGGCACGAAGACCGGGCGCGCTCCGGTCAGGCGCACCATCTCCGGAAACGACACCCAGTAGGGGGAAAAGAGGGCGACGTCGTTTCCCTCCTCGAAGAGGGCTTCGCACACGTTGAAGACGGCCTGCTTCGCGCCGGCCGTCACGATCACGTTCTCGCGGGCGACCGGAGCCGCCTGCTCGCGGACGTACTTGGCGGCAATCGCATCGCGCAGCGGCGCCTCGCCGGCCACGTCCGTGTACTTCGTCCTTCCAGCCTCGATCGCCCGCACTCCCGCGCGTCCCACGAATGCGGGTGTGGCGAAATCGGGCTCTCCGATCGAGAAGTCCACCACGTCGACGCCGGAGGCGGCGAGCGCCTTGGCCTTCTTCCCCGCCGCCGTCGTCGAGGAGGGCGTGAGCGCCGTGATCCTTCGGGACAGTTTCAATTCGGTCATCGCCGCTGCCTCCAGGAACGGGAAAAGGCCGAGAACGCTCGAATCTGCTTCCGGCCGGCAGCCACGAGGCCGAGCTCGACGGCGATCCATGCGGCGTAGACCCAGACCATGTCGTGGCGCAGCGACGGGACCGCGAACTGCACGAGCCAGAGAACGAACAGCCCGGCCGCTTCGTAGGCCTCGAAACTCATCGACGCGAGGAAGATCCATCCGAGAAACGCCTGCACGATAGTGAGCAGGATCTCGAGCCTCTGGAACTCGTCGAACGGGAGGGCCGACGTGTCCCCGTGGCTCACGCAGTAGATCACCGCGAGCAGGCCCGAGAGCACGCCCCACTGGTTGATGTTCGAGGACACCATGTTGAGGAGGGCGACGGGCGCGCGCGTGATCCGCCGCGCCCAGGCGAAGGCCGAGGTCTTCTCCGGGAACTCTGAGATGAACGGGGCCACCCACTGGATGAAGACGAACTGCGAGATGCCCAGGCTGGTCGCGAGCGCCATCATCGAGGCGAGGAACGGCTCGGCGACGAGAAGGATCATCGCGCCCCCGGCGGCGAAGAGACCGCCCACGGCGGCCCAGCGTTTCCAGCCCGAGAAGGACAGCGCCCAGCGGGACACCGCGGGGACCTCCTCTTCTTCTTCGACCGTCTCTTCCCGCGGCGGCATGCGCAGGAGGATGGCCAAGTAGACGATATAGGTCCCGATCAGGAACGCGGCGTCCACCAGCGAGAGGCTGCCCTTGGCCCACACGGCAATGAAGTAGGTCAGCGGCGGCAGCAGGCCCAGCACCTCGACGGCGTGGTCGTCCGCGAGGGTGATGGCCCGCAGCGGCTTGTTGCGCCGGCGGCGCGAGTAGAAAGCCGCCACCGCGTAGATCATCGGCCAGCCGAAGCCCGTCAGCAGGCGCAGGCTCCCGGTGAAATTCGCGATCGCGAGGTGGACCATGTCGGGGTCCTTGCCCGCCTTCCACGCGATGACCGCTTCGACCGCGAACTCGGGCATCGTCTGGACGAGAGCGAGGATCGCGAGGGCCAGGCCCTGCGCCATCAGGAACTCCGCGGCCTCCGCGCCCCAGGCGACGACGAAGGCGGCGGCGATCATCGCCGGGAACGTCCACAGGCCCGAGGACGCCGAACCGTTGGCTGCGTGCTCCACGGCGCCCATGAGGGTGGCCTTGTCGCGCAGCGATTTCATCGCGCGCGGTTATAGCATGGAGGCCGTGCAGGCGATCGAGTCCTCCGCCAACCCCCTCATCCGCGAAATTGCGCGCAGCCTCGAGGAGCGCACGCACCTGCTGCTCGAGGGCGAGAAGACGATCCTCGAAGCCGTGGCCGCCGGCATCCCGCTCGAGCACGTGCTGCACGACGCGAGCATCAGGCCGGGACGCCTGGCCGCGCTGACCTCGGCGCATCCGCGCTTGGCCTCGCGCGCCGTCCTCGAGCGCCTCGCCGACGTGCGCACGCCGCAGCACATGCTCGCGATCGCGCGCCGCCGGGACGTGCCCGTGGCTGAGATTCTCGGCCGCCCGGGAGTCGTGGTGTTCCTCTTCGGGATCCAGGATCCGGGTAACCTCGGCGCTATCGTGCGCGTTGCGGAGGCGGCCGGCTGCGCGGGAGTCCTGGGAGCGCCCGGGACTGCCGACTTCTTCCACCCGCGCGCCGTGCGCGCGAGCTCCGGGAGCGTGCTGCGCATTCCGGTGTCCGGGCCGGTCTCGTTCGAGCCTTTCGCCGCGGACGCGCAGGCCGCGGGCCGCCCGATCTGCGGCGCGGTGTCCGCGGGAGGCGAAAACGTGTTCGCCGCGCCGCTCGATCCACGCTCCGTTCTCGCCGTCGGAAGCGAAGGCGGCGGGCTGCCGGCCGGCTCCTACCGCTACTTCGAGCGCAAGCTCACGATTCCGATGCGGGAGCCGGTGGACTCTTTGAACGCCGCCGTTGCCACGGCGCTTTTGCTGTACTCCCCTTCGCTGCGGAGGGCCGGGGAAGAGGTCTGACGCCGCCCCGCGGACTGCGCGGCGCGACGATCTTCTTCTGCCGGTTTCCGGTTCCCTTCACTCGGAGAACACCTCGGCCAGGAAGGCCCACACCCGGGCGTCGGCGTCCCGCCACGCCTCGGGGGGTAAACCCGCCTTGCGGGCGACCTCGGCCAGGAAGCGATCGGAATCGAATCCCCACTCCTCCGCGACCTGGGGCAGGAGCAACCCGCGGCGGCCGCGCAGCTCCAGGATGAGGCCGTCCCGCCCGATCTCGATCTCGCCGGGGCCCTCGATCGCGCGGGGCGCGGACAGCACCGAGATCTCGATGCCGCAGCGCGGCAGCTCCTCCTCCGTCACCGGAGCAAAGCGAGGATCCTCGAGCGCGGCGCGCAGCGCGTACTCCGACACGCAGCGGGTCAGGTCTCCCGTCGGGGCGAGGGTGCCGATGCAGCCGCGCAACTCTCCGTCCTTGCGGAGCGTGACGAAGAGCCCGCGGGGCTCCCCGAACGACTCCGCCCGGTCCGACGAAAGGCGCGGCGGCGGCTGTCCGCGAAAATGCGCCTCCAGGGTCCCCCTGGCCAGGCCGAGCAGGTCCGTTCGCGCCGCTGACGACAGGGGCGCGTCGCTCACGGGACGCTCTGTCCCTGCGCGACCGCGCGGGGCGCCGGAAGGGCCGAGAGGAACCCCTCGATGACGCCACCCAAGGATTCGAGGCTGCTCTCGAAGAAGTGGCCGGCCCCGGGCACGACGACCACGGTGCCCGTCCCCGCGACGAATCGCTCGAGGTCCTCGGGCGGACCGAATGCGTCGCGCTCGCCCACCACGTAGAGCGCCGGAACGCCGGGGCGGGGCACGAGCCGCCCCGACTCGGTTGCCAGCGGCAGGCCGAGCGCGACGAACGCGGCCACCCTCGGGTCCTGCGCGATCGCATTCAGGCCCACGGCCGACCCGAAGGAGAATCCCCCAGCTACGAGCGGCAGGCCTCCCTCTCGGGCGGCCTCGTCCATCGCGGCCCGGAAATCCTCCACTTCCCCGCGCCCCGCATCGTAGCGGCCCTCAGAGAGCCCCACTCCCCGGAAGTTGAAGCGCAGGGTGGCAAACCCCGAGCGGGTCAGGGCCTGGACCGCCCGGTAGACGACCTTGTTGTGCATCGTGCCGCCGTGCAGCGGATGCGGATGGGCGAAGACGGCGGACCCCCTACGCTCCCCCGACGCCTCCTTCCAGAGGCCTTCCAGCGACCCTGCGGGCCCCGGAAACGAAATGGAATGCAGCCGGCCTGACACTTCGGCTCGAGCCTCCGGTTGGCGAATCGACCTTCTCATCGTATCCTTCCCGCCGCATCGAAGGCACCGTCCTCGCGAGGGCTCGACCGCATGACTTCAAGGAGAGCGCCATGAAGAGAATCGTCCACGTGGTCGGCACCGGTACGATTGGCGAGCCGTTGATCGGCCTCTTCGCAGACTTCGGAAAGCACCTCGGGATCGACGAGGTCACGTTCCACAAGCGCACCCCCATGACCACCGAACGGGCCAAGGTCAACCACCTGATCGAGCGGGGGGCGAAGCTGGCGGTGGATAACGACAAGCTCGCGGACTTCGAGGCCCTGGGCCACAAAGTCTCCGCCGACGCCCAGGCCGCCCTCGAGCGCGCGACGGTCGTCATCGACTGCACCCCGGCCGGAAACGAGAACAAGAAGGTCTACGAGAAGATCTCCGGTCCGAAGGGGTTCCTGGCCCAGGGCAGCGAGTTCGGCTTCGGAAAGATGTACGCCATGGGGATCAACGACGAGGCCCTCGTCCCCGGCCAGGACCGCTTCCTGCAGATCGTCTCCTGCAACACGCACAACATCTCATGCCTCATCAAGACGCTGGGGACCGACGACTCCGGAGCCCGAACGCTGACCAAAGGCCGTTTCGTGTGCATGCGCCGCGCCAACGACGTCTCCCAGGACTCGGGCTTTGCTCCCGCGCCCTCGGCCGGAAAGCACGACGATCCCGAGTTCGGGACCCATCACGCGCGGGACGCCGCCGCGCTGCTCTCGACGATCGGATGGGATCCGCCCATCTTCTCGTCGGCGATGAAGCTGAACACGCAGTACATGCATTCCCTGTGGTTCGACATGGAAGTTTCCAATCCGACCACGAAGGAGAACGTGCTTGCCCGCCTGCGCGCCAACCGGAGGATCGCGTTGACCGAGCGCCGTTCCGCCAACCAGATCTTCTCCTTCGGGCGCGATCACGGCTACTACGGCCGGATCCTGTCCCAGGCCGTGATTTCCTCGCCCACGCTCGCGGTCAAGGGCGACAACGAGATCATCGGATTCTGCTTCACGCCCCAGGACGGAAACTCCCTGGCATCCTCCATCAACGCCGCCCTGTGGCTCATGGACCCGGACCCCAAGCAGCTCGCCGAGCGGATGTCGGTGCTCGACAGGTTCTTCTTCAGGGAGATCTAGAGAAGACGAGAGGCAGGAGGCACCTGCTACCATGGTGCCCATGGCCTGGGTCACCTGCCCGCACTGCGGGTTCACACAGATCCCCTCGGCCCGGTGCCTCAAGTGCCACAAGAGCTTCGAGCGATCCCCGGTGGCAGCCGGTCAACCCACGGCGAAGCCCTCGAGCCCGAGCCCGGCCTCCCCCATTCAGAGTCTCAAGGCGGTCCCCCGCGCCTATCTGATGATCCTCGGCGCGCTCGCGCTGCTCGTCGTCGTCGCCGTCCTGCTCTGGGGCCGCAACGCCGCCGCCTCCATGGAGGCGATCGCACCTCAGGTGGCCGCCACGCCCGAGCCGTGGTCCTTCGACCTGACGGGGCGCTGGCAGGCCACGGCGCCAACGACCATCGCGGGCACGCCGCCGCGTCCCGCCCTGCGCGAAGTGTTTCTCGAGACCGACCGGTCGGGCGCCATCGTCGCCGCCGGAGTGCTGCTCACCGACCCCGGCCGCGGCGGGGCCGGCGCCGGGTATCTGACGGTTCCCGACGGAGGCCGCCGTGTCCGTGAGATTGCGGCGGCCCTCGGTCGCGCTCCGAAAGGCGCCCCGCTCTCGCTCGAGTTCATCCCTTTTCCTCCGTGGATGCCCCGGCGCGACCGGCTCTGGCGCGCCGTCGAGGGCCAGCGGTCGAGCGCGGAGCAGACGACGTACGTGCTCCTCGAAGCGCTCGACGCGGACTACCTGATCCAGGCGGGAGTGAACGCGAGCGGCTTCCTGTCCTACATCTTGCTCTCGCCCGAGTACGCGTCGGGCCGGGGAACGGACGCCCTCTCGAAAGCAATCCACCCGGGCCCGGGCAGCTCGTTGCGCGGCTTCCGCAACCTCGTCTGGGACCTCTCCGGGGCCGCAGACTTCGTCTCCCTGCAGGTCCCCGCGACGATCGGCCAGCCGGCCGGCGCCGCGGACCGGCTCGTCCTCAGGCGCCAATAGGCCGGCGACTGCCCGGCGGTCAGCCCATCAGGCCGAGACCACGTAGCCGCCGCTCTTGACGTCCTTCTTCATCGTCAGCAGCCCCGCGCGCTCGGCATCCTGCAGCAGCTCCGAGAACGACTTGTAGCCGTAGTAGGACTCGTTGAAATACGGCTGCTTGCGCTGCATCGTCTGCTTGACCATCGAGCCCCAGATCACGTCGTAGTTCTCGCGCCGCAACGCCTGCACCGAGTCGAGGACGAGCCGGAAGACGTCCTGCTTCTTCTTCGGCAGGTTGTCGATCGAGGGCATCGCGTGGGTCTCGCGGACGAGGTCCTCGTAAAAGATGAACTCGTCGCAGTTGGAGATGAGCAGATTCGAGGTCGAGTTCTTGACGCCCACCCCGATCACGCCCTTGTCGTTCTCCTTGAGCTTGGAGACGAGGGGCGAAAAATCGGAGTCGCCCGAGCAGATCACGAAGGTCGTGATGTGCCCCTTGGAGGCGACGAGATCCATCGCGTCCACGACCATGCGGATGTCGGCCGAATTCTTGGCCGTGTAGTTGCGCTGCGGAATGTCGATCAGCTCGATCGCCGCCTCGTGGAACTCGCGCTTGTACTCGGAGTACCGGGTCCAGTCGGCGTAGGCCTTCTTGAACACGATCCGGCCCTTCTCGATCAGGCGCTGGAGCACGAGGTGGATGTCGAACTTCTTGTACTGCGCGTCCCGCACGCCGAGGGCGATGTTCTCGAAGTCGATGAAGAGCGAGAGCCGCTGGTCCACCGACGCCCTCGCCGGCGGGGGCGCCGAAGAGACGTTCATCGGAGCGCTCGGAAACACCGGCACCGGCGCCGCCACGACGGCCGGCGCCGCCTCCCCGGCGGGGGCCGCGACCGTCTTGTGCCGCCGCGCTCCGCCCCTGCGGCGCCGGGGCTTCCTGTCCGCCTCCGCGGTCTCTGCCGCGGGAAACGGAACCGTATCATCCATCATGTTGTCCTTTCTGGCGCGTAGTCGAACGAGGACGTCGTGAGCAGGAACGTGGCGAGGACGCGCGCGACCTCGCGCCCGTCCTCCCCCACCACCTCGACTTCCCCTACGTTCACGCGCTTTCCCTTTTTCAGTATGTGCGCCCGCGCGCGGACTTCGCCGCGCGCCCGGCGCAAAAAGTGGATCGTCAGATCCGTCGTCGCAAATCCCATCTTTCCGTCAAAATTGGTGGACAGGGCGAAGGCCACGGCCGAATCCGCCAGGGTCGCAAGGACCCCTCCGTGGATCGTCCCCGACCCGTTGGTGATCTCCTCCCGGTACGGCAGTCTCAGGACGCAGTGGTCCAGGGACAGCTCCTCCAGGCTCGGCGAGAGCCATCCCAACGCGGGAGAGTCAGCGAGGCGTTTTCTCAGGCGCTGCAGGAGGTCGGGTGCTATCCCCGCCCGGTCCTGGCTGGCCGGTTGCAGGCTCACGAAGCCCCTATTGTATCCGATGCCGCCGCCGGCCCCAAGGCAGGCCCGCGCCGCCTATTCCGGCGGCTCCGCGGCGGCCTCGCTGGTGTAGTAAGGGAGCTCCTCGGCGCGGCGCGTCGAATTGTCGAGGTGCCTGGGCACTTCCAGGATCGTTCGCGTCACGTTGGGGTCGCAGATCTCGTTCTCGCACTCGTACGTGTAGACGTTCTTTTCCCCCCCCTTGCGAAACTTGACTATCGTCTGGTACCCGTCGCAATTGCCGCACTTGACCGACATGACGAAGATGTCGATCACGTGCAGTTCGGGACGGTCCTCCGGTGTGCTCACGGCGCCGATGATACGCTGCGCACCCATCGGAAGGCGACCATGAAGAAAGCCTCCCTCGCCCACGCAGTACTCCTCCTGCTCGCCGCGGCCGCCGCGGCCGGGCAGGAGCGCTTCGAGAAGACGATCGCCTTCCCGCGCAGGGGCGATGCGTCGCTCGGATGGACGTACCAGAAGTGCACGATTCGCAGCGTGCAGGTGCGCAACTACCCCGACGCGGAGGACATCGAGAAGGCCCGCGCGAAGGATCCCGAAGACCATTCGTGGCTCTGGTGGGAGTTCCGCATCGACAACCGGGGCGCCCGCGACTGCAAGGTCCGGGTCTGGGTCGAAGTGCTCGACAAGACCGGCAAGGTCGTGAAGGACGGCGATCACAGCGGCAACGTCGACGCCGGCCAGATCGACGATGCGATCCGCGTCTCGACGCGCGTGCGGACCCTCGATGCGGCCGACTCTCCAAAAGTCCGGCTGCGCGCAGAGATCATCCCGAAGTAAGACGCAATCGTGCTCCCGCCGGCCGGCTTCCCATCGGACGCTCCTCCCGACTACGCGGCGGCCATCGCCCGCCTGGGCCATCGTTTTCGCGCGCCGGGGGTCCTTGCGGTCGAGGGCCCGGACCGCGAAGGGTTTCTGCAGGGGCAGCTCACGCAGGACGTCCGCGGCCTCGCCCCCGGCCAGTCCCGCCCTATGGCCGGCCTGACCCCGAAGGGAAAGCTCCTCTATTTCGGCCGGCTGGCGGCCCAGGCGGACCGCCTCATTCTCCTCGTTCCGGCGGCGGATCGCGCCGCCATCGCCGGCCACCTCGGAAAGTACGCTGTCTTCCAGAAGGTCTCCATCTCGGATGTCTCGGACGAGTTCGTTCTGCTCGGACTCTACGGGCCGGCCTCCGGGCAGATCCAGCCGACCGAGGGGGCTCTTGCGCTTCCGGCCGACGGGGAGCTCGCCGCCGGCCTGCTTGCACCCGCCGCGCACCGCGCAGCGCTGGAAGACCTCCTCGAGCGGGCCGGATCGACCGCCGTCTCGCACGACTCCGCTGAAATTCTTCGCGTCGAGGCTGGCCGGCCCCGCTTCGGCACGGACGCGGATGAGACCAACCTTCCCGACGAAGTCGGCCTCCCGTCCGCGATCTCGACGACGAAGGGCTGCTACGTCGGGCAGGAGATCGTGGCGCGCCTGCGCACCTACGGGCGTGTGAACCGGCGGCTGGTCGGCTTCCGGTTCCCGGAGGAACCGGTTGCGGCCGGAACCGTCTTCCCCGACCCCGGAAAGGCAAACCTCGAGCTCGGCCGCGTGACCAGTTCGGTCGTCTCGCCGCGCTTTGGCCCGATCGGGCTCGGGTTCGCGTTCCGGGACGTCGCCGAGGGCGGCATGCTCCGCCTTCCTGCAGATCCCGGACGATGCGCCGTCGTGGCGGCGTTGCCGTTCGCTTGAGCCCCCGCTCGGCGGCCCGGCCCTGGGAGATCCACCTTGCCCTGGCCGGAGCGCAGGTCGGATTCGCTCTCTTTCCCATTTTCGGAAAGCTCGCGCTCGCCTCGATCCCGCCCTTTCTCTTCGCCGCATTCCGGGTCGTGGCCGCGGCAGCCCTCCTCGACGGGATCCGCCGGCTGCGCGCGCCGGAGGAAATCCGCGCCGCGGACCGGCCGCGCCTCTTTCTCTACGCTCTGCTCGGCGTCTCGTTCAACCAGGTCCTCTTCATTCTTGGCCTCTTCCTGACGACCGCGATCAACACGACGATCTTGACCGCCACCATCCCGGTTTTCACGCTCGCGGCGGCCGTGCTGCTCGGCCGAGAGAGGCTGAGCCTGCACGCGGGGCTCGGGATTCTGCTGGCCGGAGCCGGGGCACTAGCCCTCCTGAACGCGCAGCGCTTCGACTGGAGCAGCGATTCCTTTCGTGGGGATCTGCTGCTGCTGATGAACTGCACGTCCTATTCTCTCTACCTCGTCCTCTCGCGCCCGATCCTCGCCCACTACCGGGTCATCACGTTCACCGCCGCGGTCTTCCGCTACGGCGCCGCCCTCATCGTCCTCATCGCCCTGCCCGATCTCCTGCGGTTCGAGCCCTCCCGCGTTCGACCGATCGCCTGGGCGTGCCTCGGCGCGGTGATCCTGTTCTGCACGGTCATACCGTACCTGTTGAATTCCTGGGCGCTCGCGCGCACCCACGCCTCGCGCGTCGCGTTCTACGTGTTCCTGCAGCCGCTCATCACGACCGGCCTCGCCATCGCCGTTCTCGGCGAGGCGCTCACGATCAAGACGGTCGTCGCGGGATTGCTGATCTTCGCCGGGCTGGGCGTCACGCTGCTCGCCGGGCGCCTGCGGCGGACTCCGGACGGGGCCCTTCCCGCCTGAGGACTACCGCGGGTTCCAGGCCTTCCAGGCCTCGAAGCACTCCTCGATCTCGTCGACGAAACCGCCGTGTCGTGGTTGCCAGCCGAGCGACCGGACGGCCTTGCGCGAGTCGACGTGCTGGTCGAGCGCGAGGCACTCGGCCAGGGTCCCCATGGACCGGGCGGCGTCGGCGACCGGATTCGTTCGGATCTCTCCCGCGTAACCCGTCACCCTCGCCACCGCCCCGACCATTTCCCGCACGCTCGCCCGCGAGCGGTCCGTCACGTTGAACACCCCGGACAGGCCGCTCTCGGCCGCCCGGACGTAGGCCTCGCCGAGGTCGTCGAGGTGCACGAGCGCCCAGCGCGCGTCCCCGTCTCCGATCACCTCGAGCGCGGCCCCGCCGCGCGCGGCCTCGAACCACATCGCCGTAAGGCTCCCCTGATGGCCGTATACGCATCCGGGGCGCAGGACGATTCCGCTCACGCCGTCGGCGCCGAGGATGAGGCGCTCGCTCGCCGGGCGTTCCGCCACATGACGCGCCGGCGCGAGAGGAGTCGTTTCATCCACGAGCCGGTCCCCGGTGCTGCCGTAGACCCAGGTCCCGCTCGTGTAGATCAGGGTCTTCGGCTGCGGACCCTTCTGGGCCGCCGCGAGCAGGACTTCGACGGCAGCCCGGTCGAAAGCGAAGGCGCCGGGGCCGTACTCGGCAGCTGCGTGGACCAGCACCGAGCAGGACTGCGCCGCGACAGCAAAACTCTCGGGCTTTCCCAGGTCGCCCAGGACCGGATGTACCTCGGCGCGAGCCAGATCGCGGGCCTTCTCCGCGCTCCGGACGAGGCCCCAGACCTGGTGGCCCGCCCTGCGAAAAGCCGTTGAAACGGCGGACCCGATGCAACCGGTCGCGCCGGTGACGAAGACCTTCACGGGACCCGGCCAGAGACCGTGCCCTCGGACGTTTCCGCGAAACCGCTCGATCGGAGAAACGAGAGAACGAACAGGCCCGCGGCGAGCGCCCGGCCGACGCCGGTACGGGACACTCGACGGCCTGCCAGCGCCTTCACGGCTTCGGGGTGGGCACCGGGGCCTCGGCCTCCGGCTTGCCTTCGACCTTCTTGACCTCGTCCGATACAGCTTCCCCGGCCTTCTTGGCCCCTTCGGCCGTCGCATCCGCCGCCTTCGTTGCCGCTTCGCCGACGGCTTTGCCGCCCGCTTTCGCGCCCTCGACCGTCTTGTCACCGACCTTCTTGGCGCCCGCGGCCGTCGCTTTGCCGGCCTTCGAAGCGCCTTCGCCGACCTTCTTGGCTCCGGTCCCGACAGCGGCGCCGGCTTTTTTTGCGCCCCCGGCCGTCGCATCCGCCGCCTTCGTGGCCCCTTCGCCGACGGCTTTGCCACCCGCTTTGGCACCCTCGACGGTCTTCTCGCCGACCTTCTTTGCGCCCGCGCCAACCTTCTTCGCCTCGGTCCCGACAGCAGCGCCGGCCTTCTTCGCGCCTTCGGCCGTGGCATCCGCCGCTTTCGTGGCCCCTTCGCCGACGGCTTTGCCGCCCGCTTTGGCGCCCTCGACCGTCGCCTTGCCGGCCTTGGAGGCGCCCTCGCCCACGGCCTCCCCGGCCTTCTTGGCGCCCTCGACGGTCTTCTCACCGACCGTCTTCGCGCCCTCGTCGACCTTCGTCGCCTCGTCGCCGACGGCTTCGCCCGCCTTCTTGGCGTCGTCCCCGACGGCCTCTTCGATCTTCTTGATCTCGGACGGCGCCTTCGTCGGAGCCGCCTCCTGGGCCAAGGCAAAGCCGCCTGCAACGACGCCCGCAACGATTCCAATCACCCAGCGTTTCATCATCCTTCTCCTTGCTCCTTAGTTCTTCTCGAACATGCTCTTGTACACGACGCCCGCCACGGCGGGCTCCGAGGATCGGCTCAGAAAAGCCACAACTGTCCGACCGCCCATCCGCCGACGAAGATTGTCGGGCCCGTGCTTCGCGCCGGGTTCACCGAGGTGTTCGTCAACGAGAGACATGCGCTCATCCTCACCTATTTCCGCGAAAAAGAGGCCATTCATATCCCGTTTTGCCGGATGGGACAAGAACGGCCGGGGAACGGCCGGCTCAGGGCGCGGCGGCCACCTCGTAGTGGGTGACGGACGGCTCGAGCTCGAGGAGGAATCCCGCGTCCTCCGGGTAGTACCGCGCCCGCTCCATGTCGTCGCCCGCGAAGGCGCGGATGGCTTCGCGCGACTCCCAGAGCGATACGAGAAGAAAATGAACGACCCCTTGCTCCGCCCGGCGGAGGACGTACACGCCGCGGTTGCCTGGCGTCGCGCGGTAGTCCGGCAGGCCGGTCCTTTCGAGGTAGCGCATGTACTCGTCGGCCTTTGCTGCCGGGACGGCTCCATGCCAGAGACGGGCGATCATGATTCTTCCCCGCTGGTCCGGAAGCGCTCCAGAACCGCGACGACGTCGGCAGATGCCCGCGCAGGCTTGCCCGTCGCGTTCGTGAAGACGTGCTGCGTCGCGCCCTCGGCCAGGAGATCCCCCCCGGAGTGGCGGACCTCGTAGCCGAAGGTGCACCCGCGGCCGCCGAGCTCGGTCATCCGCGTGAGGACGCGGATCGCGTCGTCGTAGCTCGATCGGCGGCGAAAGACGCACTCGACGCGGGTGACCGGGATGAAAAGACCGGATCGCTCCATCCCGGCGTACGGCAGGCCCGCGGCCCGGCACCACTCGGTCCGCCCGATCTCGAACCAGACAAAGTAGTGGGCGTGGTAGACGACCCCCATCTGGTCCGTCTCGGAGTAGCGGACGCGCAGATCCGTCGCGACGGCGCGCAGACTCAAAACCGTTCGGCCAGGCGCTGGCGCACGATGTTGGGCACGAGGCCGGTCACGTCGCCTCCGAGCCGCGCGAGCTCCTTGACGAGACGGCTCGACACGTAGGAGTACTCCTCCTTGGCCATCAGGAACACCGTCTCGACCGACGGGGCCAGCCGCCGGTTCATCAGCGCCATCTGGAGCTCGTACTCGTAGTCGGACACGGCGCGCAGCCCGCGCACGATGATCGTCGCGCCCGAGCGCAGCGCGAAGTCGACGAGCAGCCCCGAGAAGGTCTCGACCGAGATGGACGGGTCGCCCCCCACGATCCCGCGGATCATCCCCATCCGGTCCTCGACCGAGAAGAGCGGGGTCTTCTGGTCCTGCTCGAGGAGCGCGACGATGACGCGGTCGGCCAGCCGCCGCGCCCGCGCCAGGATGTCGAGATGGCCGTTCGTCAGGGGGTCAAACGAACCGGGATAGACGGCGATGCGCTCCGTCATGCGTTCCTCCCGCCTTGCGTCGTCACCGTGCGGAGCCCTTCGGCGAGCAGATTATAGGCGGACACCGTCAGGAAGAGCGCGAGGCCCGGGAAGAGCGCGATCCACCAGGCCTCCTCGATCCAGTTCGCGGAGGAGGACAGGATCCCGCCCCACGAGACGGCCGGCGCCGGGAGCCCCACCCCGAGGAACGACAGCGAGGCTTCCGCGAGGATCGCCCAGCCCACCCCGAAGGCCGCCGAAACGATGAGCGGCGGGAGTGCGTTCGGCAGGAGGTGGCGCAGGAGAATGCGCGGAGTCGATGCTCCCATGGCGCGGGCCGCCCGGGTGTAGTCGAGCTCCTTCATCTTCAGGATCTCGGCCCGCGCGAACCGCGCGTCGCCCGCCCAGCTCGTCAGACCGATCGCCGCGATCACCATCGCGGGCGAGGGCGGCAGGAACGCCGCGAGCGCGAGCAGCAGAAAGAGCACCGGGAAGCAGAGCATGACCTCGATCAGGCGCGAGAGCGCAAGGTCCACGGCGCCGCCGAAGTAGCCCGCCGCCGCGCCAACCGTGAAGCCCACGCCGAGCGAGACGGCCGCCGCGACGAGGCCGATCACAAGCGAGATCGGAGTCGCGGTCACGATTCGCGCGAGGAGGTCCCGCCCGAGGTCGTCCGTCCCGCACGGATGCTCGAGCGAAGGCGGCTGCAGCCGCTCGTCCAGGCGGATGGACCGCGAGCGCTCGGTGAAGAGGGGCGAGCACGCGGCCACGA
Organism: Thermoanaerobaculia bacterium; assembly: GCA_041483715.1. Classification (GTDB taxonomy): domain Bacteria; phylum Acidobacteriota; class Thermoanaerobaculia; order UBA5066; family Gp7-AA6; genus DAHUXD01. The sequence goes on from JBGPGG010000005.1 coordinate 37,368, forward strand.
GCCAGAGGAGAACCACGACGGCGAGGGCCACTCGTGCGCTGGCCGGCAGGTGCGCCCGACGCGGGAGCAGCATCCGCACCGCGGCGCGCCCCTAACCCGCCGCGCCATCGCGCACGCGCGGGTCGACCGCGGCGACGGCGATGTCGGACAGGAGCGTCGCGCCGAGCGTCACCACCGCCGAGAGCAGCGACAGCGCCAGGATCACGGGATAGTCGCGGGCGAGGATGGAGTCGAGGTAGAGGCGCCCGAGGCCCGGCCACGCGAAGATGCGCTCAATGATGACGCTGCCCGACAGCAGGGCCGGAAGCAGGAGGCCGAAGAGCGTGATCACGGGCAGCAGCGCATTGCGCAACGCGTGGCGCCAGAGGGCCTGACCGCGCGACGCGCCGCGGGCGCGGGCCGCGATCACGTAGTCGGCCGTGCGAGCCTCCGCCACGCCCGAGCGCACGAGTCGCGCGACGAAGGCGAGCGTCCCGTAGGTCAGGCAGGTCACCGGGAGCGCGAGGTGCGCGAGCCGGTCTCCCAGGCCCGCAAGGCCCGCCGGCGCCGCGTCGGCGGCGGTCCCGTAGAGCGGAAGCCACCGCAGCCGCACCGCGAACAACGTCTGCAGCAGCAGGGCCGCCCAGAAGGTCGGCATCGAGTACATCGCGAACAGCACGGCGCCCGAGGCCCGGTCGAAGGCGCTCTCCGGGCTTCCGCCGGCGACGACGCCAAGGGGGATCGCGAGCGCGAGGGCGAAGAACAGCGCGAGGCCGTTCAAGGCAAGCGTGTGCGGCAGCGCCTCGAGAATTCTCTCGGAGACCGGGCGATGGTCCGCGAAGGACTCGCCGAGGTCGAGCCGCGCAACTCGCCCGATCCAGGCGGCAAACTGCTCGGGAAGCGGCCGATCCAGCCCGTACTGGCGGCGCATCTGCTCGGCCGCCTTCCCGCTGGCACGGCGCAACGAGTCCGCGCCGCCTGCGCCGGGGCTGCCAGGCGCCAGGTGTAGGAGCAGGAAGACGATGACGGCGATGCCGAAGAGGGTCGGCACGGCCCAGAACAGCCGGCGCAGGATGTAGGCGGTCACGGCGCCTTCCCCGTCTCGGGCTCGGCCCACCAGGCGAGCGGGCCCGGCCAGATCCCGTAGAGACCGAGCGGTGAGGTGGTCAGGCCGCGGATGCGTCTGCGCAACGCGACCTTCTGCGCCGCGTTGACGACGAAGACGGCGGGCGCGTCGTCGCGCAGGAGCCGATGGAGGCGCGCGAGGACCTCTTTGCGGCGGCCGGGGTCCGTTTCGAGCCGCGCGGTCTCCATGAGGCGGTCGGCCTCGGGGCTCGCGTAGCAACCGTTGTTGAGCCCGTTCGGGGAGCACTGGGACGAGTGCCAGTAGAAGTAGGGGTCGGGATTCGGGTCCACCGCAGACCACGCGAGCGAGGCGGCCTCGAAATCGCCCGCGTCGATCTTCTCGACAAACGCGGCCCACTCGAGCGTCCGGATCCGTGCGGTGACTCCGACCCGCGCGAGCTCGGCCGAGAGCATCTCGTCGATCTGCCGACCGATCTCCGAGCCCGCCGAAACGAGCAGGTCGAACGCGAAGGGGCGGCCGTCGCGGTCCCGGACGCCGTCGCCGTCGGTGTCCTTCCAGCCCGCCTCGTCGAGCAGCCGGGCCGCCGCGGCCGGATCGAAGGGCAGGGGCGGCACACGCGCCTCGTAGGCGGCCGAATCCGGCGCCCAGGGCCCGGAGATGATGCGTGCCGACCCTTTGTAGAGGCCCCGCACGATCGACGCGCGGTCCAGAAGCATCGTCACGGCCCTCCGAGCGCGCGGGTCCGCGAAGAGCGGCGACCGGTTGTTGAGAACGACGTAGTTGTAATCGAGGTTGTAGAACTCCAGGAGGCGGCAGCAGGCTGCGAAGGCGGGATCGCGCGCAGCCCGGTCTTTCAACCCCGAGTCGAGCTGGTCCTCGTCGAGCTCGCCCTCGAGGAGCAGCCGGTACGCGGTCGTGTTGTCGGACACGATGCGGAATACGATGCGGTCGAAGTGGCCCCGCGGGCCGGGATACTTCTCGTTGCGCTCGAGCTCGACGGACTCCTGGGTCTTCCACAAAACGAACCGGTAGGGGCCGTTCGCGAGCGGCGCGCGGTTCTGCTTCGACTTCAGAAAATTCTGGCCCGCGAAGCGATGCTCCGGCAGAAGCGGCAGGACGAACGCCATGGACCGGAATGCGTAGGGTCTGGAGAACCGAACCTGGAATCGCCGCCCATCGAGCGCCTCCACCGATTCGAACGACTCGAACACCGGCTTGAACACATTCGCCGGGATCTTCGGGTCGACGATCTTCCGGATCGTGAAGACCGCATCCGCCGACGTGACCGGCCGGCCGTCCTCCCAAACCGCGTCGGCGCGCAGCGTGATCGTGTATGAAAGTCCGTCCGGAGAAATCTCCAGCCCCTCCGCCAGGCCGGGCACGAGCTCGAGCCGCGCGTCGAAGTCGAAGAGATTGCGCTGGACGTACTGGAGCACTTGCGCTTCGGGAGCGCTCGACTGCAGGACGGCGTTCAGGGTCGTCGGCTCGCCAAAGAGGCGGCGGCGCAGCACGCCCCCGTCCATGGACGTCCCCTGGCTCGATTCGTCGATGAATCCGAGCGTCGGCAGGGCCGGCCGAGCGGTCGGCGATGGGGTGCGGACCGCGGCCGCCGGTTCCGGCTTCGCGCGGCATGCCGCACCGATGAGGCACAGCGCCAGTCCGGCCGCCCAGAACGCGCGTTTCATGCAGGCCGAATTATGGCCCGAACCCGAAACGTGGAATCCGAAACGTGAAACCGGCCTCTCTTACGGCGCCACGAACGACGCCACGGCGACGTTTCGCGACGTGTCCGTGACGCGCACGAGCAGGTACGCGCCGCGGGCCTCGGGCGCGAGCCGGATGAGGTAGGACTCCTTCGCCGAATCGGAGAGCCCGTCCTTCGGCTCGACCCGGACCCACTTCTTCGCGTCGAGGCTGTACTCGGCCTCGAGGATCGGCGAGGCGCCGTCCACGGCTTCGAGCTCGAGCTGGCCGGCCGACCGCCCCAGCTCGCGCACGGAAGGAGCCGTGTTGTCGATTCGCACGGGGGCGGACTCCCGGGCGCCCGTCTTCGCTTCGCCGGGATTCGCCTCGGCGTCGGAAGCCGTGAGCCGGAAGACGTACTCCCCGTCCGGAAGCGAGGTGGCGTCGAACGAGTAGAAACTCTCCCGGAGGTCCTTGCGCAGCGGGACCCACTTTGCGCCCGCGATCGGGCGGAATTCGATCTGGTAGACGAGGGTATCGCCGTCCGGGTCCGTCGCCTTCCACTGCAGCGTGCGATAGCCCTTTCGGTAGAGCTTGCGAGGCGCCCCCTCGGGACGTGCCTCCTCGAGGCTCGTGAAGATCCCCTTCTCGTCCTGGGCGGACGCTTCGAACACGTTCGAACCGCTGGAACCCGAGCGCGCGAGAACTTCTGCCGGCTCGAGCGCCGTGAGCGTATCGACGACCGGCCTTGCATTGCGGTTGCGGTAGGCGGCCTCCACGCGCCGCACTCGGGGGGACGCGTCGGCGGAGCCGGACATCCGCGTCTTCCACTGGAGATACCGCCCGTCGGGTGCCTGGACTTCGAGGGCATGGGGGCCGCCCGCCCAATTCGACCACGCGCTCCACGTCGTGTCCGGCGTGGCGGACTCGCCCGAGCGGAAGGCGAATTCGACCTTCGTTCCGGCCGCCGCCTCGCCTTCCCATCGAAACGCGCCGAACCGGCTCGTCCTGGCCGTGTCCTTGACCGCCGACACGTACTCGCCTATGGCAGGACCGGCCCCGGGGCGATAGAACGCGCTCGAGCCGTTCGTGCCGACGTCCTCGCCCGCCACGATCGTCACCTGCTTCTCGTCGAACGTGCGCGCCAGGGACCAGGAATCCGGCGCGAGCCCATACAGCTTTCCTTTCGGGCCGGTCGCCGCGAGGACTCCGTCGCCGCCCGGATTCCGGGCGAGGTCGAACACGATCTCGTCCGAGCTCGTCCAGACGCTGCGCGGCAACTCGGCGCCCTCGAAGACGAGGACCTCGGAGGAATACCCGCCGCGGGAGGACCCGCGCGACGGGGCCAGGCGGGCGGAGGACACGGATACCGAGACCTCGGCTTTCGGTTTGTCTTCGTCCTCGCCCGGGGCCGCCTTCGGCGCCTTGCCGGCGGGGAGCATGGCCGGCACCGATATCGGCTCTCCTGTTCCCGAGGACTTGTCCGCCGCGGCTGCCACCGCGACCCACACCCGGCCGGAGCGGTCTGCAGTAATGGCAGTCACCTCGGGCTTCGACGAGGCGTAGACGGTCGAAACGCGGCCGGCCTTGTCGATGCGGAGCACGAGGCCGGAGCCCGACGTGCCGGCCCAGAGTCTCCCCTCGGCGTCCACAAAAAGGGCGCGGACGTGCGCATCCGTCGTCGTGTGGAGGCGCTCCCCTTTGCCCGCCGCGCTCACGCGGTGGATCTCTCCGGGAAGACCGGTGCCCACGTAGAGCGCGGGGCCGTTGAAGGCGAGGGCCCACACGTACTGCGCCTTCGTGTCGTAGTAGAGGGAAGACTTCGAGCCCTGGATCCGGTAGACCTTGCCGCCCGGCGAGGCTCCCGCGTAGAGGGCGCCATCCGGGCCCACCGCGAGCGCCGTCACCTCCTGCTCGACGAGCTGGACTTCGGTCTCGACCTTCCCGGAAGAACTCACGCGCAGGATCTTTCCCGAGTCGCCGGTCGCGACGAAGAGGTCCCCCGAGCGGCCGTTCGCCGCAGCGAAAAGGACGGGCTCCGAGACGCCTTCGACTTTCACGAGCACGCGGCCGAGCAGCAGCGTGCCGTCGGAGGCGACCGAAACTCCCCGCGCTTCGCCGGCCGAGAACTCGGCGGCGGTGTCGCAGACCCAGATCTTGACGGACGCCGCCCCGAGACTCCCGGCACACAGGCACAGGGCGAGGCCCAGTACGCCCGGGCCCGGCAAGCGCCGGCTCACCAGGTCCTCGGCAGGACTTCCAGGGTCAGGCGCGCCGAGCCGGCCACCGGCACGGGCTGTTCGACGGATTCCGACTGCAGCCTCAGGTAGCCGAGATCGGGCGTTCCGTCGCCGGGGCCGCGGTCGTGGAGGAGCGCGACCCGACTCGGCGGCAGCGCCGCGAGCGGCTCACCCGCGACGAGCGCCCCGGGCGCCGAGCGGTAGGCGAGCAGGTTGAGCGTGTTCGGCGGGCGGACCCGCGCGAGAAAGTCCAGGACTTGGTCGAGCGAGTGCGGGTCCGGCGGAAACAGCGAGAGGTCGTACGCCGTCGCGGCATTTCCATCGCCGACGAAGACCGTCATCGGGCCCGGCGGCGCGTCGGCCGGGACCTTCGCCGTCATCACCACCCGGCGCGGCCCGCCCCGAAAGTCCTCGAGATCCACCCAGACCGGCACGGTGTCTCCCGGGTGCACCCGTTCCTTCTGCGCCTCCACGTGCACGACGCGGGCGCTCTGCAGCCGGTCGGAGTGGGCGATCTCGACGTCGACGCCGCGAATCGCGAGGTCGTGAAATTCGTTGGCCATCAGGTAGTTCGTCAGCAGCGCCAGCGACGCCACCGCGTCATCCTTGGCGGAGAGGCCGGAGAACACCGAGTCCCAGTGGACCGTGCGCTCGGAGGTCTCGATGGCGGACTTCCAGACGATCGTCCGCTCGCCCGCGCGCTTCTCGAGCGTCGTCAGGACGTTGTCGATCGCCACCGCCAGCAGGATCGGGGTCAGCATCGAGTTGTGTACGACCTGGAACCGAAAGGTCTGTGTCGGAAAGTCCTCCGAGCCCATCCGGATCGTCACGGGAACCATCTTCGGCGCCTCGCCGAAGCTGCCCAGGATGCCCGTCGAGCGGTCCTGCGAGACCGAGCCGAGCACCGACCCGGTGGTCGAGAACTTGAAGGAGCGGTACAGCGACGGCAGGACCGTCAGGACGTCCGCGCGGGCCATCGGCATGTCCACGGGTCCCATCGAGAGGAAGGGATGCCCAAAGGCCAGCAGCGAGTTGCCTTCCACCCACGTGACGGTCCCGGTTGCGGAAAGCACCATGTCTCCCGAGAGAAGCACGGCGGCGACCGCGGAACCGGGCTCCAGGGGGCTGCCCGCAGAGGGGGTGGCCGCGCCCTCCGCGGCCGGCGCCGAGGCGCCTGACGGCGCGACGAGCCACCCCGCGGCCTCGGCCACCTCGCCAAAGAGCTTGCCGGGCGCCAACGAGCCCGAGAGGGACACCGGCAACGGAAGCGGGAAGGGGCCCGAGGACGCGGCCTCGGCCTTGAACGGTTTGACGAGGGCCGCGAGCGGCTCCGCGAAGAGCCGGTCCCGGAAAGCCGTGACGAACGCGGAGGCCCGCGTCGCCGCACTTCCGATCGGGACGGGTGGCGCGGCCGGAGCCTTGCGGATGTCTAGCATGCTCTGGATCGGCGTGATTCCGCAGATCGGCTCGCGCGAGAACGGCCAGCCGTAGGCGAGAGCGCCGATCAGCTTGCCGTCGACATAGATCGGGCTGCCGCTCATTCCGGCGACGATTCCCGTGCGATCGAGCGTGTCGCCGAGAATGCGGGCGAGGATGAGGTCCTGCTTCGGGGCGTAGCTCTTCAGCAGACCCACAATCTCGACGTCGAAGCGCCGTATGCCCTTGCCGTCGCCGAGGTCGGAGAGCCCGTAGCCCTTCATCCCCGGCGACAGATCGCCGGCGGGAAGAATTCCGGTAGGGTCGGCGGCAGCGAGCGCCGACGTCGCCGCGAACGCTGCCGCGAGCGCCATCGAGCGCACGATCGTCCTCACGTGGGGCACAACGCCTCGGGCTCGCCGCTCCATTCCCTTTGACCCTCTTCGGAGCCTATGTTACGGTCGAAAGCGATGTTGGCGACCGTGTTTCAACCCGTCACCTCGGAAAACCTCTCCGGGCAGCCTTCCATCCTCTCTTTATTCCGCGAAACGGGCCCGACCGCCAGGGTCGTCCTGGGGGTCCTGCTCTTCTTCTCGTTTGTCTCGTGGGTGATCATCTTCGCCAAGTTCATCCGCTTGCGGCGGGTCTCCCGGCAGTCGGAGAGGTTCGTGAGCTTCTTCCGCAGGTCCAAACGGTTCTCGGAGGTCAACACCTTCGCCGGGGAGCTCTCCGACACCCCCCTGACGACACTCTTCAAGGCCGGCTACGCGGAGCTGGACGCGCAGGTCAAGGCGATCCGCGCCGACGACGCCCCCACGACGGCCGGGGGTTCCTCGGGCAAGCTCCTCATCAAGAACATCTCGGGAATCGAGCGCGCCCTCGAGCGCGCGATCGGCGTCGAGATGTCGCGCCTGACAAAGTTCATGACCTTCCTTGCGACGACCGCCTCGGCCTGCCCGTTCATCGGCCTGTTCGGCACGGTGTGGGGCATCATGCAGTCCTTCCGCGCGATCGGGATGACCGGCTCGACCTCGATCGCCGCGGTGGCGCCCGGCATCTCCGAAGCCCTCGTCAACACCGCCGCGGGCCTCGCGGCCGCGATCCCGGCGATGATCTTCTACAACTACTTCATGGGGAAGGTCCGCGAGCAGCGCGCCGGAATGGAAGACTTCTCGCTGGAGTTCATCAATCTTGCCGAACGGAATTTTACCTAGGAGTCGACAGTCGTGAGTCGACAGTCAACAGGAGCCCTGGCCAGCGTCGGCCGCTGGCGACTGTCGACTGTCAACTGTCGACCCATCTAGATGGCTTTTCAGCGCCAATCGAGCGACCCGTACGACCACCTGGCGGACATCAACGTCACGCCGCTGGTGGACGTCATGCTGGTTCTGCTGATCATCTTCATGGTCACGGCGCCCATGCTCCACCAGGGCATATCGGTGGCGCTGCCCAAGACGGCGACGACGAACCTCCGGTCAACCCTCGAGGACCCGATCGTCCTTTCGATCTCGCGCGACGGGCTCTACTACATCAACGAGACTCCGGTCGCGCGCGGCCTCCTCAAGGACCGCCTCCGCGCAATCCTGAGGGGCCACAAGGAGAAGGCCGTCCTGCTCAAGGCCGACCGCGGCCTTTCCTACGGCACGGTCATCGAGACGCTCGACCTCCTGAACCGCATGGGCATCGAGAGCCTCGGCATGATCACCGACACCTCGGGGTCCACGCGGAAGTGAGGATCGCGCCCTAGCGCGGGCGGCCCATGGACGCCGTCGGCGACCTCCTGTTTGAGCGCCGCGAGGACCGGGTCCCGTGGGCTCCGGCGACCGCGCTGGCCTTCCTGCTGCACGCGGGTGTTCTCGCCGGCCTGCTCGCCTCCACGCTCGCGCGGCCGATGCGCATTGCGCGCCCGCGCGCGGTGGCCGTGAGATTGATATCGGCCGGGGCCCTGCGACCTGCGCCCGCGCCCGTGGATGCGGCGCAACCCGCGCCCCCCGCGGCCGCCCCCAGGCCGAAAATCGAGAAGCCCGTCGAAGAGGCGCCGAAGCCATCGAAGAGCGCAGTGCTGCTGCCGGCAAAAGAGGACAATAAGAAACCGACACCGCCCCCCTTCTCGCGCCCCGGCCGCGCTGCCACGCCCGCAGTCAGCCTGCCCTCCACCGGCGACGAGCCGGCGGGCACCGCGAGCGCGGGCGCTCCTGGCGCCGGTGGCGCAGCCGGGATCGGCAGCTTGAAGCTCGACCAGGCGGACTTCAAGTACCCCCTCTACATCGAGATACTCGCCCGCATCATAAGCACGAACTGGTTCAAGCCCGCGCTGTCGGTGCAAACGAGCCCGGTCGTGCACTTCCAGATCGAGCGTGACGGCACCATCACCGACATCCGCGTAGTAACCTCGAGCGGACTGCCCTTCGTCGACCGTAATGCACAGCGTGCCGTCATCGACTCCTCCCCGCTGCCGCCGCTTCCCGCGGAGTACGGAGGGCCGCACCTGGGAATCCAGGTGGTCTTCGAATGACGAACCGGAGGAGCCCCATGCTTCGACGCCTCGTATTCGCCGCGGCCCTGCTGGCGCTGGCCGCCCGGCGGCCCGTCACGGCCCAGGCCCCCGCCTCGACGCCGGCGCCCGCCGACGACATCCAGATCGTGATCAAGGGCGGCGGCGCGCGGCTCCTGGCCGTGGCCGTTCCGCCACTCTACGCCCCGGGCTCCGCCGCGCTGCAGGCCAGGGTCGTGGAGCCGTTCACGGCGACACTGCGCTCCGACCTCGAGTACGCGGGCGCCTTCTCGGTCACCGAGCCGGCGCACTACCCCTCCTCCGCCTTCCGCGACCCGACGACGCCGGAGGCCGCGGACCGGTGGCTCGGCACGGGCGCCGAAGTCCTCGTGGACACCCGCGGCGAAGTCGCGGGCGACCGCGTCTCCGTCGAAGCCCGCGTCTGGGACCTAAAATCCCGCAAGCTCATCCTGGGGCGCAAGTACTCGGGCGGGGCGTCCTACGTCGAGCGCATCGCGCACACCCTCGCCAACGATGTCGTCAAGTACTTCACGGGCAAGCCGGGCGTCTTCCTCTCGACGATCGTCTTCGTCGTCGAGCAGGGCGGGCCCAAGGAGATCGGCGCGATGGACTTCGACGGGCGCGGCGTCCGCCAGCTCACGTCGCACCGCTCCATATCCATCAGCCCGAGCGCCGCCGCCGGACGGATCGCCTACACGTCCTACGTCCGGCTCTTCCCGCAGATCTGGACCATGGGTCTCGACGGCGGCGACAAGAAGGAAGTGTCCACGGGTATCGAGTTGAACGCCTCGCCTTCGCTTTCGCCCGATGGCAGCCAGATCGCGTTCGCCGGCTCCGCGAAGGGCAACTCCGACATCTACACGATCGGAGCGGGCGGCGGCGGGCTCCATCGCCTCACGACGAGCCGCGCGCTCGAGGCCTCGCCCACGTGGTCGCCCACCGGCCGGCAGATCCTCTACACGTCGGACCTCGCGGGCACGCCGCAGATCTACGTCATGGACGCCGAGGGTACCGGATCCCGGCGCGTCACGTTGGCGGGCAACTGGAACGACGAGGGCGCCTGGTCTCCTGACGGCTCGAAGATCGCGTTCGCGTGCCGCAACGAAGGCGACTTCAACATCTGCGTCATGGACTTCGGGACGGGGCAAACCGTCCAGGTCACCTCGGAGGGATCCAACGGGCACCCGAGCTGGTCGCCCGACGGACAGAAGATCGCCTACTCGTCGCGCCGCAACGGCTCGACCGAGATCTACACCGTCGACGCGAACGGACAGAACAAGCGGCAGCTCACGCAGGGCGCCAACCACGCTCAGCCGTTCTGGGTCCCCTGACCCGTGTTCGGGTCTTCGGACTGGGGTTTTCGCAAACTCTTTGCTATATTGACTTTTGGAACCGTCGCCCCCGCTTTTTTGCGCCCGGCCGCACGGGCCAAGGAGAATGGAATGAAGAGAGCATCCACGACACTCACCACCATCGCGCTGCTCGGAATGGCCCTGCTGCCCTTTGCGGCCGCCTGCAAGAAGAAAGCGCCGACGACGACCCCCGATGCCCGTCCGCCCGTAACCGCCGCGAAGCCACCGCAGAAGGAAGTCGCCCCGCCCCCGGCGGCGGCCCCGACGAGGGACGTGGAAGTGATCGAGGTTCTCACCATGGACATCGACGTGCTGAACAAGAAGGGGTACCTCTCGGACGCCTTCTTCGACTACGACCAGTCCGACCTGCGCGAGGACGCCCGCTCCGTGCTCGCCGGCGACGCGCAGTGGGTCAAGAAGCACTCCTCGGTGCAGGTTCTCATCGAAGGGCACTGCGACGAGCGCGGCACGGCCGCCTACAACCTCGCCCTCGGCGACCGTCGCGCCAACGCGGCCAAGGAGTACCTCGTCTCTCTCGGCATCGACGGCTCGCGCCTGCGCACCATCTCCTACGGCAAGGAGCGCCCTTTCTGCACCGAATCGACCGAGAGCTGCTGGCAGAAGAACCGCCGCGCTCACCTGGTCATCACGGCCAAGTAGCCTTGACGGCTTTCAAGCGTTCGTTCCTGGCTGGTCTTTCCACGGCGGCCCTCCTCGCGGGGGCCGCCTGCGTCTCGTCGAGCGACATCGACTCCCTGCACCGCCAGATGAACGACATCCAGAAGCAGATCCAGGCGCTCGAACGCAAGTCTTCGAGCAAGGAAGAAGTCGAGAAGCTGAACCAAAACGTCGCGGCGCAGACGCAGCAGCTGCTGAAGTCCAACGCCGACACCGCCGTCAAGCTCGGCGAGCTGACGACGAAGATGGAGCAGCTCGAGGCAAAGCTCGAGGACACCAACCGCCGCCTTTCGCAGCTCTCCCAGCAGATCGCCGAGACGCAGGGCGACCTGTTGCGGCTGCGCAGCAACGGCGGTGTGACTGCGCCGGCCTCCGGAGCCCCGGCCTCCCCGGCCGCGGCTCCGGGCCGCGCCGCGCCTTCGCCCGCCGAGCTCTACGACACGGCCTACGGCGATTACACGAAGGGCCGTTACGCGCTGGCCACCCAGGGCTTCGAGGACTACCTCACGAGCTACCCTTCGACCGACCTTTCCGACAACGCGCAGTACTGGATCGGCGAGTCGCACTACGCCCAGAAGAAGTACCCCGAAGCGATCGCCGATTTCGAGAAGCTCCTGAAACAGTGGCCGGCCAGCGACAAAGCCGCCGCCGCGCTTCTCAAGAAGGGGTACGCCATGCTCGAGCTCGGCCAGAAGGCCGAGGCCGTCGTCCAGCTGCAATATGTGATCCACGAGTTCCCGACCTCGGAAGAATCGCGCCTGGCGCGCGCGAGGTTGAAGTCCATCGGAGTCGAAGCGAAGTAATCCAAACAAGCGGGAAGACCCGAGAGCGTCTTCCGGGAGAGCAGGAGTCTCATGGCCAATATCAAGTCCGCCGAAAAACGCAACCGCCAGGCCACGAAGAAGCGCGCCCGCAACAAGGCCCGCGTCTCCCGGCTACGCACCGCCGTCAAGAAGTACGGGCAGCTCGACGCGAAGAAGAAGACCGAGGCCGTTCCGGCCACCCACTCCGAGATCGACCGCGCCCTGTCCAAGGGCGTGATCCACCGGAATGCGGCCGCCCGCTACAAGTCGCGACTCGCGAAAAAAGCCGCCAAGTAGCCCCGGTCCCTAGAACCCCTCCAGCATGCTCGTCACGAGGCTCTGGGCGAACCGGTCCGCCACCCGGTCGATGGCGTTGTTCTCGAGATCCGCATAGGATGCGGCGGTCTCCGAGAACTGGTAGTTGTCCCGGAAGGTGAACGCCGGGTTCTCCCAGATGGCCTTTCCGTCGGGCAGCGCCTTGAGCGCGACCCTCGCCGTGACGCGCACCTGGTAGTCCGTCGCGCGCCCCTGCGAGTCGAACGCGACCGGATACAGGTCGAAAGCCAGGACCGTCCCGGAGAGCTCGGCCTCCGCGCCGTCCCCTCCCGATTGCACCTTGAAGCGGCCGCGCGAGGCGAGCTCGCGGGCGATCGCCTCCGAGAAGCGCTGCTCGACCTGGACCCGCTGCGTGCGGTTCTCCAGTGTCGTGAACTGGATCACGCGGATCGACTCGGGAAGCGACGAACCCTTTCCCACGAGTGCGTACCCGCAACCGACGGCCTCGATCGCCAGTACGGCCAGAAGAGACGCGAGAACCTTATCTCGACGCTCGACCCTCGCCCCTCGACGGTTCCCGCTCAACGCACGACCAGATTCAAGAGCCGGTCCGGCACGAACACCGTCCGCGTGATCTCCTTGCCTTCGACCCAGCCCCGAATGCGCTCGTCCGAGCGCAAGAGCGCCATCGCGTCCAATTCGGATGTGCCCCGGGAGACCTCGAGCTTTCCGCGGACCTTTCCGTTGACCTGGACGACGAGTGTGACTCCGAGGGGCCTCGCGAGCTCCGGATCGTAGGCCGGCCAGGACGACTCCACGAGAAACCCCTTTTCGCCGAACCGCCGCCACCATTCTTCCGTCAGGTGCGGTGCGATGGGATGGAGCAGCTGCAGAAGGGCCTTCGTGGCCTCGCGCACCTTCGCGGGCGACTCGGACCCCTCCTCGAGGGCGTCGGCGATGCCCCGCTGGAACTCCATCAGCGCCGCGATCGCCGTGTGGAAGTGGAACCGGCTGGCGTCGTCGCTCACGCGCTCGATCGACCGGTGCGTGATCCGGGAGAGGGGCGTATCGCGGGGCGCGTCGCCGGGCCTCGCATCGCCCCCGCGCTCTCCGACGCGGGAGCACAGATCGTGAACGCGGTTCAGGAAACGGTACGCGCCCGCCGCGCCGTCCTCGGACCACTCGGATTCCTTTTCGGGAGGCCCGATGAAGAGCGTGTAGAGCCGCACCGTGTCGGCGCCGTACCGGGCGATCAGCTCGTCGGGCGACACCGTGTTGCCGCGGGACTTCGACATCTTCTCGATCTTCCCGGTCGCCGCGTTCAGCCGCGTGATCATTCCCTGGTTGAAGAGCCGCTCGAACGGCTCCTCGAGGTGCACGAGGCCCATGTCCTTCAGCACGCGGCAGATGAAGCGCGCATAGAGGAGGTGAAGGATGGCGTGCTCGATCCCCCCGATGTATTGGTCGACCGGCATCCAGCGCCGGACCCGTTCCGTGTCGACCATCCTCCCGGCATCGCCCGGGTTGAGGAAGCGCAGGTAGTACCAGGAGGAATCGACGAACGTGTCCATGGTGTCCGTCTCGCGCCGCGCCGCCCCGCCACAGCGGGGGCACCGGGCGTTGACGAACGCCTCGGATTTCTCGAGCGGGTTGCCCTCCACGCCGCGAAACTCCACGTCCTCCGGAAGGAGCACCGGGAGGTCCGCGTCCGGCACCGGCACGACCCCGCAGGACGGGCAGTGGATCGCGGGAATCGGCGTGCCCCAGTATCGCTGCCGGGAGATCAGCCAGTCGCGCAGCCGGTAGCCGACCTTTCCCTTGCCGACGCCCCTTTGCTCCAGCCACTGGATCGCAACGCGCACCGCCTGCGGACCGTTCGGCGTGCCGTCCCAGCTGCCGGAACGGCACAGGGAGCCGTCGTGCGGCAGCGCCTCCGTCATGGCGCCGGCGTCGATCTCCCCCTCCGCCGTCCGATACACCGGACGGATCGGGAGCCCATATATCCGCGCGAACTCGAAGTCCCTCTGGTCGTGCGCCGGCACGCCCATGATGGCGCCGGTCCCATACTCGGGAAGGACGAAGTTCGCGAGCCAGACCGGAATCTTCTCGCCTGTCGCCGGGTTGACCGCGAAGGCACCCGTGGCGAGGCCTTCCTTTTCGCCGCCTTCGGCCTCGCGCTCGAGACGCGATTCGTGCCGGACGCGGTCGACGAAGTCCTCGATCGCCTCCGCGCGGCCCGACCCCTTCGCCAGGAGCGCCACGATCGCGTGCTCCGGCGCGAGCGCCAGGAAGGTCGCCCCGTACAGCGTGTCGGGCCGCGTCGTGAAGACCGTGACGGGCTCGGGCAGCCCATCGACCGAAAACAGGATCTCGGCGCCCTCGGAGCGGCCGATCCAGTTGCGCTGCATCGTCTTGACGCGTTCGGGCCAGTGCGGGAGCCGATCCAGTCCTTCGAGCAGCCTTTCCGCGTAGTCGGTGACCCGGAAGAACCACTGCGTCAGGTCCCGGATCGCGACGGCGTCGCCGGACCGCTCGCAGCGCCCATCCACCACCTGCTCGTTGGCCAGCACCGTCCGGCAGCCCGGGCACCAGTTGACCGGGGCCGTCTTTCGGTACGCGAGGCCCCGCTCCCACATCCGCAGGAAGAGCCACTGGTTCCAGCGGTAGTAGGCCGGATCGCACGAGGCGAGCTCCTTCGACCAGTCGTAGAGGCAGCCGAGCGCGTTCAACTGCTCCTTCATCCGCGCGATGTTGCCGAGCGTGTATTCGCGGGGCGGGACCCCGCTCTGGATCGCCGCGTTCTCGGCCGGGAGCCCGAACGCGTCCCAACCCATCGGGTTCAGTGTCTTGCGCCCCGCCATCCGCTCCCGGCGGTACAGCGCGTCGCCGAGAATGTAGTTGCGCCCGTGCCCGACGTGCAGCCGGCTGCCGGAGGGATACGGGTACATGTTGAGCATGTAGAACTCGTTGCCCGGCACGGCGGTGTCGACTTCCGCGACGCGCTCCTCGGCCCAGAGCCGCTGCCACTTCGCTTCGATCTCGGAGGGGGCGTATTTCTCGGCCATTCGGATCGGCAATATAGCCGAAGC